>CAMYFZ010000001.1 GCA_947255165.1 uncultured Varibaculum sp.
AGATCCTGAGATGTCTCGTGGGCTCGGAGATGTGTATAAGAGACAGGGACATGACTCTTTCAGTGTGGAGCGCCTGATCAAGTCCAATAACGGTCAGGTTTTAACTCTGGGGCAGCGCGTGATCGGCATTGAACTAGCGCGGCGCCTGGTTAATGAATGGCTAGGTTACGAGTTTGACCCCCAGTCCAACTCGGCGCGTAAAGTCCAGTTAATCTGCGACTACGAAGTACCGGAGACCGACGGGGAAACCACTCCTGGTTCCTGCGGATAACCAGTACTTCAGTAAAATGTCGGCTGAAGTGAGTGCTTGAGTCGAACTTTGAAAAGTTTGGCAATGTTGCCAAACGCTATCTAAATAAAGGTATTAAAAATATGATCGAAACAATACAAATGGCGGCAAGTGCCAGCGACTTTGTAAACTCGTTTGGTCCCTCAGCCGGATTTTCACTGTTTTGGGCAATCTGCGCCATTGGCGGTGGAATCATCGGGGCTGCGATCGGCGGTAACTGGGCCTTCGTAATGACCGGTTTCTCGGTATTTCTGGGCTTCGCGGTAGCTGCTAGCACGGGAAGCGATATTGTCCTTAACTACATGGCATTCGGGCCGGTATTTGGTCCCCACATTTGCTTCGCAGGTGGAGCTGCAGCCCATGCTTACGCCGGTAAACTTGGCCTAAACGGAGAGAAAAAGGGCAAGGATATTGATACCTCGCCTGCCGGGTTTGGTAATCCCACCATGCTCTGGATCGGTGCAATCTTCGGCTTGGGCGGCTACCTATTAGAACGCTGCATCCGCTTGATTCCTTGGTTTGGTCACAACACCGACACCGTGGCATTAACGGTTCTGATATCTGGTTTGCTAGTCCGCCTGATCTTCGGTAAGACCGGAATCTTTAACTGGACTTCGCAGCTCACCGATAAGGAATGCTGGCTGCGCTGGCAGGAAAAGCCCTCCCAGTGGTTAACCATCGGGATAGGAGCTTCGATATTTGCCGGGGGACTAGCTTTAAGCGTTGCCCACCTACTCCCCTACCTGAGCCCAGACATCGAGAAAGCGTTGCTTGGAAATGCTCAGGCTCTGCCCTTCGGTATTTCTGCCATCACCATTTTGATGCTGATTCTCGGCTTCAAGATTCCCGTCACCCACCACATTACGATTACCGCTGGTCTAGCGGCCATGGTTTGGTTCCCAATTTTAGGAAACAGCCTGTATTTGGCGCTGCTAGCCTCCGTAGTATTTGGAGTGATGGCTGCGGGCTTGGCCGAATTTGCGCAAAGGCTGATGTACGCCCGGGGCGATACTCATATTGACCCCCCGGCAGCTGCTATTTGGCTCTCCCACACCGTGGTTAAGGGTTCGGCTCTGCTGGTAGTTGCCGCTGGCCTGGTACCGGCACCGCAGGTCTAAAATATAACTAAATGTTGGGGTGGAAAGCAGTTTTGCTTTCCACCCCAACCCCAATAAATACTGGAGAGGAAAACAATTGGAAACAGGAAATGCTTTAAGGTTCCCCACTGAGTTCTATGATGCCTATATTTTCGATATGGATGGCACCATCTATCTGGGAGACCACCTATTACCCGGGGCTAAAAGACTAATCGAGGAACTGCGGCGTCGCGAGATTCCGGTACGTTTCCTGTCGAATAATCCCACCAAAGACCCCCATCTTTATGTAGACAAACTAGAGGGATTGGATATTCCCACTCCCCTAGAAGACATTGCCAACACCGTAGTCACTATGACCCGTTGGCTCAAAGATCACCACGCTGATAAGACCGTTTTTCCGATTGCGGAACAACCTTTGATTGATGCCCTGCATGACGCGGGCATCAAGATCAGTGATGATCCCAAAGAAATCGATATCGTCATCGCTTCGTATGACCGTACTTTTGACTATCGCAAGCTGCAGATAGCTTTCGATGCCATCTGGTTCCATAACCGCGCTATTCTGGTCGCTACTAACCCGGATCGTTACTGCCCCTTCCCCGGAGGGCGCGGAGAGCCAGACTGTGCTGCGATTATTGCCGCCATTGAAGCCTGCACTCAGACCAAGTGCCAGGTTATTACCGGCAAACCGGAGCCCGTAATGCTCGAGGTAGCGATTGAAGGTCTAGACGTTAACCCCCGGCACTGCATGATGGTGGGCGACCGGCTTTACACTGATATCGAAATGGCCAAGAAAACTGGAATGTTTTCCGCGATGCCCCTTACCGGAGACTCCACTGCCAAAGAGGCTTTGGCGCTGCCCAAGGAGCATCAACCCGACTTTATACTCGATCGTGTTGACCGTCTGATTCCCGCTGCAGTATGGGAAGAAAACGGTTGGACCGCAGAAGATGACTAAAACTAAATAAAACTGCTGAGCACCCTCAAAAATATTGAAATGCGCTCACTGCTGCGCGCAAAAGTCGCCGACAACGATGCCGGCGCAAAATTCAAGGAGAAAACAAATGGTAGCACCCGGTTATGAAGGTCCTTACCTATTGGGAATCGACTACGGCACCGAATCTTGCCGGGCCGCAATTTTCGATCTGCGGGGCACTCCGATTGGCTTTGCCGCCACCGGATACCCCACCCATCACCCTCACCCCGGTTGGGCGGAACAAGATCCCTCCGACTGGTGGGAAGCGCTGGTAGCTTCGGTGAGAAAAGTCCTAGACCAGACTGGTGTTCCCGCCCGTCATATTGCAGGTATCAGCTATGATGCCACCACGATGACCGTGGTTCCCATCAATAAGGAAGGCAAAGAAATTCGCCGGGCCATTATGTGGATGGACGTGCGCGCCACCAAACAGATGGAACGGGTCATCGATATGGATCACTGGGCCCGCTTGTACAACGGGGGAAAGACCACTCCCCCAACTGCCGAATGGTATCCCTTCAAAGTTGCCTGGCTAAAAGAAAATGAGCCCGAAATTTTCAAAGAAGCCTACCGGATCGTAGATGCTCCCGACTGGCTAACCTATCGCCTGACCGGTGAATGGACCATTAACATCAACTCCGCCTCTATGCGGATGAACTACAACCGCGACTATGGCGGGTGGCCGGTAGATTACTATGAGGCAATCGGGGCCGGCGATGCCTTTGAGAAGATGCCGGAGCGGGTTGAAGACCTAGGGGTTCCCCTAGGTGGCTTGCTCCCCTCGGTGGCGCAGGAACTCGGTCTTTTGCCGGGTACTCCGGTCGCTCAGGGCTGTGCAGATGCTTGGGCCGGACAGATCGGCTTGGGTGCGGTAAAACCGGGACGAGTATCTCTTACCACCGGATCCTCCCACGTTATTGCCGGTCAGTCTGATAAGCCGGTTTATGGTAACGGCTTTATGGGCTCCTACACTGACGGGGTTATCCCCGGACAATACACCTTGGAAGGGTCCCTGGTTTCCTCTGGTTCTGTCCTGAAATGGTTTAAGGAAGGTTTTTGTGAGCATCTGGTAAGAAGTGCCGAAGTCGTAGGGGTCAACCCCTACGAGATCCTGGATCGCAAGTGCGAAAACATTGGACCTGGCTCTGACGGCTTGATTATTAACGAGTACTTCCAGGGCAACCGCACACCCTACACCGACTCTAAGGCGCGGGGAATTATGTGGGGTCTCTCGCTGTCGCACACCCCGCTGCACGTTTACCATGCAATTATGGAGGCAGTAGCTTTCGGTACTGCCTATAACTTCAAGAAGATGGAAGATGCCGGATTTAGGTTCGATCAGGTAACTGTGTGCGGTGGGGCTACCAAGTCGCCGCTGTGGATGCAGATGCACGCCGATGTCTCCGGAAAGCCCTTAGTAAGGACGGAAGTTGGAGATGCAGTAGTGCTCGGTACCTGTATTCTAGCGGCAGTCGGATCTGGCCAATATGCCAATATCCAAGAGGCGGCCGCCAATATGGTGCACGAAACCGAGCGGATCGAACCCAACCCGGAAACCCACGAGGAATATCAGTTCTACCTGCAAAAATACATGGAAAGCTATCCAGCGATGCAGGATCTTACCCATCAGCTAGTCGACCACGTGGCCGCCGGCGAATAATCCTAGAAAATAAAGAAAGAAGTATAAATGACAAACGAATTGATCGCGAAAGCACTAGAGACTGCTAGCGACACTAAAGATATTGAGTTCGGCGTTGGGGTACTAAAGAAAACTGGCCCGCTTTTTGCCCGCCTTTTTCCTGGTAAAAAAGCCCTGGTAGTCGCAGATGAAAACACCTTCGAGGCAGCTGGAAAGGGAGTAGTAGATTCCCTGAAGGAAGCTGGGGTCCCGATGCACGAGCCCTATATTTTCCCAGGTAAACCTACTTTGTATGCGGGCTACGAGAACGTAATTAAAGTTCGGGAAGTACTAAAAGATCTCGATGACACGGTGATTTGTTCTATTGCGGCCGGTACCCTAAATGACCTGGCTAAACTAGCCAGCGGAGAGCTGGGGCGCCCCTATATGAACGTATGTACCGCTGCCTCGGTAGATGGATATGCTGCCTTTGGCGCTTCCATTACCAAGGATGGATTCAAGATTACCCGTGATTGCCCCGCCCCGGTTGGCTTGGTGGCTGATCTGGATGTAATCGCTGCTGCTCCGCAACGCCTAACCGCGACCGGTTACGGGGACCTGATTGAAAAGATCCCCGCGGGAGCCGACTGGCTGCTGGCCGATCGCCTCGGGGTCGAAGCCGTAGATGACTACACCTGGTCCCTAGTACAAGGACCGCTACGGGGAGCCCTATCCGATCCGGAAGGTGCTGCCAAGGGTGATCGTGATGCCATCGAAGGGCTGGCTGAAGGCAATATTATGTCCGGGCTCGCCATGCAGGCCCTATCATCTTCTCGCCCCGCCTCGGGTGCCGGTCACCAGTTCTCCCACACCTGGGAAATGGAAGGACACGGCCTCGACTGGGAGCCGCCGCTATCGCACGGTTTCAAAGTGGGAGTCGGCACAGTAGCCTCCTTGGCGATTTGGGAAGAGTTCTTGGCAATGGATATTCCTAACCTGGACATTGACGAGATTGTTGCCAATGCCCCCAGTGAAGCGGATGTCTTGGCGAAGGTCGAAGAGCTAATCATTCCGAATATTCAGGATGAAGCGAAGAAGCACACTCTAAATAAGCATTTAGAGGGAGAAGCCCTGCGCAAACGCCTGGAACTGCTGAAGGAAAAATGGAGTGATATTAAAGAGGTTTGCTCTAAGCAGCTGATCTCTCCGGAGAAAGCGCAAGAAGACCTGCGTAAGGCCGGCGCCCCCTACCACCCCGAGATGATCAAGATTGATTGGGATCGTTTCCGCAAGACCCACCGCCAGGCGCAGATGATTCGTTCGCGCTACACGGTGTTGGACATCCTGATGGATCTTAACGCTCTCGACCAGGTAATCGATCATCTGTTTAGCCCGGAAGGATTCTGGGGTAAGCATCGGCACGCTAACTAGGTAAATAGTTAGTTGTTAAATTTCAAGACTCTTCTAAATTCGCAAAGCAATGGAGCCTGCAATGGAAAATAAATATGTAATCGGAATAGATTTCGGTACCCTGTCCGGTCGCGCGGTAGTGGTGCGGGTAAGTGATGGGGAAGTATTAGCTTCCGCCGTCACCGAGTACGCCCACGGAGTTATGGATACAACTCTAACCGCGGGCGACGGGCAGGCACTGCCTCCTGAATTCGCCCTGGAGGTCCCAGCTGACTATATAAAAGTGCTGGCCACTGCGGTTCCGCGGGCAGTCAAAGAATCCGGAGTAGATCCTAAGGATGTGGTGGCTATCGGTCTAGACACTACCTCCGCTTCCCTCGTCGTTACCGACAAAGAAGGCACCCCGCTTTGTGAAAAGGAAGAGTTTAAGAATAACCCGCACGCCTATATCAAGCTGTGGAAACACCACGGCGGCCAAGACCAGGCAGACCGGATCGTAGCACTGGCAAAAGAGCGCAACGAACCCTGGCTTGGCCGCTATGGCGGGGTGCTTTCTTCTGAACTGGCATTACCGAAAATGCTAGAGCTTTTCGAAAAAGCCCCCGAGGTATACCAGGCAGCTGAATCAATTACCGATGTAATGGATTGGCTAACCTGGAAAATGACCGGGGTACACACCCAAACCGCTGGTGCCAGCGGCTACAAGCGGATGTACCAGGACGGCAAGTATCCGGATAAAGCATATCTAGAGGCGCTAGCGCCCGGATTCGGCAACGTATTCGAAGAAAAGATGTCGGCACCGATCGCGCCGCTAGGATCCAAAGTTGGCGAGCTTACGGAAGAAGCTGCTTCCCTGATGGGACTAAATGCAGGGATCACCGTCTGCTCTGGCAATATTGATGCCCATGTGCATGCTGCTGGTGTGGGTGCTACCGAAAACGGGGTACTAACCGCAATCGCTGGTACCTCTACCTGTTTCGTGGTTTCTGCCCATAACTACGCAGACGTACCGGGAACTTTCGGGGTAGTCGATGGCGGTATTGTCGATGGCGAATGGGGCTTTGAGGCTGGTCAAACCGCAGTAGGAGATATTTTCTCTTGGTTTACCACCCAGTGTATCCCCCCCAGCTATCGTGAAGAGGCCCAGAAGCGGGGCATCAATATCCATGACCTGCTGACTGAAAAAGCCGCGGAACAAAGAATTGGGGAACACGGCCTATTAGCTTTGGATTGGTGGAACGGTAACCGTTCTATTCTGGCCGATGCGCGCCTATCGGGGATGATGCTGGGGATGACCCTCACCACTACCCCCGAGGAAATGTATCGCGCACTGCTAGAATCCACTATTTTCGGGGCGAAGGTCATTATCGACAACTTCGTTGAACACGGGGTCGATATTAACGAGATCGTAGTAGCCGGAGGGCTCCTAAAGAATAAGTTGTACATGCAGATGTATGCCGATATCACCGGTCTGCCCATTTCTATCTCCGCCACTGACCAAGCGGGAGCTTTGGGCTCTGCGGTGTTTGCGGCGGTTGCCGATGGACAATATCCCGACATTTTCGCGGCTTCGGCGGCTATGGGCAAGAAGATTTCTCATGCCTACGAACCGATCCCTGAAAATGTGGAAGCCTATCGCGAAATTTACGCAGCCTTCAAAGAAATGCACGACTTCTTCGGTCGGGGCGGAACGGAAGTAATGCGTACCTTGAAAGCGATTCGAGCGCGAGTACACCGCGCTAACTAAAGGAGCATATATGCCTCATGTAAATGAACTGCCGGCCGAGATCCGCAAGCAGGTTGCAGCTACCCGCGAAGTGGTTGCGGCTTTACACGCGGAACTGCCGGCTAACGAGCTGGTAGTTTGGACTGCTGGGAACGTTTCGCAGCGGGTGGAGGGTGCCGATTTATTCGTAATCAAACCTTCGGGGGTACGTTACGATGAGCTATCGGCCGATACCATGGTGGTCTGCGATCTAGATGGTAACAAACTGGATGATGATACCTCCGGGGAGCTACAGCCTTCTTCGGACACTGCGGCTCACGCCTATGTTTATCGACATATGAGTGAAGTGGGAGGGGTAGTGCATACCCACTCCCCCTATGCCACGGCATTTGCTGCCGTGCAACAGCCGGTCCCCTGCGTGCTAACCATGATGGGAGACGAGTTCGGTGGCGAAGTACCGATCGGACCATTCGCGATAATCGGGGATGACTCCATTGGACGCGGAATCGTGGAAACCTTGAAAGATTCCCGCTCCCCCGCAGTGTTAATGGCAAATCATGGGCCGTTTACTATCGGCAAGGACGCTAAAGCCGCGGTGAAAGCCGCGGTAATGGTAGAGGAAGTAGCCAAGACGGTAGCAATCGCCCGCACCCTCGGGGAGTTGTGCCCGATTGAATCTAGACATATAGATTCGCTATACGAGCGTTATCAAAACGTATACGGGCAACCTCCGGTTAAATAAAACTAAGTTTCGCCGGTGGGCAAAAGAGCACCTTAGCTTTTTTGCCCACCGGCTGAGCTGTTACAATAGGGCGGTATTTGCTGAGTTTTTAGGACGGGCATCAAAGAGAGGTTTTAACTATGGCAGAGCGGGCACTACGCGGAACCAGTATCGGGTCGAAGAGCCTGGAGACAGAGGACGGCGTAGTATTCGCGGAAAGGCGTGAAAGCCTCTATGTTTGCCCGCAAGGACACCGTTTCCACATGACTTTTGCCGCCGAAGTCGCCGCTCCCGCCGAGTGGGAATGCAAATGCGGGGAAATGGGGGAACTGCAATATGAGGAACCCGCGGTAGAAGAGGACGCTAAACCGGTACGTCCTCAGCGTACCCACTGGGATATGCTCATGGAGCGTCGCAGTGAAGAAGAACTGCAAGTACTGTTGAAAGAACAACTCGAGGTGCTTCATTCCGGGGCGCTTATGGACGGGGTTCACTACCGCTAGAGTATTACACCCTCTTTAATGGAAACTTTTCTCTACTGAGCAGGAGCAGCCCCGGGGCTGCTCCCCTACTTTTAAAGCCACTTTTACCCTCTCAAACCGGAGCTATTATTTAGCAAATAATGCGTTAAACAGGTCGCTTACCCCCCAGCGGGTAACTTTAGCCAAAGCTTCCAAGATAATGGCACTGGACATTTTGGAGGCTCCGGCAGCCCTTTCTTGAAAAGTGATCGGCACTTCCACAATCTTGCCCCCGGCTCTAACTGCCCGGCGGGTCATATCAATCTGGAAGCAATAGCCTCGCGAATCCAGATCCTCTAACCCTAAGCGGCTGAGGAAATCGAGCCGATAAACCCGGAAACCGGCAGTAGCATCCCCGATTCCCAGAAGCAGCATTGCCGCGATATAGGCATTACCACCCCGAGAAAGCGCCTCTCGAAGTCGGGACCAGCCCTGCAGCCGTCCTCCCCTGATCCAACGGGAACCAATCACCGCATCCGGCTCACTGGGCCACAGCCGCCGCGCCAATAATTTTTTCAAATCGCGCACCCGGTGAGAACCATCCGCGTCCATCTGTACCACCCAGGTGTATCCCGCATCCTGCGCCCAGGAAAACGCCTCCAAATAGGCGGGCCCGAGTCCGGCTTTTTCGGCCCGGTGCAGCACTTTTACTCCCCGGTCTTGCCGGGCAAGCTCCTCGGCTAGCTGGCCGGTGCCATCTGGAGAATTATCATCTACAATCACCAGATCTGCTTGCGGGACTTCGGCGCGCAGTTTCGCCACCTGACGGGGCAGGGTTTCCTTTTCGTTATAGGTGGGAATGGCAATTACCGTATCTTTCATTTATTTTCCTTTTCCTTTTAAACCGCTCAATGCGCGCCCTCCCCTGGCTTCACCAGTGGCTTTTCGCCTTCTGCGGGCAGGCGTCGGCGAATGTTGGAAACTGCGTTCTTGTACTTTCAAAAAAATAAGCACTCCCCCAATCAAGGCTAACCCTACGAGCACTCCGAGCCGGAAGAAAGTGTTTATCCCCGCACCAAAGCGCGCCTGAACGGTAAGAGTGTCGCGCAACGGCAACGCCGCCTTTAAAGTATCGGCACGAAACAGCCCTGACTCTGCTAAAACCTCACCTTGCGGATTGACGAGCGCACTTACTCCCCCCACGGCAACCTGCGCGGAAGAGCGATCATATTCGAGGGCGCGGAACCGGGCTATCTGTAGCTGCTGCCGGGACTGATAGGAGTATCCGAAAGACGAATTATTGGTGGGGAAATAAAGCAGATTTGCACCGGCATTTACGGTGTCGCGCACCAGCGAATCGATCGCCACCTCGAAACAGATATTTGCCCCCACTCGCGCCTCGCCAACTGGGGTAACACCGGGGTTTTTACCCGGTACCATGTCACGGGGCAGCATTTTTACTTGTTCGGGGAAAATCTTAGAGATTACAGGACGCCCGGGCAAGAACTCCCCAAAGGGTACTGGTTCCCGCTTGGTGTAAACCTGCGAAATTTTGCCGCCCTGAAACTTTAACACCTGGTTAGAGGTAGTTTTTTCCTTATAAACTAGGGTGCCAAGGATAAGGGGAATCTGCAGATCTTCTTGCCAGGATCTCAGTTTCTCACCCCACTGTTCATCGGAGCGAGGATCGATATCTGCGGCTTGCTCACCCCATAAAATCACTTGGGAACCGCGCAGATCACTGCTAGTACTTTGGGTAAGGTGACCGGACAAAATGGTGCCGGGATGGGAATAGGTAGCGCCAATCGGCCAAGAAACTCCCCCCTGTACCGCGGCTACCTGCATCTTTGGGGTGTCTTTGGAGTTTGGTAAGGAAGGGAGCCCCGTTCCCGAGGCAATCACTACCAGCAGCGCCAGACCGGCAGTTACCAGATTGGGCATCGAGATTTTCCAGGTGACGCTAACTAGCGCCGCGAGTACTGCCACCATCAAGAAGGCCATCCCGTTTTCTCCCAGCAGCGGTATCCACCCCTTAATAGGGCTATCTACCTGCGTGAATCCCAACATTCCCCAAGGCATACCCGTCCAGGGAAAGGCGGCTCGCCAAGCCTCGATCCCGGCAAAAGAGAACGCCGTCCACAAAGTCCAGGCAGGACTAGTCAGTCGCCGCACTGCCAGTACGGACCCTGCCCACAGGGTTAAAAATAAGGTTTCGCAAAGGGCAAGGGCAATCCAGGGGGTAGAAAAACCAAGAGAAATGGAAACCCAACGGAAAAGTACTAGGAAAAATAGCAGGGAGGCGAGGATAGAAATTGCCAAGGCGTAGCGCCGGCGCGCGCGCCGCAGGATCAGCAGCCATAGCCCCAGAGCTAACCAGGCACTCAGCCAATATGATCCCCAGGCAGAAGGAAAAGCCAGCAGTAAGCCTAAAGCGATGGCGGCGGCAGCCAACAGTGCCCAAAAGCCTTTGATTAGACGTCCGACCATGCCACCACTCCCCGCAGAATCAGTTTTTGGGCTTTTCGGGCGGTAGCGGAGCTTTCTACGCTGCCTACCATTTCTAGTTGGCGCAGGACATCAAGTAGCTGTTTCATCGCCCGCACAAAATCCCCGGCTTCTAAGCCAGCGGCCTCTAAAGCCACCGCCAGGGGCTTGCCTTTAGCCCAGGAATAAGTGGCTGCTACCAGCGCAGACGAAGATTGGGGCATTTCCGGAGCCTTTAGCTCGGTTTGCAGCTGACGCAAATCAGTAGCCAAATATTCAATCTGGCTCACTACCGATTTCAGCGAGGAAGGTACCGGGGTGCCTGCTTCTTCTCGTCGCGCTTCATAACTAGCTGCCGAACAAGCCGCCGCTAGCTGAGCCGGAGTTAGCCCCGCGAAAATATTTTTTAGCACGCATTGGGCAATCAATAGGTCATATTCGCTGTAAATGCGGCAAAGCACCGCCCCGGATTCGGTCACTTCTCCCTGCGGATTTAGATAACCCAAGTTGGTTAAAACTTTAACTACCCGGTCGAAAGTATCTACTAGCGCGCCCTCGGAAATATCTACCCGTTTCCGCAACCGGCTGGCCTGCCGCTCTAGGCGTGCCCAACGGGAAGCCTGCTTTAAGTGTCTATTTAGCTGGGGGCAACTAGCTACTGGGTGGGCGGCGAGCAACTGGGTTAGCTCTAATTCGCTAAGCTGCGAGAGCTCTCGGCCACCACTCTCCGCTAACGGCGAGGATATTTCCCGGGGGGAAAGTGCTGGTTTTTCGGGGGTAGGGGCCGCCTGCTCGCCGGGATGTTCTAAGGTTTCCGGATCGGTAAATAGGCCGTCGCGTAAAGCGGCACGCAGCTTAGAGGCCAAGCGTTGCCGATCACGAGGTTTTCGCTCCGAATAATCCTTTACCCACATTTGTCCCACCAATGCTAGTCCGCCTGCAAAAGCATTAGTGGAAAAATCTCGTAGCTTGGCGTTATCTGCTAGCACCGTCAAAGTGGTTTCCCCGGTACGAGTGCCCGATTTCTTCATCACAATCCCGTGCCGGGCGCGGCGCCCATCTTGATATGCCAAAACATCCCCGCGCTTGAGGGAACTAAAAAGTTCACTGCGGCGCCGAGCCTGCTCGCGGGCAAGCAGTTGAGCGCGACGGGCATCGCGAGCCTCTAACTCGTTTTGAAGCCGCACATATTCGTAAATATCCCCAAAAGAGCATTCTAAAGTTTTTGCAGCGACAATTTCATCAGCAGCTCTTTGCTTTTCCGCGGCTTGCTGGGCTTTTCCGACCACTGAACGATCCGCCTGAAACTGCGCAAAAGAGCGCCGAAGGACATCACGAGTATCCTTTAGAGAGCCTCGCTCCAACAGGTTAACCGCCATATTATAGGTGGGAGTAAAAGCTGATTTAAGCGGATAGGTACGTTTGGAGGCTAGCGCCGCCACCATAGCCGGATCCATGCCGGGACGGAAGATTACGATTCCGTGGCCTAAAGTATCGATCCCGCGCCGTCCGGCTCTTCCCGTCAACTGGGTATATTGCCCCGCAGAAAGCATTACGAACTCATGACCATCCCATTTGCGCAGCGATTCAATCACCACCGAACGTGCCGGCATATTGATACCTAGCGCCAAAGTTTCGGTAGCGAGCACCACTTTCAGCAGTCCCGCCGCAAACATTTTCTCTACTGCTTCTTTAACTACCGGTAGCAAGCCAGCATGGTGCACCGCTATTCCGCGCAATAGTCCCGCAAACAGGGAGTCGAATCCCAGAGTAAAGATGTCACCGGCCGGAATGTTTTCACTTATTTCCTCTAGCCGGGTCTGGATTTGTCGCTTTTCCTCCGCAGTAGTCAGGTCAATTCCGGCTGCCACCAGTTGTTTTTGCCCCTCGGAGCAGCGGGCACGAGAAAAAATAAATACTATCGCTGGCAGTAATCCGCCATTGTTTAACTCCTCGACCGCTGCCGGTAAAGAAGTGTGGTGACCCCGGCGTGTCTGCCCCAGCGAGTGACGGGTCCTAGCCAATAAAGCGGGGTTGAGTTTGGTTTTACCACCAGAAGATTTTACTTCTAGGTCAAACAGTCGCCCACCAACCAACATATGCTGGTAGAGAGGAACTGGACGTTTTTCGGAAACCACAATCTCTACATCCCCGCGCACCTGCCGTAGCCACTGTCCGAACTCTTCGGCGTTAGATACCGTCGCAGACAGCGCGATTACTCTCACCGCCGGGTCCAGATGCAAAATTACTTCTTCCCAAACCGGTCCTCGGTAGCGATCAGCCAGGTAGTGCACCTCATCGAGGACTACAAACCCTAGATCATCCAGGCGCCCGTCCTGACGGTAAAGCATATTTCGGAGTACTTCGGTAGTCATTACTACCAGGGAAGCCCCCGGGTTAACGGATACGTCTCCGGTCAAGAGCCCTACATTATCGCTGCCATAAGCCGCGCAAAAATCCCGAAACTTTTGGTTAGAAAGCGCCTTAATCGGAGTAGTATAAAAGGCTCTCACCCCGCGTTTTAACGCTAAGAACAGCGAGAACTCTCCCACTAAAGTTTTACCGGATCCGGTAGGGGCAGCCACTAGTACCGATTTTTTATCTTCCAGGGCGCGGATAGCGCGAAGTTGAAAATCATCAAAGGGAAAATCAAAACGCGCAGCGAAACTAGCAGTCTCGCTATTTATCTGGTTACGTTTAAAAGTGGCTAACTTTTCTGCCGCACTAAGAGAATCCCAGTCATCTGGGCCCTTCGCGGTGAGTTTTTTTCGTTTACGCCTGCGCGGCACCTACACCAGCCCCAATTTCTCCCAGCGTGCCTTGGCTGCTGCTAGGCGGGCGTAGCGACGAGTGCGCCGAGTGGCAGCTACCTCAGCGCGCACCTGGCGAGCCTGCGCAAGTACCTGGGGATCACCGCTGGCTCCCGCCGGGCGTAGCTGCGGAAGGTCTGAAGCTTCCCCCAGGTTATCTAGCGGGGCGGTTACGGCCGCTGTCTGCTCCCCGAAAAGATTAATAGTCGCATTGGCCTTGCGAAATAGCCAGATAAACATCACGATTGGGCAAACAATCGCCGCGAGAATCCCCAGCGTCCACAGCGCAAACAAAAACCAATACATACTCTTAGCCTACCTGTTTATGCGCCCGGCGGTCACCTGGCAAAGGCAGCTAGAATAAAAGGCATGATGTTACGGGAAGGACAAGTCGAAGCTGTCCGCAACTTTAAAGCCACGCAAGAACTGACAGTTAAGATCTCCGCTAACCCTAGCGGGGCAACCCAGTTTTTAACCGGGGAAACCCTACGAGCCTTGAACTATCCGGCTCTAACCGGGGAAATAAAAGAGGGCGAAAAGGTACGTTTCGACTGTTCTCCCCTGCAAAAAAATCTCGGTACCGGCGGGTTCGCGTTGGCAACCGCTCTTTGTGGACGTCTTCCAGAAGATGTGCTGCCTGCCCACGACGGTCACATTATGAAGGCACGATACACTCCCAGCCAATACATGGTTTCCTCCGTTGAAGAACAAGAATCTCCCTTCCACGAGCAGATGCGGCAGGCAGAAGACCTGGAGGGAATGCCGGTAGTAGGCATCGATTTGCATTCCCAGCTACCCGCAGTGATCGCGGGAATCAGAGCGGAAAAACCGGCGGCTAAAATTGTCTACATTTATACCGATGGTGGGGCGCTGCCGGCATTATTTTCTCGCAACATTACTTCACTGCGCGATAGCGGATGGCTAGCTGCAGTGATTACTGCCGGTCAGGCTTTCGGGGGTGACTTGGAAGCTATCAATACTTTTTCTGCGCTCCTTGCTGCCCGCCACGTCTTATCCGCCGATATTGCGATCGTGGGACAGGGCCCGGGAAACGCCGGCTCCGGCACCCCCTATGGTTATTCAGGCTTCGATCTATCAGCCTTTTTAACCCAGGCAGCTTTAGGGGGCGGCAAAGCTATTTGCGCCCTGCGGATGTCAGCTGCCGATCCGCGCCCTCGCCACCAGGGAATCTCCCACCACAGCCTGCGGATCCTTTCCGGCTTTAGTCCGGTTCCGCTGCTGGTGCCACTTCCCGATTTCACTAATGAGGGCGAAGGGCAAAAGTCTCTCTTAAACCGCGAGTTTGCCCAGTTACTAGCTTCGCAAGTGAAACAGATTAGTGCTCGGCATCAGGTACAAAAATGCGCAACCGCCGGACTCTACCAAGAATTAGATAACTGTCCGGTCAAACTGTCTACGATGCGTCGCTCCCTAGCTGAAGACGCCGCTCCATTCCTGGCAGCAGCGGTAGCCGGCCGCCTCGCCGCCCAAATGCTTTAAGCTGTGTCTGAGACCGATCTACGCCAGACCACTAGCCTCACAACTAAATAGGGGTCTCCCCCTGGTTAGATCCGTGCCGATAGCAGCTGGGTAACTAAAATTCCTTCCGCCCCCAGGGCATGGAGCTTATCGACTACTCCGTGAACCTCAGAGCGTTGGCACAGGGCGCGCACGGCCAGCCAATGACTGTCTCGCAGGGAAGAAATGGTAGGGGAAGATATTCCCGGTGTATAGCGTACTGCCTGATCTAAGAGGTCGCGATGTACGTTGTAGTCCACCAACACATAGTTGCGGGCATTGAGCACCCCTAGTAGGCGCTGCTCCAGCACTTCCAGCACCGCGTTTCCAGCTGCCTGCGGATTAGCGATTAGCACTGCCTCTGATTGCATCAGCGGCTCGCCAAAAACTTCCAGTCCTGCTGCTCGCAGCGTATTGCCAGTTTCTACTACGTCGGCGATGGCATCGGCTACCCCCAGGCGTACCGAGGATTCTACTGCTCCGTCCAGGTGGACAGTAGTGGCTTTCACCTGCTGCCGGGCCAAATAATCTTGCACAATCCGGTCAAAGGAAGTAGCAATCCGTTTGCCTTCCAAATCTTGAACTGAGCTCATAGTGCCTTGAGGGGCCGCAAAGCGGAAAGTAGAGGCTCCGAACCCCAGTTCGAGCACTTCATCGGCTTTAACTCCGGAATCAGCTAGCAGATCGCGTCCGGTAATTCCCGCTTGGATAAAACCGGCACCAACGTATTGGGCAATATCGCGAGGACGGAGAAAAAATACTTCCACCTGATTGGTTTGGTCGGTAATATGTAGTTCTCGCCCCCGGCGCCGGGTACGATATCCGGCTTCCGAAAGCAATCTGATGGCCGGATCCGACAGGCCACCTTTATTGGGAACAGCGATACGTAACATTTTTCCCCTAGAGTTTGCGGTAGACATCTTCGAGGCTGACCCCTTTAGCAATCATCATCACTTGGGCGTGATAAAGCAGCTGGGAAACCTCTAAACAAAAATCATCGTGGCTTTCATATTCGGCGGCCATCCAAGTTTCCGCCGCCTCTTCCACAATCTTTTTCCCGATAGCGTGCACCCCGGCGTCTAACTCTTTAACTGTGCCAGAACCTTCCGGACGGGTGCTAGCTTTCGCTTGCAGCTCCGCAAATAGCTCGTCAAAAGTTTTCATAGCTTTAAGGTTAGTGGCTTTTGAAAAAACTTGCCTGCTGGCTCCAGCTAGTAGACGCACACTGCCCATGGAAGGCGGGAGCTAAATCTGAGGAGGCCGGCTCTTTTCCAGCTGAAAACGCCGCTGAATTTTAGCAGTGGGACTGGGCGATCTTGCGCAGTTCCTCTATCTCTGCATAGGCATCTTCAGCTTTATAAACCGCCGAGCCGGCTACGAAAACATCGGCGCCGGCCTCGGCCGCAACGCTAATAGTTTCGCGGGTGATTCCCCCATCCACTTGCACCGATACCTGCAGGTTGGCGGCAGAAATAGCTTCGCGAGTGCGGCGAACTTTCGCCATCATCGACTCTAGGAACGACTGGCCTCCGAAACCAGGCTCCACCGTCATCACTAACAACATATCGATTTCGGGAAGGATATCAATATAGGGTGCAATATCGGTGGCGGGGCGCAGCGCCATTCCCACTTTCGCTCCTTGGCGATGGATTTCGCGCGCCAGACGAATCGGGGCGGCGGCCGCCTCGGCATGGAAGGTAACGGAGGCGCATCCGGCCTCCGCGTAGGTAGGCGCCCACCGGTCTGCGTCCTCAATCATCAAATGGGCATCCACCGGCACAATATTTTGGCGGATCACCGCTTCCACCACCGGTAGCCCCCAGGAAAGATTCGGGACAAAATGGTTATCCATCACATCCACATGCGCGTAATCTGCGTTCTTTATCTTTTCAATTTCGCTAGCTAGGTTAGCGATGTCGCAGTTAAGAATCGATGGAGAAATAGTTACGCCCATGATTAGTTGCCTTTCTGGTTTTTGGTGATCACTACTGCAAACATAGCATCGCTGGCGTGAATATGGGGCCAAAGTTGTAAGTATTTGTCAGCGCACCCGAGTCCCTGCGGCCAGGCTTCGGGGTCGATTAGTTGCTTAAGCACGGGAGCAAGTTCCAGAAGCTGGGCGTCCCCATGCTCTTGCAATACTCGCTGCACCAGAAAAGTAGTTTCTGCCGGGTGGGGCGAGCAGGTGGCATAAACCACCAGGCCGCCGGGTCGGCAAACTTCCAAGGCTCGATGTAACAATCGGGCCTGCAAATCAGTAACGTCCGGAATGGTTTCGTTCCGGGAACGATAACGCGACTCGGGGTGACGGCGCAGCGCCCCTAACCCGGTGCAAGGAGCATCCACTAATACCCGGTCGAAGCCGGTCTCTGGAAGCGGAAATTGGGTGCCATCCTCGCAAATAACCTGCACATTATCGAGGGCTTTCACCGAATCCTCTACCAGTTTGGCTCGATGATTACTTACTTCATTGGCGATCAGTTGGGCGCCCCGCTGGCGTCCTAATGCCGCCATTAGCGCGGCCTTTCCCCCGGGGCCCGCACACAAATCTAGCCACTTTTGGTCAGAACCTTCCAGCGGATATTGCGCGGCAATTCCGGCCACCAGTTGCGATCCTTGATCTTCTACTCCCGCGCGAGCCGCAGCGACATCCTCTAAAATCGCGGGGTCGCCCCCGGAAACAATCAGTCCCCAAGGACTCAGCGTTGAATAAGCTACGTCCTGGCCGCTATCTTCCACCGCATCGGCAAGAGCTTCCCGATCCACTAGGCCCGGGCGCGCCACCAGGTTGATATAGGGGGCACGGTTGTTTTCCGCCAATAAGGCTGTCAAAGAATCATCATCACTGGGAATCTGGGCCCCCAATTTTGCTTGTTCGCTCAAGGCAGCGCGGTAAGCGGCAATAATCCAGGCGGGATGGGAATACTCGATTGCCAGGCGGCGAGATTTGCTAAGTGCTTCTAGACGGCCGTCTAGCTCTCCGCTCTCGGCCAGGCGCACCGCTTGCCGCAATACCCCGTTTACTAGCCCGGCGGCGCCCTCATTAGCTTCTTGTTTAGTCAGATTAACCGATTCGCTAACCGCCGCGTGAGTAGGCACCCGCATATTAAGCAGTTGATGCAGGCCCATCCGTAAAATAATTAGTACTTCTTTTTCCAAGGTTGCTACCGGGCGAGTAGAACACTCATCGATTATCCAGTCATAGTAGCCTTGGCTTCGCAGGGTCCCATAAGTTAGTTCGGTAGCGAAACCGGCGTCACGCCCACTGATCCGGGTGCGAGTCAGTCGCGGAGGAAGCAGCAGGTTGGCATAGGAATCCCGGGTTTCTACCGCCAATAGCACCTGATAAACCAGAGTACGAACCCGATCGGTTTGGGGGCGCCACCCGTCCTTTGGGGGGCGACTTTCACGGTGCCCAGCACGCTGATTATTCCGGGGTGACTTCCTCGCCGAATACTTTTTTTGAGGACGCTCTCGCTGCACTAGTTATCCTCACTTTCGCTGGGAAGCTTAAAGAAGAACTCTTCCCCGAATCGCTGTCCCCGCCCCCAGGCGTCGGCCGTCATCTCCCGTTTTCCGGCTGGAGTGACAAAAGTTAGTTTCACGTCATTACTGCCGGTGCCCACGGTGACCTCGTGTTTGGTGACCCGCACCTGTCCCGGCTGCAGGGTGCACTGGTCTTTCATTTCAATCACCGGGTAGATACTGATCCGACTGCCATCGGGAAGCATGGTCCAAGCTCCTGGCTGAGAGGTAAACGCGAAGATCATATTAGCTACCTGCGTGGCGTCTTTGGTCCACGGTATCTGGGCATCTGCCTTGGTAAGTAAGGGGGCATAGCTGGCTCCCTCACTAGGTTGGGGGTGAGCTTTAGCTTTTCCGGCCTCCAAAGCCCCGAGCACGTGGGGTAACAGCTTGATTCCGGTGTCGGTTAGGCGTTGCAGCAACAAATCTGCAGTGGTTTGGGGGGCTACCCGGATAGGATCAACTGCGTAGATCGGCCCGGTGTCCATCCCCTCGTCAATCCGGAAGATGGTAACTCCGGTGATTTCTTCCCCAGCGATGCGCGAATGTTGTACCGGGGAGGCCCCCCTCCATTTGGGCAGCAACGAATAGTGTAGGTTAATCCAGCCATGCGGGAAGACCTGCAACAAATCTTGCGGAATGAGCAGCCCGTAGGCAACTACTACTGCCACCTCTGCGTCCAAGGCCTTAAAATCCGGGCGTTGGTTTTCGCCCCTTAGAGAAGTGGGAGTATATACCGGCAGCCCGGCTTTCTCGGCTAGCTGCGCCACTGGTGAAGGCGTAAGTTTGCGCCCTCTACCGGAGCGGGCAGGAGGGCGAGTAAGCACTCCCACTACTTCATGTTCCGAGTCCAGTAAATACTTCAGGACAGGTACCGCAGAGTCGGGGGTACCGGCAAATAAGACACGCATAAAGAAAATCCTATCAGTTATAGGGGTCTATCACTGGAAACATTAAAGCTCGTGGGGATCGATCTGTACCTGGAGCGCCCCCCACTTTCTTCGGGATGCCACTGCTTGTAGGCGGCGCAACTCCTCTCGTAGCCGTTCGCCATGCTCGAGGCGGGAGCGTACTAACAATTGGAAGTTAGTCGCGTTCTTAACCGGCCCAATCACCTGAGTATCTTCAAAGTCCGCGGAGGCCAGAAGCTTCTGGAGAGTATCTTTACCCCCGCGAATCAGCGCTAAGGCGGCGGTGGGTGGGATTCCCACTTCCGCGCGCTCTAGTAGCTCCTGGCTGGCCCACTTACTAAAGCTTCGGGCTTTAAAAGTTTCAGCTAGCCGCTCCCCCGGATCGCCGGTGAGCATCACCCCACCGCCAGGAGCAACTTTTGCGGCGGTATTTGCCCAACGGCGCAAAGCTTCTTCAGCTGCCCAGATTCGATCCAGACTCAAGAGCATCCCCGCATCTAAGATTAAAGCTGCTGCGTAACCGCCGGTAGCGACCGGTTCCTGTTCCGTGGTAGCCACAATCAGCGCGGGTTTTGCGCTGATGTGGTCTAAAGGATTAGCCGCATCGCAGTTATAAACTGCCACCTTAGGGAAGGCAGCTGCAATTTCTCTCCCCACTTGTTGATGCCCGCGCACCCGGGCCCGCGTATTTTTCCCTCCGCAACGCGGACAAGAAAACTGGAAACTATGAGCGCAACTATTGCAGATAAATTTACCGCGGAGCTGCTGTACTCGCCCTAGGCACTGCGGGCAGCGAACCGGGGCTAAACAATTGGCGCAGCTAAGGCTCCCCCGTCCACCTTTGCGGGGAGCCTGGATAAGTACCGGCCCCTTTTCTAGTCCGGCTCGTAAGAACTGCAGGGCAGTAGAAGATAGTTTGGTCTGCCCGATGGTGGGGTCGTCTCGATCTTCATATTCGGGGATAAAAATTTTAGGAAGCAATATTTGATGCTTGCGGAAAGTAAGCTCGCGAGCCCAAGTGGACATTACCAAAGCTTGTGCCTGGGGTGAACGCGAAAAACTGCCCAGAATCAGAGAAGACTTTTCGCGCCTGCTGCGCAACATTGCCACTTGCCGGGTGTGCCAATAGGGGGCGGAGGGTTCCTGATAGGTTTCGGCGGCCTCGTCCCAAATCAAGAGTAAAGAGATTTTTTCTAAGGGAGTAAAAACAGCGGAGCGGGTCCCTACCACCAGACGTGGATGGTTAAAGCGAGACTGCAAGAAGGCACGATAACGTTCATTCGCCCCTAGTTCGAAATGATATTCCAGGGGTGAAGGTGCCCCTGCCGGCGCGAACTGGCGCCAATAGGAACAAAACTCTTGCACCAATTTACTGGTGGGGAATAAACATAGCACCGAGCCGGGAGCGGCCAAGGAGCGGAAAATTAGCTGGCTGATCTGACTAAAGGGAGCAGGTCTATCTGGTTCTGGAAGCGCTTGCCACACTACTCGGTTGCCTCCGGCCTGTCCTAAGGACTCTAATAGCCCTTTACCTGCAGGATAGGAGGAAATCAGGGGTTCATTAGCGGTTAAATCCCAAGACTCCTCCCCTAATGTTGACTTCGCAGGCGTGGAGGCTGAGGAGGTAAAAGATTTGAAGAATTCTTTTTCAATATTAGCCCGGCGCGGAGGAATCGCCTGGCGTAACACTGAAGATAAATTTCCGGCGTAACGCTTGGCTACTTGCTCTGCTAAATCGAAGCTGCTCTTTGAAACCAAAGCCTGGGGGCT
The DNA here is from genome assembly GCA_947255165.1 of uncultured Varibaculum sp. The sequence goes on from CAMYFZ010000001.1 coordinate 21,317, forward strand.
GAGTACCCTACTGATTGCGCGTAGACGTTGCTGCGTGGGTTCCGGGCCGCGAACACTCCTTACCCAACCACGGACCAGCTTGCCACTAATTTTTATACTCACCAGGCATCCGGGCTGTACTTTTTCTAGTAGGCGGGCGGGAATCGTGTAATCTAAGCCCTCGGCCAAATGAAAGACAGGAGTGTCGGGAATAACTCGAGCAATCGGATCACTATTGTTCCATTTTCCGCGCGGCTTTGTCGGGATCCCCAATAATTCTTGTTGCTTTCCGGTTAATGTTTTCCCCTCTGGACGCGAGCGAATTTTCGCGAGGGGGTCTGTGCCGCTCCAACGCGGCATCTGGTCAATCACTTTACCTGCTGGCGCACCAGCGTCACTATCTTGGCCGCCACCTGGGGTTTAGTCCCGGAGAATTGCCCGATTTCCATACCTAGGTGGTCGACTGCGCAAACCTTAGTCGAGATATCGCCGAAGCCACTGCTCTCGCCTACTTGGTTAATAAAAATAATGTCGGCCCCTTTACGGCGGGCTTTTTCTTTCCCGAGCTGCAATACCTGTTCCCAGCTGCCTGTTTCTGCAGCAAAGCCGGCAACAAGCTGATCGGGACGTTTTTTGGTGGCTAAATCCGCCAAAATATCGGCGGTGGGCCGCAGCTGCAAAGAAAACTGATCTTGATCCGGGTTTTTCTTCATCTTTTCGGCGTGAAATTCCACTGGCTCATAGTCAGCTACCGCGGCAGCCATCACCGCCACCTGAGCCTGCGGAAAATACTTAAGTGCAGCCTGATGCATCTGCGCAGCGCTAGGAGTGGAAACTACTGCTACCGATGCCGGTAAAGAAGCAAGTAGCGCGGAATCAATATTCGCGGCCAATAAAGTTACCTGTGCTCCCTGCCAGGCAAACTGGCGAGCAATCTCTACCCCAAAACGCCCGGAGGAGCGGTTGCCTAAGAATCGAACCGGATCAAGGTTCTCGCGGGTTCCTCCCGCGCTTACTAAGACCTTTTTCCCTTGCCATTGGCCTGCGGATAAAATCTCGAATATCTCGGCACAAATATCTGCTTCTACCGCCAAGCGCCCTAACCCCTGGTCGCCACTAGAAAGCGCCCCGGCTACCGGACCGATAAAGCGGGCTCCCCTACTGCATAAGGTTTGAACATTGTCGCGGGTAGCCGAGTTTTGCCACATATTAGTATGCATTGCCGGCGCCAACAATAACGGACAGTTAGCCGCCAAAATCACGTTGGTGAGCATATCGTCGGCAATGCCGTGTGCTATTCGCGCTAACAGATCAGCGGTGGCGGGAACAACGACAATTGCGCAGGCCTGTCGAGCCAATTCAATATGTCCGGCCCCACTTGGGGGTGCATCTACCTGCGTGTAGACAGGATTTCCGGAAAGCGCCTGCCAGGTAACCGCTCCCACCATTTTCAACGAGGCGGGGGTAGGAACCACCCAGACGTCATAGTCGGCTTTAACCAAGGTCCGCACCACGTTCGTGGCTTTATAGGCGGCGATCCCTGCCCCTACCCCGACTACAATTTGGCGGCGCTGCGACATGATTTAGCTAGTCCTGTGAAGACTCGTCATGTTCTTTCAGATTCAATACCCCCTGATCGATCTCTCGTAAGGCAATGCTGAGAGCCTTGTCTTCCGGATTAGAGTCAATCAGCGGACCAGGAGTGGAAAACATTCCCTCCGCAATCTCCAAATTGTAAGTGTTAATCTGGCGTGCCCGTTTGGCGGCATAGACCACTAACGCATACTTGGACTCCACCTTTTCCAATAAATCATCTATTGGGGGGTTGGTGATCCCCTCGGGGCTAGCAACAGTACCCGACATATTGTCCTCTCATTTCTTTTTCCAGCGACGTAAAGCCGCCTCTTCACGAAGAATCTTACGCTATTCCCATTAGGGCGGCTAGTTCCCCAGCCGCTTGATCAGGGTGATTATTTACTACCACGTGCTCAAATTCTCCAGCTGCCGCGATTTCGATTTCTGCGGTTTTTAAGCGACGCGCTACCTCGGCTTCTCCCTCGGTTCCCCTTCCTCGCAAACGCTCTTGCAAAATCTTTTTGCTAGGCGCTTGCAAGAAAATAAAACAGGCATCGGGATTAGTACGCCGCACTTGGCGTGCCCCGGTGAGATCGATTTCTAAAATTACGTCCTCGCCCCGGGTGATATATTTTTCTACTTCTGAGCGCAGCGTTCCATAGCGCGCTTGGCCATGAACTAATGCCCACTCAACAAAGCCATTAGTGTTCACCAGCTCATCAAACTGGGCTTCACTTAAAAAGTGATAGTCGATGCCATCGCGTTCACCCGGACGCGGAGCGCGGGTAGTAGCGGAAACGGCTACTTTTACCTGTGGATGTGCCTTTCGTAAGGCTTTAACCACAGTTCCTTTCCCTACTCCGGAAGGGCCGACCAATACATAAAGGCGTGACATTGGAAAACCTGTCCACTTCTAATTTTGACCTGAAAATAACAGTATGGGACCCAAATATTGGGCCCCATACTGTAATTAGTTTGCGATTTTACTAGCCGAAGCGGCGAACCAGTTCGGCGCGCTGGTGCTCACCGAGACCGCGAATACGACGAGACTTGGCAATGCCAATCTCTTCCATAACCGCAGCAGCAGTGGTGGCGCCTACGCGAGGTAGGGCCTCCAGCAGAGCCTGAACCTTCATTTTGCCCAAGTAAGGATCATCCTGAGCCTTCTTGATTACTTCGGACAAGGTTAGTTCCCGATTCTTCAGCTTCGCCTTGGTTTCCGCGCGAGCCTTACGAGCCTGAGCAGCTTTTTCCAGAGCCTGTGCGCGCTGTTCGGGAGTTAAAGAAGGAAGTGCCATTTAGTATTTACCTCTTCATCTAGATTTATGGGTTAACAACACGAAAAAGATTAGTTCTTTTCTTCCATTTAAGCCAACCTAACGAGTAAGTTTTGCCAGTTCAGTTGCGAAAAATATCACTCATTTGCTCGTTTATTTGCCTTGCTGCTGCTTGCAAAGAAGTAATCTTCGGACCGGCGGAAGAGATTCCCCGCGAAGTCGATGCCAGGACTCGACAGGCACTTTTTCCGAAAATATTATGTATATCCGCTGGTCCAGCCCCTTGGGCACCGATTCCAGGTGATAAAACCGACCCCGAAAATGCGGAAAAATCGATCCCCAAGTCTTTTGCAGCGTTTCCGGTGGTGGCGCCGACAACCAACCCCACATCGCCAATATGACCTTCATCACTACCGGCTTTATTCGTCTGTTCTGCCTGCGAAATTATGTCGGCCGCCACGCTTTTACCATTGGCGCATTTTGCATGTTGCACCTGGAAACCTTCCGGATTGGATGTAAGTGCCAGTACGTAGAGGCCTTTCCCATTGCTTTTTGCTAAGTCCAGGGCCGGTGTCAGCGAGCCATATCCGAGGTAGGGCGAAAGCGTAATCGCATCGGCAGCCAAGGGAGAATCGGGGCTTAAATATGCCTGCGCATAACCGGCCATAGTAGAGCCAATATCACCACGTTTAACATCCAAGATGGTGAGTAGCCCCGCCTGCCGACAAGCCGCCAGCACTTCCTCCAGCACCTTGATCCCTTGGGAACCAAAGCGTTCGAAAAAAGCCGACTGTGGTTTTACTACCGGAACCTGTCCGGCCATTGCTTCCACCAAGGTCAGGGAAAAGCTCCGCAGCCCTTGAATATTGTCATCCAGCCCCCAGGCGGCAAGCTGTGAGGGATGAGGATCGATTCCTACGCACACATTGCCGAACTTTTTCATCGCCTGCGCCAGGCGCACTCCGTAGCGATTCATAAAACCTTTAGTTCCTCCTTAAAACTGCAACTGTCCAGCAAGTACCGTCAGTTTCCCGCGGTAGCAGGTGTGTCGTACCTGCCCCACCAGTTCCTTGCCTACAAAGGGGGTGTTATCGGAACGCGAAACTTGGCTCTCGCGGTTAACTATCCAAGAGGCATCGGGGGCTACGAAACAAAGATTCGCAGTAGAGCCGGCAGCAATCTCCTCACCTTGACCTTTTGCTTTCCCAATTTTTGCCGGGGTAACCGACATTACCCGGGCCAAATCCCGCCAAGCCATTTTTCCGCTTTGCACCATAGTGGTGGCAACCACTGGCAGCGCAGTTTCCAGCCCAATCATCCCGAAAGCGCCACACTCAAAATCACAGTCTTTGAGCCGGCGTGGATGGGGAGCATGATCCGTCCCCACCAGGTCAATCGTACCGTCAGCTAATCCGGCTCGTACTGCCGCAACGTCTTTTTGGGAGCGCAGCGGCGGATTTACTTTAAACAGCGGATCGCGCCCTCGTAGTTCTTCCTCCGTTAAAAACAGGTGATGGGGAGTAACTTCCGCGCTGATACGCGCGCCTTGGGACTTACCCCAACGTACCAGTTCCACTGCGGTGGCACTGGAAAGATGACAAACATGAACCCTCACGTCCAAGTAGGCAGACAGCAAAATATCGCGGGCAATAATCATTTCTTCCGCAACGGTTGGCCACCCCTTCAATCCCAGCTCTTGCGCCAGGTAGGATTCGTTCATTTGCGAGTCGGCGGTTAGACGTGGCTCTTGGGAATGTTGGGCAATTACCCCGTCAAAATCACGAACGATCTCTAGGGCTTGACGCATCAGCAGCGGATCAAAAACACATTTACCGTCGTCACTAAACACATTTACCGCTGCGCGAGAATTGTGCATTGCCCGCAGATCAGAGAGCTCTTTACCCGCCAGATTCTTAGTTACTGCCCCCACCGGATACACGTCCACTCGACCTGCCTGATGTCCTAGGTCCAGCACCTGCTCTACTACCGCAGGACAATCTTGGGTGGGGGTAGTGTTCGCCATCGCGAATACGCAGGTATATCCGCCTTTAGCCGCGGCTGCGGTGCCGGTATCAACAGTTTCGGCATCAGATCCGCCCGGCTCGCGCAAATGAGTGTGCAGATCCACCAGTCCTGGTAACGCCACCAGGCCGCGCGCATCTACTTCCTGTACCCCGCTGCCAGCACTTAGCGGTAAATCCGTACCCACCTGGCGGATTTGTGCGCCTTCAACCAAAATATCGGCGCGCTGTTCCCCCAGAATATTTGCGTCGCGAAAAAGAAATGCGCTCATAGCTACCTCCTAAAATCTGAGTGTAGCCTCGCGGGCGCGAACGTATCCGTCCCTTCAGTTCTGTTGGCTACTGCTCACTTGAGTTATTGTCGGTGGAGTGCCCGATGGCATCTAACACTGCGTTAACAAAGTCGGGAGATTCCGGAGTCGAAATCGCACGCGCGGTACCAACGGCTTCATCAACCGCAATCTTCCAGGGAACATCGTCATTGTAAAGGATTTCCCATACTCCGCAGCGTAAAATCGCCAGATCCGGTTTAGGCATCCGATCGAGTGCCCAGGCCCGAGAATACTGACTGAGCATCATGTCAATATCGAATAGGTGGTCAGCTACTCCCTGTGCAATCTCCGCCGCGTAATCCGGCAAAGTAGTCTGCGCGGTACTTAAACGCTGCCTCTCAGCCACCAGCTCCCGCAAATCTTCGGGATCTTGATCTAAACCTTTTAGATTCGCCTCATAAAGGGTATCAACCGCCCGTCGACGTGCTTTAGTACGCCGCGATAGCCGATTTTTTGCCACTGTCGGTTATTCCTTAACCCGAGAAATATAATCGCCAGAGCGGGTGTCGACCTTGATCTTCTCGCCCTCTTCCACAAAGAGCGGAACTTGTACTTCATACCCGGTTTCAACGGTAGCCGGTTTGGTTCCCGCCGAAGAACGGTTACCCTGCAGCCACGGTTCCGTATGGGTAATCTGCATAATTACCGAGGCCGGCAGCTCCAGGAATAATACCTGGTCGTCGTGGAAAGCTACCACCGCGCGCTGATTCTCGATCAAGAAGTTTTTGGCGTCTCCTACGATTTCCGCAGTGATCATCACCTGTTCATAGGTGTCATCATCCATAAACACAAAATCAGTACCATCTTGGTACAGGTAGGTCATATCTCGACGATCAACCGTCGCGGTCTCAACTTTCACCCCCGCATTGAAGGTGCGATCCACAGTTTTGCCGCTAAGTACGTTCTTGATCTTGGTACGCACAAACGCCGGGCCTTTCCCCGGTTTCACATGCTGAAACTCAACAACCTGCCATAACTGGTTATCCAGCTTTAGTACCAGACCGTTCTTCAAATCATTTGTTGTCGCCAACTTATAACCCCCAAGTCAAAATCAATCGTCTCTACTTTACTTTAATCGCGCGGCGGGGGAAAATATCGCCTCTAAGCGGCGCTTTTAGCCCCGGAAGTTAAGGCAATCTGCTACTTTTTCCACCACTTGCGTCAGTGATAAACCCGAGACTTCCACTGCTAGCGGAGCTAATATCTGCCAGCCTTCGCGCCGCTCTTGCCCCATTTGCCGCAGCCAAGCCCTCGGCATTCCCAATCCCAGAGAGCGGGGACGGTTCAGCCCGGCGCGATCCGCCATAGTGGACAGGTCAATCACTAGCTCTATTATTTCTCTGCCAGGAAGTTCAGCTAGTTCTTGTCGGGTTTGCAGGTTATCCAGCGCCCCGGAACCCATAGCTACAATAGTGTCCTCGGCCGGCATTTGTTTTAAAAGGGCGATCACAACTTCCCGCTCTACCTGCCGATATCTTTTTTCACCGGCGCTAATCACCGCAGTAGCCAGTGGCACTCCCAACTTTGCGGCTACCAGGGTGTCCGTATCTACCAATTTCCAACCGAATCTTTTGGCTAGGGCCGTGGCAATGCTAGATTTTCCGCTACCGGGCAGACCAATTAAGAAAACTTTCCTAGCCAACTTCGCTCTCTCCGTCGCTAGGATTTTCGGGGTCACTCCCGGCAGTCCTGCCTTCATTTATGGAGTTAAAAGCACTTTGCAGTAGCTGGTAGTCGCTAACGGGAACCACGCTTACCTGTCCGTCACCGCCAGTTAATACCATCCGAATAATTCCCCCGCGCACTTTCTTATCCGAGGCCATAATTTTTACTAGCTGCTCGAAAGAATATTGCGGGCAGCTAGTCGGCAACCCTAGCGCGGCGATCTGGCGACGTTGACTTTCCATTTGTGCGGGCGTAAGTATATCCATTTCTACTGCCACCTGGGCGGCAAAGACCATTCCCATCGCTACCGCCTCGCCGTGTAAGACCTGGTAGGAGCTGGCTTTCTCAATCGCGTGCGCCAGTGTGTGCCCATAATTAAGGCACTCACGCAATCCACTTTCGCGCAGGTCTTGACTAACCACAGCGGCTTTTACTTGGATAGCGCGACTAATGACTTCTTCTAATATCGCCTCGGAGGACAGCAGTTCTTCTACGCTGCCCGCGGCTAGTAGTTCCAAGATTTTATGGTCGGCGATAAAACCGCATTTGATAACTTCCGCCAAACCGGCGCGCAGCTGGCGCGGGGGCAAAGTTTGCAGATAATCGAGGTCGCAAATTACTGCGCTAGGGGGATAAAAAGAGCCCACTAGATTCTTTCCCAGGGACGTATTTATTCCGGTTTTCCCCCCGACTGCCGCATCGACCATCGCTAACAGGGAAGTAGGCACATTGATCAGTTCGATCCCCCGTAGCCAAGTCGCGGCCACGAAACCTCCCATATCAGTGGTTGCCCCGCCTCCTAGTGCCACTACTGTGTCTTCGCGCGAAAAATGGTATTCTCCCAGGAGCCGCCAGGCATCTTCAACTACTCTAATGTTCTTGGCCGCTTCCCCATCGGGATGCGGAAAAATTTTGACTACCTGGCCGGCTTGAGTCAAAGATTGTGCCAAGTCACGAGCCTCTTTTTCGAGGGGAGCCGGGCAGATCAAGAACAGGTTGCGGGGACGACCTTGCAGTATCTGTCCGATTCGGGAGCTAAAGTTGCTGCCTACGCTGATTTGGTATCCATTGCCAGAAGTCACCGGAATCTGCCGAATTTTTTCTGGAGTTTGTTTCGGCAGCGCGCCCAAGGAACTTAAATCGTAGTGAGATACCGGTCGGGTTTCTTCTAGTTTCAAACCTCGAATTACGGCAGTGGCTACCTCGCTGAGGCTGCCATCTGCGGGCACGCTTAAAGTGGCTGCTTCCAGGTAATTTGCGCGTCGTTGTTGTTCGAGCTTTGCAATTTGATGACCGGGATTCTCACTTGCCTGCAAGAGGGGGCGCATGGAATCCTTCCCCACTCTCGCCCCGGCAACAGTGGGAGAAACATCTAAGAAAACTACCTCTTTATCTGCGAGGGCAGCGGCGGTTTCGGGGCGAGTGAGTGCCCCTCCCCCGAGGGCTAGCACTTCGATATTTGAGCGTAAAAGCTCATCGATCACCTTGACCTCTAAATCCCTAAAAGCATCCTCACCGCGGGTAGTAAAAATTTCGGGGATAGACATTTGTGCCTGCCGAGAAATTTCTTGGTCGGCGTCAATAAAAGCACGCCCTAAACGTGCGGCTACCAGGCTTCCTACCGAGGTTTTCCCGCTGCCTGGCAAGCCGATAAATACTATTTGTTTTTTGGCATTCATAGTCGCGCCTCCACTCGCTGTTGGTATGCCTGCAGATTTTCACGCACCTGGGCCAGCGAATACCCGCCTACGTGTTCTAAAAGTGCATCTGCCAGTACCAAAGCTACCTGTGCCTGGGCAATAACTGCTCCTGGCACTACCGCGCAAGTATCGGAGCGTTGATGAATCGCCGGGCTGACTTCCCCGCTGGCCAAATCAATGCTGCGCAAAGCCCGGGGTACGGTTGAGATCGGTTTAAAGGCACAACTGACCCGAATTAGTTGCCCATTCGACATGCCACCTTCAATCCCGCCGGCATGGTTGGAGGCCCGGGTTATTTCTCCTTCCTCCCCGCGTACGATCTCGTCATGCGCTGCCGAGCCCGGCAGATACGGCTGGGTACCATCTCCTATTTTCACGGTTTTCACTGCGGGGATCGACATCAGGGCGGCCGCTAAGCGAGTGTCTAGCCGGCGATCTGCAGCTACATGACTACCTAGCCCGATCGGCACCCCGTAGGCTGCAACCTCCACGCTTCCCCCAATAGTGTCCCCATTCTTCTTCGCGGTATCGATCTGGGAAATCATTTGCTCACTGACTTTTTCGTCCGGACACCGCACCGGGTTTTCAGCGAGTTTTTGCTGCTCGGTTAACGGCGGTATTGGGTGAGCTTCCTCGAGGCTGGCGTGTCCGATTTGGGTTACATAGGAAATCAGTTCGATCCCACCCGCCTGTTTCAAGAACTCGTGGGCGAAAGCTCCCAGACCCACCCGCATCGCGGTTTCCCGGGCACTCGCCCGCTCTAACACCGGGCGAGCCTCCTCTAAATCATAGGCGAGCATCCCCGCCAGATCCGCGTGTCCGGGCCGAGGACGAGTTAAGGGGCGATTGCGGGCCACTTCTCGTTGGTCGCCTTTGCCGGCATCAATTTGTAAATCCTGCGGATCCACTGGATCGGGGCTCATCACGGTTTTCCATTTTGGCCATTCGCTATTCTCAATAACCAATGCGATTGGGGCTCCGGTGGTTTTGCCCCTGATTACCCCACCTACTAGATGGACCCGATCTTGCTCAAATTTTTGGCGGGCCCCACGTCCGTAACCGGCTCGCCGACTGGCCAGGTATTCCGCCACTTTAGCGGTGGTAATCTCCACTCCCGCGGGCATTCCTTCGAGAATTCCCACCAGGGCAGCTCCATGTGATTCACCTGCGCTCATCCATCTCAACATAGATTCATTGTTTCATGGAACTATTTTTTGCGTTTTAAGCTTCCACTCCTAAAAATCCCGCGAAGCGGTAAAAAATAGCCGAGCGCTAACGGGGAACGACTAGGAGTGCAATATAGGTGGCCATTAGTAGCCACGGCCCGAATGCTAGCCGGGTAGAGCCGCTAGCTTTCTTCGCTACCACCAAGTAGAGCGCCCAGAGCCCGCTGCCGACCACCGATAGTATTCCCATTAACAACAGGCAGTGCCAAGAAGAGCAGGTAGCTAAGCCCACCAAAAGTGGAGCTAGGCGTAAATCCCCCACCCCGATACCGTTTCGAACAAAAGTTCCGGGAAGCAGCAAAATGAAAGTTCCTAAAGCTACGATCAGGGCATATGCCGGTTTTACCCACTGTCCGGTAACGAACCCGGCCAGGATAACCGCCACTAACACCAGCACCAAGACAGCTGCCGTCATAGAGCGCGGCAGCCGTTGGGTACCGGCATCAATGACAGTTAGTACCGTCCCCAGAGTCAGTAGCGGAAATAATAGCAGCAAGTTAATCGAGCCGTAACGTAAAATCACTGCCGCAGCAACCGCCAGCATCGAAACTATCCCTATTGCCCAGGCCTGATTCCAATACGCTCTTGACCGTCCCGACAGTCGGAAGTACTTTTCCACCTTGGGCAGCCCGTAGACTAAGTTTCCAATTCCCGCAAATACCAGCGCTATTAGCAAAACTAGTAGTTGCATTTTCATGGCGTTAGGCCTCCTTAAGAGCCATTTGCATTACATCCAAGCTGGGCGTGCGAGAAGTAAACAACTTCACCTGCATCAGGGCCTGATGTAGCAACATGGATTTCCCGGAAATGATGGTAGCTTGCTGGCGTTGAGCTGATTTTACCAGTTCGCTAGGCCAGGGGTCATAGACGATATCTAATACCGTTTGACTAGCATTAAAGGAGATAGATTTATAAAAATCATCAAGTACTTCGCGAGGAACAGTTGAGATAATCAAATCTGCATTCTCGATAGTTTTCCGGGCTTTATCTGTGGCTGTCAAGGGAACATAACCAGGATCTATCCCCAGTCGGGTAGCCGCCTGCACTGCATTACCGGCTCCGGAAACTCGGCGGGCCAGCAGATTAATTTGCGTTACTTCCAGTTCTGTTAGGGCTGCTAGGGCCGAGGACGCGGTAGCACCCGATCCCACAATCACCGCTTTTTCGGGACTGAAATCTTTGCCCTTTTCTTCCCTTATTGCCGCTACCAACCCATAAACATCAGTATTAAATCCGGCGGTCACTCCCCCTGGAAACGGCACCACGGTGTTTACGGCTCCTACTGCTTTAGCTAAACCATCTACCTGGGAAAGCAGGGGGATGATCACTTGTTTTAAAGGCATAGTAACCGAAAGACCCACCAAATTTTCGGGCCAGCGGGCGAGGAAAGAACCCAGAGTATCCGGGGTAACCTCGATCCTCCGATAGTCGATATTCAGCCCTAAATCCCGATAAGCTGCCAGGTGCAGTACCGGGGATAAAGAATGCTGGATTGGAGATCCGATTACCGCCGCCCAGGGGCTTAACGCTTGCATTTTCCTTGGTTTTGCTGACACCACTGTTTCAGTTCTTCGATGCTCTTATTCTGCTCTGCTAGCGTAAGCGCGAATTTAGTTTCTCCGGTATCCAGGTTAACCGTGGTGAAGTAGAGCCATTTCCCATCCGCCGGTTTCACTGCAGCCGCCAGAGCCTTGGGCCCTACGGTACCGATAGCGGTGGGAGGCAGCCCTTTGTGTTTATAGGTGTTATAGGGGGTATCTTTTTTAAGCTCTTCCGAACTGGGAATTCCCCCCGAGCGACCCAGGCCATAAACCACCGTAGAATCCATTTGCAAGAATCCGTGGGTATCTGGATTATCCTGCAGGCGATTCTCAATTACCCTGGCTACTTGGGGATAGTATTTATCCAGGTTGACTTCTTTTTCTAGGATCGAAGCCTTAATTAACACGGCTGCTCGCTGAGCGGGGGCAACTCCGGCCTGATCTAGTCGTTTTATCTGGGCATCCACCATGATCTTCACTAAATCGGTAGCGGTCTGCTTAGTGGAGACCGTATAGGTATCGGGTGCCAACCAGCCTTCAAAAGATTCTTCACTTTGCCCCGGTATCCCGTAAGCTTCGGGGTCCGAAAAAGCTTCAGCTACTTGATCGGCACTAAACCCGACAGTTTCTTGCAAACGCGCCTTAATCTGTTTAACCGTGAATCCGGGAGGAATAGTTACCTTGATATCCGCTTTGGAGGTGGGATCTAATAGCATCGCTAAGGCCTCGCGAGAAGACATCCGTTTATGTAGCCTAAACCGCCCCGCCTGCACTCCTTGTGCTAAGGAATTTTTCTTGAAAATATCGGCGAATACTTCGGCATCGGCGATAACCCCGTGTTTCTCTAAGATCGCGCCGATAGTTTTACCCGAGGCGCCCTCAGGAATCTCTACGATTACTTCCCCAGAGCCCTTCCCTTGGTAGTCTTCTCCGCCAGAGATTATTCCGCTAATTCCGCCCAGCTCTTTGGCTGCGATCAAGGAAGCGCCGGCGATTAAGCCGACGACCACCAAAATCACGATGGCCGCAATCGTACGTTTCTTACGCCGGGCTTTGCGCCGCGCACTGCGTCCAGTAACGGCTAGTTTTGGGTGCGCGGGACTTGCCGCTTCTTCTTCCCAGTAGTTATCAAGGTTAGTGGGGTTATCACTTTGCGAAGGATCAGCGTTAGCTTTTTTATCGGCGCGGCGGGATGGAAAATGCCGCTTGGGCGGATTGTTTTCTGGCTCCCGGCTCATCAGGCCTCCTCGCTTTCGGATCCGTTGCCCAGCGGTACTCCCGGAGCTTTTCCGGTTCGCCGCTCTATTTCTAACGCCTGCTCCAAGATTAACACTGCAGCCTGTTGGTCGACGACGCTTTTGTGCTCGCGCCCGCCCAGTCCGGCCGAACGCAGTTGTTGATGAGCACTTACCGAGGTAAGACGCTCATCCACAAGTCTTATATTACAAGTTGGTAACAGCTGTTCCAACTCGGCACCCCAGGCACGTACGTCAGCAGCATTTTTTCCTTCCTTTCCGCTCATTAAACAAGGAAGGCCAATGACGACTTCTCTAGCTTCATACTCAGCAACCAGTTCAGCGATGCGGTATAGTTCTTGTCCGCCTGCCCGGTAAACCGTTTCCACTGGCAGCGCTAAAGTCCCCGCCGCATCGGAACGTGCCACTCCAATCCGGCGAGTACCAAGATCAATCCCAATCCGTACCCCGGGGCGCATTATTTTCGCGCAATCTCCTGGGCGATGGCTTCTAAAGCGTCACCAAGTTTCGTGGCATCCTTACCCCCGCCTTGCGCCAGATCCGGGCGTCCGCCGCCGCCGCCTCCCATAGTTTGCGCAGCTATCTTTACCAGGTTGCCCGCCTTCAAACCGTTGTCTCTGGCTTGCCTCGTGGTAGCCACAATCACCTGGGGACGGTCTTTAGCAATCCCACCTACGCTAATGACGGAGTTGGTATCTTCGAGCCTTTGCCTTAAAGATTGCGCCAGAGTACGCAAGGCGTCGGCAGATACCTCTCCGGCGTTAAAAGTAATCACGCGAGTGCCATGAATATCTTTAGCCGAGGCCGCAATTTCCCCTACCCGGGAAAGTAACGATTCTTCCTGCAGTTTTGCCAGTTTCTTTTGTGCCTGCTTCAAACGCAGCAAAGCATCATCGATCCGTGCCGGAATCTCTTCCGGCTTAGTCCCCATAATCGAAGCTACCTGAGAAACCAGGGCGTGTTCCTTGGCTTGGAATTCATTGGCTTCATCGGCGACCAAAGCTTCTATCCTCCGCACCCCCGAACCGATAGAGTTCTCCCCCATCAGGACGACTTGTCCCAGATAACCGGTAGAAGGCATATGGGTTCCGCCGCAGAATTCGCGATCCCAACCATCACCAATATCAACCACCCGCACTACCGAACCGTATTTTTCTCCAAACAGGGCGGTAGCTCCGGACTTTTTGGCTTCTTCAATCGGCATAACCTCGGTGTTTACTTGCAGGTTATCGCGCAGGCGGTCATTGATACGATCAGAAATCGCCGCCATTTGCTCCCCGCTGAGGGCGCGAGTGTGGTGGAAATCGAAGCGCAGCCGATTTTCATTGTTTTCTGAGCCTGCCTGAGTGGCTTGCGCCCCCAGGTTCTCTTGTAGGGCTTTATGCAACATATGGGTAGCGGTATGGGCGCGGGCAATAGCTTTGCGCCTTGCGGTATCGATCGCCGCTACTACCTCATCTCCTACGGTTAGTTGCCCTTGCTCTAAGGTTCCCCGGTGGACCCGCAGACCCGCTACCGGACTTTGTACGTCCTCGACTTTGAACTTGGCGCCCTGGAAGGAACGGATTACTCCATGGTCAGCCAGCTGCCCGCCCATTTCCGCATAGAAGGGAGTGGTATCGAGGACGACTTCAACTTTGCTGCCTGCCGCGGCAGTGGGAACTGCCTGGCCCTCTGATAGCAGCCCAATAACTTTGGCATTACAGCTGTCTTCGCTGTAGCCCACGAACTGGACGTCGTGACCTAGTTCCGCCTCGAGCTCGTGGTAGACGCGGGCATCTACATGTCCAGTCTTCTTGGCCCGCGCATCTTCACGGGCACGATCCTTTTGCTCTTGCATTAGCTGGGTGAACTTGTCGCGATCAACCTTAATGCCGTGTTCCTCGGCCATCTCGATAGTTAGGTCAATCGGGAAGCCGTAAGTATCGTGCAAGGTGAATGCGTCTTTACCAGACAACTGGCTTTCGTGGCGTTTCTTAACCTGGCTCACTGCCTGGTCAAAAATCAAAGTACCCGACTCTAAGGTGCGCCTAAAGGCATCTTCTTCTTCGTAGGCAACCGTAGAAATAGTTTTCCAGTCCCTGTCTAATTCCGGATAGGAATCCGCCATTACCTGTTTTGAGACGGGAAGCAAATCCGGGAATACCGGCTTTTTAACTCCCAATAAGCGCATAGCGCGCACTACCCGGCGAATCAGGCGGCGCAAAACGTATCCGCGTCCATCGTTTCCAGGCCGTACCCCGTCCCCAATCAGCATCAGGGCGCTGCGCACATGGTCAGCGACTACCCGCATCCGAATATCATTAGGATCTTTCGAGGTTTTACCTTGGGTATACTGCTTTCCCGACAGTTCCTGCGCTTTCTCAATTACCGGGAATACCTGGTCAATCTCGTACATATTGTCCTTGCCTTGCAGCAAGAACGCTAGTCGCTCTAATCCCAACCCAGTATCGATACATTTCTTGTCCAGCTCGCCCAGCAGCGGATAGTCTTTACCGGTTCCTTCTCCCCGTAGGTACTGGTCGAACACCAGGTTCCATAGCTCGAGGTAGCGATCCCCACCGGTATCTACTTCCGGGCCGCCCTCGGGTCCGTAAGCGCTACCGCGGTCGAAATGGATTTCGGCACAAGGACCGGCCGGTCCCGGCTGCCCGGTATCCCAAAAGATTTCTTCCCGGGGGAGCTTTTGTAGGTGAAGGGGATCCAGGCCGATCTGGTTTAGCCACACGTCCTCGGCCTCGTCATCCTCTTCCCAAATCGTCACCCAGAGTTTGTCTCCGTCCAGGCCGTATTTGCCTTCTTCCACGGAGCCGGTGAGCAGATCCCAAGCCATGGTTGAGGCGCCCTGCTTGAAGTAGTCACCGAAACTAAAGTTCCCGCACATCTGAAAGAAAGTACCGTGCCGAGTGGTTTTGCCGACCTCTTCAATATCGTTAGTGCGGATGCACTTTTGCACACTGGCAGCTCGCGGCCAAGGTGCCGGTTCCGTACCTACAATATAGGGAATGAACGGCACCATTCCCGCAATAGTAAACAGAATCGACTTATCGGGAGACACCAGGGGAACTGATGGTGCCAAATGATGTCCCTGCTTCGCAAAATAGTCTAACCAGCGGGAACGAATTTCAGATGTTTGCATTATGCCTCTAAATCTTTATGAGGAGGAGCTACCTCCTAGTTGAAAAGCGATTAACTTAAGGGGGTGGTTTCGGGCATTAGCGCCGCACGCAGCTGCCGCTCCCTATTCTCAAAATCCTCTTGGAAAGAGGCGTAAGCGGCCTGCATCCGCTCCCGTACCGGCGGAATCGAGTAGGCGATAGCGCCTACTACTGCTACTGTAATCCCTAGCTTCACCAGTTTCTTCATGGTTACTGACCTTTCCTGTTAAACATTTTGCGGGCCGCATAGGAAAAGGCCGAGAGTTTAATCAGCGGGCCGGCGAAGGTGGAAGAAACCAAGGTCGAAACCGCAGAAACATCTTGAGCGACTTGCGCAGCCGAGGTAGTGACCGCATCGACCCGCACCAGTTGGGCGTTGGCGTCCCTGACCGTTTGGGAAACCTCTTTAACGGTGTCGCCGGTATCGGCTGCTACCTGCTTAATGGATCCTTGAAGCTGGTCAAAAACTTTCCCCAGTTTCCACAGTGGTATCGCTAGAAACACCACTAGCAGTAAAAACGC
Source organism: uncultured Varibaculum sp. (assembly GCA_947255165.1). Next base: position 37,569 of record CAMYFZ010000001.1, read on the forward strand.
TAAAGCGGCGATTAATGAAGCTACCTCACCAACGCTCATTGTTCTTCCTTCCCTAAGAAATGCTTATATCGCTGAATTTTACCCTACCGAGCACCTAAGCCTAGAACCAAGCCGGATATATGGGTGATGCCTCCCGAAAAATCGGGAGGCATCAGACCAAAAGTTTTTAAGCTTAACGCGAGTAGTGCTCAACGACCATCTGGAGGTCGCAGACTACCGGGATTTCATCGCGCTTAGGCAGACGCACATAGGTGGCCTGGAGTTGTTCCAGGTTAACATCCAAATATGCGGGTACATCCGGGAGGACGTCGCGGTGAGAGCCGGCCGCCGCTACGATAAAGGGATCCTTGGTCTGGGACTTGGGGCGAATCTGGATAACCTGTCCCGGCTTTACCCGGTAGGAGGGACGGTCAACCAGTTTTCCATCTACCAGGACGTGACGGTGAACTACCGTCTGGCGAGCTTGGGGCATAGTGCGAGCGAAGCCCGAGCGCAATACCAACGCATCCAGCCGGGACTCCAGTAGCACAATCAGGTTGTCACCGGTCATCCCTTTAACGCTCTGCGCCTCTTCGAATAGGCGGTGCATCTGGGCCTCGCGAATATTGTATTGAGCGCGCAAACGCTGTTTTTCCTTCAAACGGATAGCGTAGTCAGATTCGCTGCGACGCCGAGCACGACCATGCTCGCCGGGCCCGTAGGGACGCCGGTCAAAGTAGCGCTGAGCTTTGGGAGTTAAGGCAATCCCCAAAGCACGAGATAGCCGAACCTGTTTACGCGAACGTTTATTTCCCATTTAGTTTTCTCCTGTATGTGTTCTTCTATTTTCATTTCACCGGATATGCCGGTGGGGTCACCACGCGGGCTAAGACCCCAGGGTTGCCTGTAGACAACAGGTTTTAGATTAGCCTATTTTGGTTCACCTTTGCCATCGGCCAAGATGCCGCGAATGGTGCGCAGCCGCTTAGATACCAACTCCTCATACCCATTGTCAGTGGGATGGTAATACTGAGTACCAACTAAAGATGCAGGTAGATAAGTTTGCTTAACAATATGGTGCGGATAATCGTGAGCATATTTGTAGCCGGACACTCCCAAATCTGAGGCGCCAGGGTAATGAGAATCACGCAGCGGGACAGGTACCGCGTCACTTTTTCCGGCGCGCACATCTTTAATTGCGGTTTCAATTCCCAAATAGGACGCATTCGATTTCGGGGCGGTGGCTACTGCCACTGCGGCTTGCGCTAAGATAATCCGCCCCTCGGGCATCCCAATCATCTGTACTGCTTGCGCGGCAGCCACCGCAATTTCTAAGGCTTTCGGATCTGCCATCCCCACGTCTTCGCTGGCACAAATCATGATTCTGCGAGCGATAAAGCGGGGATCTTCTCCCCCTTCGATCATGCGTGCCAAATAATGCAAAGTGGCATCCACATCGGATCCGCGCATGGATTTAATAAAAGCACTAATCACGTCATAGTGATCGTCACGGTCATATTTCACTACTGCACTGTCGGCAGCGCGAGCAATATCTTCTGTGGTCAAAGTGCTGCGCCCCGCCGATACCGCTCCCTCGGCGGCAGCCTCTAGTAAGGTCAGCGCTTTGCGGCCATCGGCTCCCCCCAAATCTGCCAGGCGGGTCAGTGCCTCCTCGTCTGCTGTTACCTTGCCTTTAAGCCCGCGTTCATCGCTGAGGGCGCGGCGCAGCAACTGTTTCACGTCCTCACTGTTTAAGGGGTTTAAAGTTAGCAGTAAAGACCGCGACAGCAACGGGGAGACGATCGAGAACGAAGGATTTTCGGTGGTGGCGGCCACCAGAATTACCCAGGAGTTTTCTACTGCCGGGAGCAAGGCATCTTGCTGGGACTTAGAAAAGCGATGTACCTCGTCCACAAAAAGCACTGTTTGTTTCCCGGTTGCGCGCAGCTGCTCGCGCGCCTCTTTAATAACTGCGCGTACCTCTTTTACCCCGGCCGAAACCGCGCTAACTTCCACAAAGTTTCGTTTTGAGGCCGTGGCTACCAAATAGGCAAGGGTAGTTTTCCCAGTTCCCGGCGGTCCCCAAAAAATAATGGAACTCACCGCCCCGGCGCTGCCTTGGGGCTCCAATAGCCGGCGCAAAGGAGAGCCGGGTTCGAGCAAGTGGGATTGCCCCACCACCTCGTCAATATTGAGCGGGCGCATCCGCACTGCCAGGGGCGCAGAGTCTGAAAAAGCGGGAATCCCCTGTTCGTTAAGCGAGGCCTGCTGAAAAAGATCCACTAGAGCATAACGTCCGAGAGATCACCGGCGCCCTGGCGAACCACCTGGGGAACTTCCCCGGTGAGATCGATGACCGTAGTGGGCCGGGCTTCATCTACCGGCCCTTCAATAACCGCATCTAGTAGGTAGCCAATCTCGTCACGGATTTCCCAACCGTTAGCTTCTGGAACATCCTTATCCGGCAAAATCAAAGTAGAGGACATCAGAGGCTCCCCCAATTCTTCTACCAGCGCCAGGGTGGTTACATGATTGGGAATGCGCGCCCCCACCGTCTTTTTCTTGGGATTAACCATGATCCGCGGCACTGCCTTATCCCCTTTCATAATGAAGGTGTAGGGACCGGGAGTGAGCCGATTTATCAGCTTAAACGCCGAATTGTCAACGATTACCAGCTTCCCTAATTGCTTAAAATCGTGGCAAATGAGGGTGAAGTTGTGGGTTTTAGGAAGTTTGCGGATAGTTTGGATCCGTTCTAGTCCCGCTTTATTCCCAAGTTTGCACCCCAGGGCATAACCCGAATCAGTGGGATAGGCGATTACGCCCCCGTCACGAATAATGTCAGCGGCCTTAGTAATTAGCCGGGCTTGCGGATTAACTGGGTGAATATCTATATAGGCAACCATGCCTTTAGTTTAGCAACCTCTAGAAAATCGGCAGCCCCCTTGCCGTTTTAGATTCATAAACTAGCGCCTTGCTTTTCGGTCAGCGGGCGCCTTTAGGTATTATTGACCCGGATCAGTCGGCCGGGCGGCCGCGGCTAGTAATAGTCGAGGAAAGTCCGGGCTCCACAGGACAGGATGATGGCTAACAGCCACCCGGGGCGACCCGCGGGCTAGTGCCGCAGAAAATAAACCGCCACGCGCTCGCGTTGGTAAGGGTGAAAAGGCGGTGTAAGAGACCACCAGTGGTCAAGGTGACTTGACCAGCTAGGTAAACCCCATCCGGAGCAAGACCAAGCAGCAAGTTGGGTGGTCCGCCTTTAGCTTGCGGGTAGGTTGCTGCAGGCGTGCGGTAACGTACGTCGTAGATAGATGGTCGCCGCTGGCTTCGCCAGTACAGAACCCGGCTTATAGGCCGGCTGATCTGCTATTTTTCTTGCCGCTTAGTAAATAAATCTTCGATTTGTTCCCCGTAAACGGCGCGAATCCGATTGCGCTTTATTTTCATAGAGGGGGTCAGCATCCCGTTTTCAGTCGTCCAATCGGTGGTAAGAATCTTGATTTTGCGGATCGATTCTGCCCGCGACACCGCCCGGTTAGTCCGCTGGACTGCCCGCTGTAAAGCTTCCAGCACCCGCGGATCCCTAGCTGCCCGGGTGATATCCATCTGTTCCATCCCGTGATTCTTCAGCCAGGTGGGTAACATTTCTTGATCCAGGGTAACCAGCGCCGCCACAAAGGGTTTATTATCCCCTACTACCATTACCTGTGAGATTAGCGGATGTCCTTTCAAACGTTCCTCTAGGTACTCGGGAGCTACGTTTTTCCCGCCGGCGGTCACAATAATTTCTTTGGCGCGCCCGGTGATTTTAACGTTGCCATCAGCATCGATTTGCGCAATATCCCCAGTTTTCAACCAGCCGTCCGCGGTGAAAGCTTCCCGAGTAAGCTCTGGTTCCCCGTAGTAACCCCGCATAATCGAGCCGCCGCGTGCCTGCAGTTCGCCGCCCTCGCCCAGGCGCACTTGGTTACAAAGCAGGGGTCGGCCTACGTATCCGGTTTTGTTTCCAATCCGCTCAGACATAGTAAGCGGTCCGGTAGTTTCGGTAGCGCCGTAGCCTTGCAAAACTTCGATGCCGCACCCAATAAAGAAGTGGCCGAGCCGCTCAGCCATGGGCGCTCCCCCAGATACGATTCCCTGCAGGTTTCCGCCCATAAGTTTTTGGATCTTATTAAGGACTAACTTCCGAGCTAGAGCAATCTTTAGCTTTTGCCCAAACGAAATTTCTTTCCCTAAGTCTTGTGTGCGTGCCCACTGTTCCGCAGTATGGGCAGCCAAACGGAAAATCCGCAGCTTAATCCCGGAACCTGCGGTAGCATCGGCGGCATTATAGATTTTTTCCAGCACCCGCGGCACTACTAGCAGAGCATTTGGTTTAAAAGTCTGCATATCCTGGACTATGGTCTTGGGGTTGGGTAAAAATGCGGCGGTGCCGTGACCTACCAGTTGCTGATAACCCAGGAAACGAGCCATTACGTGGGCTACCGGCAGGAAGTAAATTACCCGGGCACCGGGGTCGAAAACCCATTCGTTCCAACTGCCCCGCTCGATGACAGCATTTAGGGGGCGCAGGAAGTTTCCGTGGGTAATTTCTACCCCTTTGGGGCGTCCGGTGGTCCCGGAAGTAAAAACAATGGTGCAAAGGTCATCAAGTTTTATCTGTTCTAAGCGTTCATCTAGTTCCGAGGGGGAAATAGTGCGTCCGTGTTCTAAAAGACGGGTTAAGCCCGAATCGTCTAAAGAAAACACTGCCGAGATTTGTCCGGCGAGTTCAGGTTCCTTATCCAGCTGACGAATCATATTCGCCTGCGCCGTAGAATCGGTAATTACTGCCTTTATCTGGGCTTTTTGGGCAATCCACTTTACCTGTTCATAGGAGTCGGTTTCATAGATGGGCACGGTAACTAGCCCAGCTGCTTGCGCTCCCAGATCCATAATCATCCATTCGTAGGAGGTGGATCCCAGAATGGAGACTGCATCTCCGGGTTTTAACCCCAGACCGATCCACCCTAAACCGGCTGCCCGGATCGCGTCTCCCAAGGAAGCTGCAGAGATTTTTTCCCACGCGGCTCCCAACGCGGAGGGACGCTCAACTGCGATTTCTCGCGCCCGATTACTGGCGCGATCCAGTACCGCTGCGGCCACCGAAGTGAATTGCATTAGATCGATAGCGGGAGCTCCCATTGGCGAATCTCCAATTCAAAATAGGTTTCTCTTGTCCGTAGGTTAACACAGCAGAAAAACAAAAATGGCTAATCCTCGTGGATCGGGCTCACTTGCACAGATACCACAGCTACTGTCACTTTAAAATCTTGCTTAAGTACTGCCCGGTGTAGGAGGCTTTCACTTTCGCTACTTGCTCCGGGGTTCCTTGCGCCACCAGAGTTCCCCCGCCGTCTCCGCCCTCGGGACCTAAATCGATCACCCAGTCGGCGCACTTGATCACATCAAGATTATGCTCGATCACGATCACCGAGTTGCCCTTGTCGACCAGCGACTGCAACACCAGCATTAACTTGCGAATATCTTCCAGATGTAGGCCGGTGGTGGGCTCATCCAGTACATAAATGGTGCGCCCATTGGACCTACGCTGCAGCTCACTGGCAAGTTTCACCCGCTGAGCTTCTCCCCCGGAAAGAGTAGTAGCACTTTGCCCCAGACGCAGATACCCGAGCCCCACTTCTACCAAGGTGTTGAGGTGCCGGGAAATTTTACCGATGGGAGCGAAAAACTCTGCCGCTTCACTGATCGGCATATCGAGCACATCGGCTACCGATTTGTCACGATATTTGACCTGTAGGGTTTCCTGGTTATAGCGCGCGCCTCCGCACACTTCGCAAGGTACATATACATCGGGCAGGAAGTTCATCTCGATCTTGAGGGTGCCGTCTCCCTTGCAAGCTTCACAGCGTCCCCCTTTGACGTTAAATGAGAACCGTCCGGGTCCGTAGCCTCGGAGCTGTGCCTCTTGAGTTTGGGCAAAGAGGGAGCGGACTGCATCCCAGACCCCGGTATAGGTGGCCGGGTTTGAGCGGGGGTTACGTCCAATCGGACTTTGATCTACGTGCACCACCTTGTCCAGATGCTCCAGTCCCTCGATAGCTTTATGACGCCCGGGAACCACTCTTTTTCTCTGCAGTTGCGCCGCTAAAGCCTGGTACATCACCTGGTTGATCAGTGTCGATTTACCCGAACCAGAAACTCCGGTGACCAGGACCAACTTACCTAAAGGAATCGAAACATTCAGGTTCTGTAGGTTGTTTTCTCGCGCCCCAATAATTTTTAGCTGCCGATCTTTCTCAATTTTGCGCCGTTTTTTAGGAACTGCAATCTGCTTTTTACCCGACAAATACTGCCCAGTAAGGGAGCGCTTACAATCAGCGATCCCCGGTACTGGACCGGAATAAAGGACTTCTCCCCCATTTTCCCCGGCTGCCGGGCCGATATCGACTATCCAGTCACTAGCCCGAATGGTGTCCTCGTCATGTTCGACCACCAGTAAGGTATTCCCTAAATCGCGCAGCTTCTTTAGCGTCTCGATTAGTTTGTGGTTATCGCGCTGGTGCAACCCAATTGAGGGTTCATCCAGGACATAAAGTACTCCGACTAGCCCGGATCCTATCTGGGTGGCCAAGCGAATCCGCTGGGCTTCGCCCCCCGATAAGGTGGCAGCTCCCCGCGCTAGAGTTAAATATCCCAAGCCCACGTCTTGTAGGAACTGCAGGCGCACCTGCACTTCTTTCAAAATCGGTTCGGCGATCTTTTTCGCCGGCCCGGTGAGTTCTACTTGCGCCAGGTATTTACCACTGGCGGAAATAGCTAGCTTCGTTAGCTCCGCGATATTTAGGTTCCCGATTTTTACCGCCAGTACTTCCGGTTTTAGACGGTCGCCATGGCAGGTAGAACAGGGAACTTGGCGCATGTAGCCCTCGTAACGCGCCCTCATTATTTCGGACTCGGTTTCTTCCCGTTTGCGCATGATCCAAGGGATTGCGCCCTCGAATCCGGAAGAGTAGGTGCGCATCCGCCCCCAACGATTCCGGAACTTTACTTTCACTCGATAGTCGCGCCCGCGTAAAAGGGCTTTCTTTTGGGAGGCCGATAGCTTACGGAAAGGAGTCTCTAGGTCAAAGTCGAGCTCCTCCCCCAGGCCGGCAACCATATTCATCAAATATTTATTTTTGGTGGACCAGGGGCGAATTGCACCTTCGGAGATAGATAGCTCCGGATTGGGCACCACTAGCTCCGGGTCTACTTCCAGATGGGAACCAAGACCGGAGCAGTCTGGGCAAGCCCCATAGGGGGCATTGAAGGAAAAAGTACGCGGCTCGATTTCCTCTAGCTGCAGCGGGTGATCATTGGGGCAGGCACGATTTTCAGAAAAACGGCGGGAACGCTCGGGATCCGATTCATCTCGGTCCACAAAATCTATTACTACCAGCCCGTCTGCAAGTTTAAGGGCGGTCTCAATCGAGTCGGAGAGCCGGGTACGTACCCCCTCTTTCATCACTAGGCGATCGACGCGCACAAAAATATCGTGTTTGATTTTGCGTTCCAGCTTGGGGGGCTGGGTAAGGCGCACGGTTTCCCCGTCCACCACTGCCGCTGAGAACCCCTGGGTAACTAGGTCTGCAAAAAGCTCGGTGTATTCTCCTTTGCGTCCGCGCACCACCGGAGCCAAAATCTGGAATCGGGTTTTTTCCGGCAGGGTTAGCAGGCGATCCACGATTTGCTGGGCAGTTTGCGCCTGGATTTTTTCCCCACACACCGGGCAGTAAGCCTGCCCGGCGCGGGCATACAGCAACCGTAAGTAGTCGTAGACCTCGGTAATAGTACCGACGGTAGAACGCGGGTTCCGGGAGGTAGATTTTTGATCTATAGAAACCGCCGGCGACAGCCCGGCAATAAAATCTACGTCTGGTTTGTCCAGGCGCCCGAGAAACTGGCGGGCATAAGAGGACAGGGACTCTACATAGCGGCGCTGTCCTTCGGCGAAAATGGTATCGAAAGCCAGGGAAGACTTCCCCGATCCCGAAAGTCCGGTAAACACCACCATCTGGTCGCGGGGAATCTCGATGGCCACGTTACGCAGGTTGTGTTCCCGCGCCCCTTTAACTACCAGTTTTTCATCCACATTCCTATCCTACGAACAAACGTTCTATTTTGCATTTCTGCAGGCGGTTACGCTTCCTTTGACTTGGTGACGTCCCAGCGGGGATCAGATTTGATCCCCTTTTCTACCAACTTAGGGTCGGCAGACAGTGGGGTACGCGGCTTCGGATAGCGTTTGTCTTGTTTCCACCAAGGCATCCAACCCACATATCCGTCTACCGGCGGGGTTGCAGATTTGGGTTCGAAGCCTAGCTGCGTGGGAGTCTCGAGGATAAAGTCGGTCAAGAAATATTTGTCTTTATCATCCGCGTAGAGCTTTACTACTTTTCTAAAGGCTCCCAGTTCGAAGAAGAGGCAGTTTGTCCAGGGATTGCGGTGATGTTTGGTTATCTTGTATAGCCAATAGATAAACAGCGCCACATTAGAAATCAGTGCCAGCCAAGCACAAACGATATTCGCCACCGGGTTCATCGTGGCGTAGTTGGTCATTATGGAGGGCCTCACTAGCAACTCCGGCAAAATGTTGTTAGCTGCTATCCAGAACATCAAGGTGAAACAGCGGAACCAGATCCATTGCCCTTTTGCCCAAGTAAAAGCGGGAACCGTACACGCGAGCAGCAATGCCAAGGTGCAGTACCAGGTGTAGTCCGCGAGTGAGTTATATAGGAAGGAATGGTTCCACAGGTCATAGGCAATAATCCACGGCCAGGCCATATCTGCCCAAATCAGCCCTTGTACTTTCCCTTTCTTTGCCGAAGAAATAAAGATTTTTCCCAGGCCGGTGATGGTAATGATGTTTAGTAGCCCGGCGGCGGCCGACAGCAGATTCCAGTATCCGCCGATAGTGCGGAACCCGGTGGCCGGGTCGATCCCTACTCCACTGGCTTTAAAGGCATCGGCAGCCGCTTGATACCAGGCGACAGAGCCACTGGCAGCGGTGATTCCGCGGGTTTCGGGTAGCCCCTCGATCATCGAGATCGAGCGGGAGGAATCAATATCCATCAGGCATTGAAAGTTCGTGGCGCAGGCGCGGTAAGTGTCGGCTTCAAAGTAGATGGTCAGGTCACGAATATTGGCTTCCATAATGTTTACTGCCAGGCCGATCCAGAGGGCAACGCCAAACCAGATAGCGTAGCGACGGGCCTTTAAGGGATTGCGTTTACCCCAATGCAGCAGGAAAGCAGTCATGGTGGCGGTGGCCAGCATGATGATGAATTTTCCGAAAGGGAACCACCCCACCATAGGAACCCCGTGAATGATGACATAGGGAATCAGTAAAACTCCACCGACTGTCCAGACGGCGAAGGCGGTCCAAGTCCAGCGGCGATGCATTTCTGCCACTAACATTTGGAGAGCAAAAATTAGAATCCAGAAAAGGTAGACCCAGATTGGGCCGACTTCCCATAAAAATCCCATGACTGTTCCTTTTAAACCGAGCGACGCTGCCCGGTCGTTTTGAGCTTACCTATTGTCTTTTAAATTGAGTACTATCTGCGAATATGACGCTATTTTTCTCTTTAAAAGAGGCCGCTATTCTTAATACAGTAGTGTATTATATGTTAACGCAAGGACGACAACGATGTTGTCTTTTTTAAAAGAAATAACCTACGGAGAAGATCAATGTCTGCTAACCACAGTCGAATTGGAAAAATATTGCGCCTCGGCGCTTTCGGGGGCAGCGTCGCCCTCGGCGGAATGCTGGGCTTCAGTCAGTTTTCGGGGAAAGCCACCGCAGAGGAAAACGAATGGCACTACCCTTCCGATGATTTAATCGACCGTTGCTATTCCAATGGTCGCTCCTCAACCTACGCCATTAATATTGACGCTCCCGCCTATGCGGTTTATCGGCACCTAAAACAGCTAGGTTGCGACAAGGCAGGCTCTTATTCTTCCGAATTCTTGGAACGCACTTTTGCGCGTCTACCTTTCTTCAACTCTTACGAAATTCAAGAACAGTGGCAAGGTGAAGACGCTCTGAAACCCGGAGATATCGCCGCCTTTGACTTCACCGGGATGTCTATGGAATGGGCGGATGTAGTACCGGGGAAGTATCTTTCCCAATGGGTTGATACCAAGCATCCACCGCGGGCTCCCGGATCCTTCGCATTCCGCTACCCAGGGATGAAGCATTACGCGGCCGCCTGGTGTTTTTACCTGATTCCCCTCAAAGGAGAACGCTGTCGATTAATCAACCATTGGCGTATCGGTTTTGAACCCGATACCAAGTTTGCGGCTGCCATCAACTGGATAAACATTGAACTGATCGGCGGATGCATGGCGCATCTGCAAAACCTCTATGTTAAGCGGGTAGCGGAGTTCCGGAAGAAACCGCAATGGCAAGGACGGATTAAGCGGGCAGTACTGGGAGGCAAGCTCTTCGGATATGACACTCCCGCGGGACGCTGGGACGGCACCGAACTCTACGAAGAGACCCACAACCAGTGGCTGCGCTATGGCCGCCAAGACCCTGCGGTAAACGAGGTACGCCCTCCGGTAACCGATAATCCCACTTGGCCTCCTACCTCCTCCGATTCCCCGTGGGCGCAGGATATTGATAGTGAATATTTCACTGATTGGGAAGAACCGGAGTTTTCCTGGGAGGAGCAAATCCGGCAAAAGAAAGAGAAAACCTATCTTCCTGGCTGGGGCAAAAAGGCGGCGAAATAACTGATGAAACCAGACTATCCCACCCTATTCTTCTTTGAACTTGGCCAGTGGTACGACTATTTGATGCTAGTGGTAGTGATCGCGGGGCTCGCGGTACTGGCCTGGCTAGCGATCCGTTACAAATGGGTTGCGATTGCAGTATTCATCGTGATCCCGGTGGCGCTCACTATTTTTTGGTGGCCCTATTCGCGGGCCGGTACTAACTCTGATGGCTGGTTCCCGATAGTGAAACAATATTCCGCGCTAATCGGGTCGTTGTCGCTGGTGGCGCTACAATATTTCCCGAAGCTGCGTGATAAGCGCTGGTACCTTTGTATTCCCCCGTTCATTTTGGCGATAAATATTATCGAGGCCGTGATTCGTGACTTCCAGTGCTACGGCATCCACGGGGTGGATCCCTCGCAAGGGATGGTTACCTGGGGCGGCCCCTGGAACATCATGAATGGTATTGCCGGAATCCTAAACTTCCTGATGATTTCGGGCTGGATGGGTATTTACGTATCCAAAGGCAAGAACAAACAGATTATTTGGGGCGATCTGACTATTGGTTGGATTATTGCCTACGATCTGTGGAATGTAGCCTACGTTTACAACTGTCTAGCTGACCGCGCCTGGTATTCGGGAGTGGCCTTGCTGGCATCTTGTACCATCCCGGCCTTCCTAGCCTTCGGGAAAGGTGCCTGGATTCAATACCGCGCCTACACCTTGACCTTCTGGTCAGCGATAGTGCTAACCTTCCCGCACTTTATGCAAGATTCCATGTTCGCCCACCGCAGCGCTCACAACCCCACTGCGATGTTTTTGCTTTCGGCAGCAGCGCTAGTGGCCAATGTGGTGGTGTTCGGATACCACATCTATAAGGTGCGTTCCACCGGACGTAATCCCTTTAAACAGGAAGTTTATTGGGACACTCCCTACAATTTGCAGATTGCTCGCGAAAACGGCGGGAAAATTCAACATAGTTAGCAGCTGTTTGTTGAGGCATTTGCAGCAGAGCCTGCCACCCGATTTTGATCTTTGCTGAAGATTTCGGGTGGCGGGCTTTTCCTAAAACAGCTGCGTTTCCAATGCTTAAGGTACCTCGAAAGAGTGGAACTAGATTTTGGGGTTGGCCTGGTAAACCGAGTAGTTTAGTAAGGTATATAAACGCCAGTTACTGTCCTGCGATATAGAAGAACAGGCGGTAAACAGGAAAAAGATGAAATAGGAGATGGCCGATGAGTAATCCCCATGATCACCGGGATTTAGCAGATCTGAACTTACCCGCCCCCCAGGTTCCGGGCCGAGTAAGTGTAGACGGCCTCGAAGAACGCTGGGCCGAGGCTTGGGAAGAACAACAGGTTTATGCTTTCGACCGCGAGGCGCAGCGCGAGCAGGTGTTCTCGATTGATACTCCCCCGCCTACGGCTTCCGGATCGCTGCACGTAGGCCACGTGTTCTCCTATACTCACACCGATTGCCTGGCGCGCTACCAGCGGATGCAGGGCAAAGCAGTGTTTTACCCCATGGGCTGGGACGATAACGGGCTGCCTACCGAGCGTCGTGCCCAAAACTATTATGGAGTCCGCTGCGACCCTACCCTGCCCTACGACCCGGATTTTGTGCCGCCTCATCACGGAGATTCCAAATCGGTAAAGGCCCGCGATCAAGTGCCGATTTCCCGTAAGAACTTTATTGAACTGTGCGAAGAGCTGACCAAAGAGGACGAGAAGTCTTTTGAGGCACTCTGGCGCCGCCTGGGGCTCAGTGTCGATTGGAAACATCAGTACCAAACCATTTCTAAGGATTCCCAAAAAGTTGCGCAAACTGCGTTTTTGCGGAACTTAAAACGCGGCGAAGCCTATCAATCGGCAGCACCCGGTCTATGGGATGTAACTTTCCAAACCGCGGTTGCCCAGGCGGAACTAGAGGCGCGTGACTATCCCGGTTTTTACCATGCGCTCGCTTTCCATCTACCGGATGGACAGGACGTGATTATTGAAACTACCCGTCCCGAACTGCTGGCAGCCTGCTGCTGCCTGGTAGCGCACCCGGATGACCAGCGTTACCAGCACCTATTTGGTAAAACCGTAACTAGCCCCGGCTTTAACGTTGAGGTTCCGGTGTTAGCCCACCCGGCGGCGGAAATGGATAAGGGCGCCGGCATCGCCATGTGCTGTACCTTCGGCGATGTTACCGATGTGGAATGGTGGCGCGACCTAGAACTACCCACCCGGGTGATTCTGGCTAAAGATGGGCGGATCACTCACGAAGCTACCGATTGGATCACTGATCCGGCAGGTATTGAACTTATGGATGCTATCCGCGGTAAAACCACTTTCACCGCGCGGCAAATCGTCGTGGATGCCCTCAAAGAGAGCGGAGAACTGCAGGGAGAACCGCAGAAAACCATGCGGCAAACCAACTTCTTTGAAAAAGGTGACCGCCCCCTAGAAATCGTGATGTCCCGGCAATGGTATATCCGCAATGGCGGCAGTGACTACACACTGAGTGGACACCGCGACAACCTCAATAGTGAGCTGCTAGCCCGTGGTGAAGAACTAAAGTTCCACCCAGATTTCATGAAGGTGCGCTACTCAAACTGGGTACATGGTCTACATAATGACTGGCTGGTTTCCCGCCAGCGCTTCTTCGGGGTGCCGATCCCGCTTTGGTATCACGTTGACCAGAATGGCGAAGTCGATTACGACCAGGTGATCATGCCCGCGGAAGAAACCTTGCCGATTGATCCCACCAGCGATGTTCCTCAAGGTTTTACGGAGGATCAACGAGGTGAACCGGGCGGGTTTGCCGCCGAAGTCGATATTTTAGACACTTGGGCCACCTCTTCGCTGACCCCGCAGATTGCGGGCGGTTGGCTGCGAGATAATAATCTCTTTAAACGGGTCTATCCCATGGACGTGCGTCCTCAAGGCCAAGATATTATCCGCACCTGGCTGTTTTCTACCATGGTGCGTGCCCATTTGGAGTTCGATGCCCTTCCCTTTAAGAACGCTGCAATTTCCGGCTGGATTCTAGATCCGGATCGCAAGAAGATGTCGAAATCTAAAGGCAATGTCGTTACTCCCATGGGGCTGCTAGAAAAACACGGCTCAGATTCGGTGCGTTACTGGGCAGCTGCGGCTCGCCTAGGTACCGATACTGCTTTTGAAGAAGCACAAATGAAGATCGGGCGACGCCTGGCAATGAAACTGCTCAATGCCTCTAAGTTTGCTTTGTCGATGACCGAGGATGCCGGTTTGTGTTTAGACCCCGCAAAGGTAACTACTCCCTTAGATAAAGCGGTAATCGCCCGGCTAAATGAGGTCATTACCACCGCTACCAGCGCGTTTGAAAACTATGACCATACCCGGGCGCTAGAGCAAACCGAGTCTTTCTTCTGGGATTTTTGTGATAACTACCTGGAGCTGGTTAAAGATCGCGCCCATAACTTCGCCGGGAGCTGGGACAGCGGCGTGCAGGATTCTGCCCGCACCGCCCTCGCCCTCGTGGTTGATAACGTGACCCGGCTGCTGGCTCCCTTCCTGCCCTACGCGGCAGAGGAAGTTTGGTCCTGGTACCGCACCGGCAGCGTTCATACTGCTCCTTGGCCGCAGGTAACCGCTGCTTTGCAGGCAGCAGCGGGAGATGCAGACTTGTTGAAACTAGCGGGCGACACGCTGAGCGTCCTGCGCAAGGTAAAGTCCGAAGCGAAGGTAGGCCAGCGTACTCCGTTCGAGCAGGTAACTATTATTTACTCCGATGAGTGGTCAGCAGAGAACCTGCCGGCAGTGCGCGCCGATTTAGATGCGGCTGCTTCACTAACTGGAACGGTAACCGTCCAGGTTAATAAAGATGCCGAGGCGCAGGTCATTACTCAGGATGCGATTTTAGGCACCCCTCCGCCAAAGAAACCGCGCAAGTAACTGTAAGGTAGGCTAAAAGCGTGACTAACTGGTTCAATCAGAAGCAAGAAACCAACGTGGAAAAGGAAATTACCTTCCCACCAGGAACGATTGCGGTGGCCGGGAAAACTCCCGGCACCTTGACAGAGTTTTCCATGCCGGCGACCAAGATACGCGCCGAACACGACAATGTTGTCTCCCTGTTTCGCCGTCGCGTGACTCAAGATCCCACGCAGACGGTTATTGAGCAAAAAACGATGCTCGGGGAACAGTGGCGCAAAGTTTCTGCCGGAGAGTTCTGGGATGAAATCAGTTCGGTAGCGCGGGGACTACTCGGTATCGGCTTAAAGCCCGGCGACCGCTTAGCCTTGCATGGTCCTACTTCCTATGAGTGGACACTGATTGATATGGCAGCGCTAGCAATCGGGATCGTTACCGTCCCGATTTATGAAACGGATTCTGCCGCGCAAATCGAATGGATCTTGCAGGACTCCGATATTCGCTACGCAATCGCTGCTAACCAGTCGGCTCAGGAGCTAATCCAGGCAGTAGCGGCACGAGCAGACCGCAAATGCCGCATATATTCCCTGGCTGCCGGGGATCTACTGACTATTATTGAGGCGGGACGCCAGATTGCACCGGCAGTGATTGACTCCTATAACGCCCAGATCACCGGCGACACTATTGCCACCATTATTTACACTTCCGGAACGACCGGCCGCCCTAAAGGCACGATTATCACTCAGCGGAATGCTACGGCCTTGCTACCGAATCTTCTGGACTATTTGGCGGAGATCGGGTTGCAGAAAACCACCCGTTGCCTGCTATTCCTACCGGTAGCGCACGCCCTTGCCCGCTTAGTTTCCTGGGGAGCGTTAGTCGGGCCGGGGGTACTAGGCCTAGTGCCGGACACCAAGAACCTGCTGGCAGATTTAGCTGCTTTTAAGCCCTCCTATCTGCTGGCCGTCCCCCGCGTCCTGGAAAAAATCTACAATGCCGCCGATGCCTCGGCGGGAACCGGGATAAAACTGCGTTTATTCCGCCTGGCTGCAAAATCTGCGATTGACTATTCCAAAGCCTTAGACACTCCTGAAGGGCCATCACGAGCCTTGAAGGTACGTCGGCAAGTCTTTTACCAACTGGTGTTGTCCCGGTTGACCAGCCTTTTGGGAGGAAACGCCAAATATATTATTTCTGGGGGCGGTCCCCTTTCAGTACGTCTTGGTCATTTCTTCCGCGGTATTGGCGTCACGGTTTGCGAAGGCTACGGTTTGACCGAAACTTTAGGCCCGGCTACCGTGAATGTACCTGACCGCGCCAAGATCGGTTCGGTGGGGCAGCCAGTGCCTGGGATTGCTGTACGCGTCTCTGAGCAGGGTGAAGTACAGTTCCAGGGCGATCCCATGTCCCCGGGATACCTGAATCTAAAGGAAGAATCCGCTGGGCTTTATACCGAGGACGGTTGGCTACGTACTGAAGATAAAGGCTGGATTGATTCCGAAGGTTTCGTACATATCACCGGTCGCATGAAAGAAATTATTGTTACTGCCGGTGGCAAGAATGTTTCTCCAGAAATTCTCGAGGACGGTCTGCGTGGACACCCCCTCATATCAAATGTGGTGGTAGTTGGGGATCGTCGTCCTTTCATTGCCGCGTTGGTAACTCTGGACGCCGAGATGCTTCCGGGCTGGCTGCGGAACCACAACTTGCCGCCTATGGATATTTCCGGCGCTGCCCGCCACCCCGCGGTCTTAAAGGCTTTGGAGCGAGCAGTGGCGCGCGCTAATCAAAAGGTTTCCCGCGCCGAATCTATCCGTAAAATCCGGGTATTAACCATCGATTTCTCTTTAGAAAACGGCACCATGACCCCCTCGCTAAAGGTAAAACGTTCGGTAGTGCTAAAGCGTTTTGAAAACGAAATTAACGCTATCTACGGCGGCCCTCTAGAAGAGGAATAAGTAGTTAGGCGGGTCCCCACCCGGCGAATTTTTTATAGCCACTCTTAAGCGCGGTTAGCTCCGCTGTTGTTCCGCGATATCGATATGGTGGCGGATAACTTCCTCTACGATGAAGTTCAAGAACTTTTCCGCAAACACCGGGTCCAGTCCCGCCTCTTCCGCCAAAGCTCGCAGCCTGGCCACCTGTTGCTGTTCCCTACCCTTATCCTCCGGGTTAAGACCGAGATTCGCTTTTAGGTACCCAACCTTTTTGGTGCATTTGAAACGTTCCGCCAAAATATGGATTAGCGCCGCATCGATATTATCGATAGTGGCGCGTGCCTGTGCTAACTCTGGCGGAATAGAACCACTGTTTGCTGGGCGCTGCTCTTTAGTCATGTTTTCAGAATAAAGGAGGGCGCGGGCAAGAGCGAGTACTGTCCACGCTAGGCGGTCTTCGAATTGGAAACAGCTTCTAACAAGGTGGGTTTAGCCCCCTGCTTCACGACTTCTTCGGTAATGGTAACTGAGCGCACATCAGGTTGCGAGGGTACCTCGAACATAGTTTCTTTTAAAACTGCCTCCATAATGGAGGAAAGTGCTCGCGCCCCAGTGCCTCGCTCTTGCGCCATGCGGGCCATCGCGTGAATCGCCCCATCGGTAAAATGCAAGTCAATCCCATCTAGTTCAAATAGCGAACAATACTGGGTAACCAGAGAATTTTCGGGCTCTACTAGTACTCGCACCAAATCTGCCTCGGTAAGTTCTTTTACCGAAGTTAAGACTGGTAAACGCCCAATAAATTCGGGGATGAGCCCGAAACGATGTAGATCATCGGCACTGACCTGGGCATACAGGTCACCGTGTTCAGCAGCAGATTTCAAGGAGGAGCCAAACCCGGTAGAATGTTGGCCCAGCCGAGACTTAACGATCTCATCAATCCCGGCAAAAGCACCCGCCGCGATAAACAGAATCGAATTGGTGTCAATCTCTAGATACTCTTGATGCGGATGTTTCCGTCCCCCTTGCGGAGGTACCGACGCGACCGTGCCCTCAATAATTTTTAGGAGCGCCTGCTGGACGCCTTCCCCCGACACGTCTCGGGTGATCGAGGCATTCTCGGCTTTGCGGGAAATTTTATCGATCTCATCGATATAAATAATCCCGCGTTCTGCCCGTTTAATATCTCCGTCAGCAGCGTTTATCAGCTTGAGCAGGATGTTTTCGACGTCCTCGCCCACGTACCCAGCTTCGGTTAATGCAGTGGCATCCACGATGGCAAACGGGACGTTGAGTAGTTTCGCTAAGGACCGCGCCAAATGAGTTTTACCGCAGCCGGTGGGACCTAGCAGCAAGATATTCGACTTGGTCAGAGACATATCGATGTTCTGACCGCGCTCTTTTGCCTGTACCCGTTTGTAATGGTTATAAACCGCTACTGAAAGTGCGCGTTTGGCCTGTTCTTGGCCGATAACGTAGTGATTGAGGAAGTCAAATATTTCTTTTGGCTTCGGTAGGGGTTTAGCTTTAGAACGTGAATGCTTCGCGCTGTCCTCTTCCATAATCTCGTTACAGAGATCAACGCACTCATTACAGATATAGACCGCGGGCCCGGCAATAAGCTTGCGCACCTGCCGTTGGGTCTTTCCACAAAACGAGCACTTTAACAGCTCGGCCTCGTCCTCCACCCAGTTCCTCCTAAATCAAACCTGCATCTCTTAGCCTAAACGTATTTTTGCAGCTTGGCAGCGCCAACACGCTTACTAAGGGTGCTAGGGTTTTAGCGGGCTTTTACGGGACTCCAAAACCTGGTCAATCAGGCCGTATTCTTTAGCTGCCGGGGCCGTCAGGATCTTATCGCGCTCGATATCCTTCCGCACCTGCTCGGCGGTCTGTCCCGAATGCTTGGCGATAGTATCTTCCAGCCAAGTACGCATCCGATCGATCTCTTCCGCAATAATTTCAATGTCGGTAGCCTGCCCTTGCGAACCCTGCATTGACGGCTGGTGAATCACAATCCGGGCATTGGGCAAAGCCAAACGGCTTCCGGCAGAGCCTCCGGCTAGCAGCACTGCCGCCGCCGAAGCCGCCTGCCCCAAACAAACCGTCTGGATCTGCGGCTTAACATACTGCATAGTGTCGTAGATAGCAGTCATAGCGGTAAAGGAACCACCGGGAGAGTTAATATACATGGTGATTAGAGAATCGGGATCTTGCGATTCCAATACCAGTAGCTGCGCCATCACATCATCGGCAGAAGAATCATCTACCTGCACCCCCAGGAAAATGATGCGCTCATCAAAGAGTTTGGTATAGGGGTTTTGACGCTTGAAACCGTAGGAGGTACGTTCTTCAAACTCGGGAAGCACGTAGCGGTCAATCGGCATATTTGCAGCTAGACGCGGGGCGCCCGCCGGATATAAAGGTGAAAAAGCCATTGTTTACAGTTCCTTTCCATCAGCGCCGAGGTTGCGAGCCGACTCGATAACATGGTCGATAAAACCGTATTCGAGCGCCTCTTGAGCCGTGAACCAATGGTCACGTTCCGAATCTTCTCGGATTCTTTCGACTGATTTGCCGGTACGTTGCGCGTTTATTTCTGCCAGTTCCTGCTTCATCTGCAAAATCAAGTTGGCATTAATCCGAATATCAGAGGCAGTACCCCCCACTCCCCCCGAGGGTTGGTGCATCAAAATGCGGGCATGAGGGGTCGCGTAGCGCTTACCGGGAGTACCGGCAGTAAGGAGCAGCTGTCCCATTGAGGCTGCCATGCCCAGCGCCACGGTTACTACCTCGGGTTGGATATATTGCATGGTGTCGTAGATAGCCATGCCGGCAGTTACTGAGCCACCCGGCGAGTTGATATAGAGGAAAATCGGCTTTTCCGGGTCTTGCGCCGCCAGCAACATCATCTGGGCGCAAATCTGGTTGGCGTTTTCCTCCGCAACTTCTGACCCCAACCAAATAATCCGTTCTTTTAACAGCTTATTGAAAACATGGTCACCTAAAGCTAGGGAGCTAGGCTGGTCTCCCTCATTTCTTACTGGCGCAGTTTGCACAGGTTTTTCCTTATCTATGGGACTAAAAATACTTCTCTATCAAACTACCGTCTTTAGGGACGGTTTTCTTCCTATACATGCCCATTTACGCTTTTAGCGCAGGACAATCTGATGCTTGATCCATCTTCATCAAGAGTATCTGTGGTAAATGCTGGTGGGGCAAAAAGCTTCCGCTTCCTGCCCCACCAGATCTAAAAGGTTAACTGATCCCTAAAGAGAACTAGTTCTCTTGGTCCTGATTTTCTTCTGCACTCGCTTCATTTTCAGCGGTGTCAGAGGCCTCGGCCGCAGCCTTGGCCGCCGCTTCGGCACGAGCCTCCGCCGGGTCCTTAGTGAACTCCGAAAGGTCAATTTCGGTGCCGTCTTCGTCCTTAACAGTTACTTCCCGTAGTGCCGACACCAAGGCGCGGTTACGGCGCAGATCTTGTCCCATCGCAGCCACCTGGTTCTGGTCCTGCAGCATCTGCATCGGATCAACCCCATACATCTGGGCAATCTCGAAGATGGACTGGTAAAGCTCATTGGGGTCAATCTCGACCTCACGCTCATTAGCGATCCGGTCTCCCAGAATTTGCTGCTTGGCTTGCTTCGTTACCGACTCGGCGATTTCATCGCGGTCAGCGTCTTCTTTACCTTCGGCTAGGCGATCAACCTCGCCGTCAACAAAGCGCTGCGGCAGCGGGAAATCCGTGTTTTCTACCAGGTAGTCTTGTAGTTTCTCCCGGGCTTCGAGCGCCTGCTGCTGGCGACGCATCTTCTCAACATTGCCCCGCAAGTCGCTACGGAGCTCTCCAATCGTGTCGAATTCGGAAGCCATCTGGGCAAAATCATCATCGGCCTCGGGCAGTTCCCGCTCTTTAACTTTATGGAGGGTTAAGGTCACATCAGCTTCTTCGCCTTCGTGGTCTCCGCCCTTCAAGGTGGATTTAAACTCGGTAGTTTCTTCTGCGCTCATTCCGGTCAGGGCTTCATCCATCCCGGCGAGCATAGACTGGGAACCAATCTGGTAGGAAACCCCGGAAACTGAGTCGATTTCCTCGTCTCCAATCTTGGCAACCATATCAATAGAGGTGAAGTCCCCGTCTTGAGCGGGTCGCTCTACGGTCTTCAGGGAAGCGAAACGGTCACGCAGCTGGTCGAGTTCTTTTTCGACGTCCTCGTCACTTACTTCCAGCTTCGCTACCTCTAAAGTAACGTCATCCAGGGAGGGCAGCTCAAAATCGGGGACAATATCAACTTCCGCCGTGAACTTAAGATCCCCACCGGGTTTGCCCTCAACTGCGGGAGTTTCTACCACCTCAACCTCGGGCTGGCCCAGGGGAGTTAGCTCCGCTTCGTTTAACGCCCGGCCGTAAAAGTCCCCCAGACGCTCATTTATGGCCTGTTCGAGTACGTAGCCACGTCCGATCCGCTGGTCAATAATCTGATTCGGGATATGTCCAGGGCGGAATCCTGGAACAGCAACCTGTTTACCTAGTTGCTTATATACCTTATCGATCTCGGGTTTGAGATCTTCGTAGGGTACCTGAACGGTTAGTTTCGCCCTGGTTTCTTCCAGCTTTTCCACGTCTGTTTTCACAAATACGCTCCCGCGGTTTGTATTCGGGGGGTTGCCTGTATACGGCAGATTTCCCCTTTTCGGATAAATTGCAACGCTGATAATCTTAGGGCACAACGCGTTATTCTGGAAATGAGAGCGCTCCAGATGTGAGCTAGCGTACCGAAAAGATTAAGCTCCGCCTCTGCTAAGCGATTTTTACTACCTAAACCCAGTGAGGATGGTTTTAGCTATTTAGCGGTTTCACCTGGGCAGTAGAATCAGCGGTAGGGGGCGTCTTTAGCTCCGTAGCCTGATTCTCGGTGACTTTACGCAGATTATCCAAATAGCGAGCGGCCGTAGCTTTACTCAAGGTCGTGCCAGCTCCCTCGGAAGTCTCGTAAAGGTATCCCGGAACTACCTGCAAAGTAGCCCGATCCATAATCAGGGGCACCCAACCTGCAGCCGAAACGTAGGGTTTACCGCTCGCCGGTAAAGTAATGGTGGGAAAAGCGATCTGGCCGGCCTGGGTACCGGCACCCTGCCCGGGATTCATCGCCGAAAGCAAGTTGCCTACTCCGTAGTAAACCCACATTCCTTTACCATCTACCCCACCTGGGAATTTTCGAATTGGTTGCGGAACGTGCACATGATGCCCCAGGTAGAGATCAACTTGCCCCGAATCAGCTAGAGTCTTGGCGATCCGTTCTTGCTCGGCAGAGGGAGGTGAGCTATATTCCACCCCCGAATGGATAGAGGCAACTACAAAGTCAGCGCCATCTGCGCGCGCCTGCTTGGCTATATCCACAATAATTTTGCCATCGGTAGTGAGGTTGACCAGCCAGGGATTTTGCTTATAGACGGGGATTTCTCCCTGATTCAAGCCATAGGCGGCAGAAATTTGAGCTAACTTAAACGAGCGTCCCTCTTTAGTTATCTCGTACATTTGGTAACGGCGCGCATCAGCACTTTCAGCGGATCCGGTTGCCCCCAGACCGGCGGCACGAAGCGTCTGAATGGTATGCGCGACCCCATCGCGCCCTTGATCTAAAGTGTGGTTAGAGGCGGTAGAACACCCGTCATATCCCAGTTCTTTAGTATCTTTCGCCCAACCGATTGGCGCTTTAAACACGGGATATCCCTGGGAATCTTTATCAGATTTTCCGAAAGGAATTTCTTGATGGCACAGAGCAATATCAGCTCCCGCAATCCAGGGGCGAATCTTTTCAATCAGTGGTGCGTAATGACTGCCGTTCCCGTGCTTCCAGCTATTCTCTACCACAGGTCCATGTGCCAGCACATCCCCCGTCGCTGCCAGAGTTATTTGTACTTCTTTCGGCGGAGGCGGAGTCGTGGGGCTCGGAGATTTTACCGTAACCTTAGAAGCACTGGTAGCTTTCGGTTGGTTAACTTTGCCCGCTTGATACATGGAGTATCCGAAGACTCCCCCCACCGCAATCAGTGCGATCAGAGTAAAGGCACCTAAGGCTGCTAGAACTTTCCTCCAAGAAAATTTAGAGCGCCGGCGGTGAGAAGGACTGGTTTCATTTTCACGGGTCATGGGGAACACCTTTATCTAGAAATCGTTTTATCCGGTTAGAATTTATGAAAATATTCTCGGCAAAAGCCCCAGAACAATCACGCTAATTAGCCAAATAATGGCGGTCACGATAGTGATCCGATTGAGGTTACGCATGGCAACCCCCGAAGAGCCAGCGCTAGAAGTCAGACCTCCTCCGAACATGTCAGATAGGCCTCCACCTGAGCCTTTATGCATCAAGATGGTGAGAATCAGGAACAAACTGGATAGCACCAGCACTACTTGCGCGATAATCTCAATTACGGTTTGCACTAAATTATTCTCCCAGTAATATACGAACAGCCCTAACTATAGCGTATTGGCGGCGGGTCACAGTAGACCCGCCGCCAATCGTTAGCAACTTCACCGCCTAGCAGCGAAAAAATCAGTTGCAGAACTCGCTAGTCATCGAAACGAGCGATCTTCGAAAATTCTTCAGCTTTCAGGGAGGCTCCCCCAACTAGGGCGCCGTCCACATTCGGCTTCGCCATAATCTCGGCTACATTCGCCGATTTTACCGAGCCACCATAGAGAACCCGGATCGACTCGGCTACGTCAGCGGAATACAGCTCCGCTAGTTTTTCCCGGATGGCTCCGCATACTTCTTCGGCGTCTTCGGGAGTGGCGGTTTCCCCGGTACCGATTGCCCAGATCGGTTCGTAAGCTACCACAGTATTAACCGCATCATCAGCGGAAATACCCTGGTAGGCACCTTCAATCTGCTTTACCACATGGGCAACGTGCTGACCGGCTTTACGTATTTCCAGACCTTCACCACAGCAAATAATCGGGGTCATGCCTGCTTCCAAGGCCACCTCGGCTTTTTGCCCCACCAGTTCATCAGTCTCGTTATGGTATTCGCGGCGTTCGGAGTGTCCGACTACCACCCAAGAACAGCCCAGCTTGGTTAGCATGGAGGCGGAGATTTCCCCGGTGTAGGCACCGGATTCGTGCACGGACACGTCCTGTGCCCCGTAGGTGATCTTCAAGTTGTCAGATTCGACCACAGTTTGCACCGAACGAATATCGGTGAACGGGGGAATCACTACGACATCATTACGGTAGTCGAAGCGGTGATCTTGCAGATCTAGAGCCAGTTCTTGAACCAGACGAGTTGCCTCCAGGTGGTTCATATTCATTTTCCAGTTGCCAGCTAGCAAGGGAGTACGAGTCATGATTAATCCTCCAATACAGCAATACCCGGAAGGGTTTTGCCTTCTAATAGTTCCAAAGAAGCTCCGCCACCGGTAGAAATATGGCTGAACTTGGTTTCATCAAATCCTAGGG
The DNA here is from genome assembly GCA_947255165.1 of uncultured Varibaculum sp. Next base: position 61,613 of record CAMYFZ010000001.1, read on the forward strand.
TACGCACGGCAGCGGCAGAATCTCCCCCACCGATCACGCTAAAGCATTCGGAGTCGGCAAGCGCTTGCGCTACCGCTTTGGTGCCTTCACTAAAGGCAGCGAATTCGAATACCCCCATGGGGCCGTTCCACGCCACCGTCTTCGCAGACTCAATCTTGTCCGCAAACAGTTCGGCGGTCTTGGGTCCAATATCGAGTCCCATCTGGCCGCTGGGCATCTGGTCGCAGTCAACCAAAGTTGCCGGGGCATCTGCGGAAAATTCCGGGGCCACTAGGGTATCAACCGGCAGCAACAGGTCTACTCCCCGCTCCTCGGCTTTTTCCATATAACCTTTAACGGTCTCGATCTGGTCAGTTTCTAGTAGCGAAGTGCCTACCTCATAACCTTTGGCAGCTAAGAAAGTGTAGGCCATACCGCCGCCAATTGCCAGGAAGTCCGCTTTTTCCAGCAGATTAGCAATCACACCCAGCTTGTCTGAAACCTTAGAGCCGCCCAGGATCACTCCGTAAGGACGCTCCGGATTATCGGTTGCCCGGCGTAAAGATTCGATTTCTTTGACCACCAGGAATCCGGCCGCGGAGGGCAGAAGTTTAGCAATGTCATATACCGAGGCTTGCTTGCGGTGTACTACCCCGAAACCATCAGAAACAAAGCAGTCAGCTAGCTGAGCGTATTCTTTGGCTAGAGCCTCGCGCTCCGCATCATCTTTGGAGTTTTCCCGCCCGTCGAAACGCACATTTTCCAGTAATAAGACCTGTCCCTCTTTGAGGGCGGCCGCCTGAGCCTTGGCATCCTCGCCAACGGTGTCTTTCGCCAAGACCACGTCTTGCCCTAGTAGTTCTCCTAGCCGTTTTGCCACCGGCGCTAAAGAAAACTCCGGGTTAACCTGACCCTTCGGGCGACCCAGGTGAGCCATCACCACAACTTTCGCTTTGGCATCCACCAGAGCTTTCAGGGTGGGCAATGCCGCACGGATACGCCCATCATCTGTAATTTTGCCGTCTTTTAACGGCACGTTAAAGTCGGAGCGTACCAGGACTTTACGTCCCGCTAAATCTCCTAAAGACTCAATATTTCGTAGAGCCATTGTTTACTTAACCTTCCTGCCCCGGCGGGCATAAAGCGAACAATAAGACTATGCCCGCCTGCCTGAAACAGGCAGGCGGGCATACCTTATGCGTCACGTCGCATTAGTTTAGAGCTTTTCTCCTACCAGCTTGGTCAGGTTGACCAGAGCATTGGAGTAGCCCCATTCATTGTCGTACCAAGAAACCACTTTCACCTGGCCATCGATTACCTTGGTCAAGCCGGAATCGAAGATTGAGGTGTGCGGATCGGTCACGATGTCGGTGGAAACCAGCGCCTCGTCATTGGAGTAAGCCAGAATTCCCTTGAGCTCACCCTCGGCAGCTTTCTTCATCGCCGCATTGATTTCTTCAGCGGTGCAGGGCTTGGAGGGGGTGAAGGTCAGGTCGGTAATCGAACCGGTGGGTACCGGTACCCGCAGGGCATAACCATCCAGCTTGCCCTTCAGTTCCGGCAGCACCAGGGACACTGCCTTAGCAGCACCGGTGGTGGTGGGCACAATATTTAGGGCAGCAGCGCGGGCGCGACGCAGATCCTTGTGCGGAGCATCGTGCAAACGCTGGTCGCCGGTGTAAGCGTGGATCGTGGTCATCAGGCCACGCTCGATCCCGAAGTTGTCGTTTAGTACCTTTGCCATGGGGGCAAGGCAGTTGGTGGTGCAGGAAGCATTAGAAATAATGGTGTGCTTCTCGGGATCGTAATCGGTGTGGTTCACACCCATTACGAAAGTAGCATCCACATTCTTGCCGGGAGCGGAAATAATAACTTTCTTGGCTCCCCCTTCCAGGTGTGCCTTTGCCTTAGTGGCATCGGTGAAAAAGCCGGTGGATTCAACCACAATATCGGCACCCACTTCACTCCAGGGCAGGTTAGCGGGATCACGTTCTTCGAAAGTTACGATCTTGTGGTCGCCTACGGTAATGGATTTTTCATCGTAGGTAACCTCGGCATCTAGGCGCCCCAGAATAGAATCGTATTTTAGCAGGTGAGAAAGAGTCTTGTTGTCGGTGAGGTCGTTAACAGCTACAACCTCGATATCGGCACCCTGGGCCCGAATGGCCCGGAAAAAGTTACGACCGATACGGCCAAAGCCGTTGATTCCAACGCGGATAGTCACTATTATCCTCCTGAACTGCTGGTTTACCAGCGGAGTCAATTGCAAAGTCAAGATCAGTGGCCACCTAGTGAAACCAGCAGCCACAACCTTGGGGACGATCATCTTGAGCCGTCCTCTTAGTATCTAGTTTACACGGGATGGGACTCTTACGCTTAGGCCTATTGTCGTTATTTACTAAGATTTTACGCTCAAAAAGCTCTGAAATCGCTGCCAGCAATATTTATTCATCGTCTGGCTGCTCAACCGCCGCTTGAGTTGCCGGCAATCCCCTCTCATGGGCCACTTTATCTGCCATCGCTAACAGTCGCCGGATCCGGCCTGCGACTGCATCCTTAGTTAGGGGAGGATCGGCCTTGTGCCCCAGTTCCTCTAGGGATGCTTCTTTGTACTGCAGCCGAAGTTGGCCAGCCTGTAAAAGATGCTCGGGGATGTCATCGCCCAAAATTTCGAAAGCGCGCCTAACGCGGGCGGCTGCGGCAACTGCTGCTCGGGCACTGCGCCGCAGATTGGCATCATCAAAATTCGCTAAACGATTAACCGAACCCCGCACCTGATTGGTTTCGCGATTCTGCTCCCAAACTTCTTGCGCCCGGTTCGCTCCAATCATGGTAAGCAGTTTCGATATTTGCTCCCCATCGCGCACGACTACTCGATCCTGACCGCGAACCTGGCGAGACTTCGCACTCACCCCGAGCCGGCGAGCTGCCCCCACCAGCGCCAATGCTGCCTCTGGGCCCGGGCAAGTAATTTCTAAGGATCCCGAGCGCCCCGGTTGCGATAAAGATCCGCGGGCCATAAAAGCTCCCCGCCAAGTAGCCTTCGATACTCCTATATCCCCGGAAACCAGCCGCGGAGATAAGCCCCGCACCGGCCGCCCGGCGCGATCAATCAAGCCGGTCAGTCGCGCTAGATTTCCGGCATTTTCGACTACTCGCACCACATAGCGATCGTCGGATCGTATTCCCCTGGCTTGTACTTTCACCACATCGGGATGGGCATCAAAAAGATCTTGCAGACAATCAACCAGATTTTTCATCACCGCTAGGTTGTCTACATCGGCCTCTACCACGATATTGCGATTAATTAAATGGATGCCGCCGGCAAAGCGCAGAATACTGGCGGTTTGCGCCTGCGCCTCAGACTGCTTAGCTAAAGTTTTCTCCGCCAGCTCATTTTTTATATCTGAGGTCAAAGACATCTCGGCTTCTCCTTCCGCCCTACAAAATAAGTGTCCAGCTTCTTTCTAGGGATCATTCTAACTAGAGCTCGGAAAGTCCCACTTCCGATAGGTATCCTTCGAAGGCATCTCGCAAGGCAGCCGCCAGTCGCAAAGGATCATGTTGCTCCGAGGCAGAACCCGCCCTGACCTGGCGCATAACCAGTTTAGCCCCCACGGATTCCGCGGCACTTTCCAGATCATCGTCATCTTCGATAGCGGTGGGATCCACAATCACCACGTCGATTTTAGTATCGGGAGCGAAATGCCGAAATGCCTCGATATGTCCCGACAGAGTTAAATCTTCGGTTTCTTCCGTATGGGGCTCAAGATTCATCACCATTACTTTTCCAGCTGATGACTTTTGCAAAGCCTCGGCTAGTTCGGGAACTAGCAAGTGCGGAATCACCGAGGTATACCAAGACCCCGGCCCGAGAACGATCCCCTCTGCATCTTTAATCGCCTGGATAGTCTCCGGACAAACCCGCGGGTGAGTCGGGCTCAGACGCACATCAACTACTTTCCCCGGAGCTTTAGCCGCTTTTGCCTGACCATGCACGGTCCGTTTTTTACCATTCAGGACTAAATCGGCCTCGATCTCCATCGGGTCTGCACACATGGGTAGCACTTTCCCCTTGCAGTTCAGCAGTCTCGCCACCCAATCCAATCCTTCGACTACGTCCCCCAATAAATCCCACATGGTGACGATTAGCAGGTTGCCCAAGGCATGATTGTCGAGGGGACCGTCGGAGCTGAAGCGATGCTGCATGGCATCACGCCAGGTCAGTCCCCACTCGGTGTCGTCGCATAGGGCCGAAAGTGCCATTCGTAAATCTCCGGGAGGAAGCACCCCGAGCTCTTCCCGCAAACGCCCCGAGGATCCTCCATCATCAGCCACGGTCACCACCGCGGTTAGCTGCCGAGTAATATGGCGCAGAGCTCGCAAAGTGGCGGACAGCCCATGTCCGCCTCCTAGCGCGACAATATTGGGACCCGTCCAGCCGCGAGTAATCCAACCGTTTGAATCTAGTAATGTTTTCATTCCAACCCCAGATCCCGATGTACGGTGCGCACGGGCAACCCCTGCGCCCGGAATAACTCACTTATTTTTTCCGCTAAGGCCACCGAGCGATGCTGTCCGCCAGTACACCCGACCGCGATGGTTACGAAAGGTTTTAATTCAGTGAGATACCCATCAAAGATCGGGGTCAACATATTCACCATATTTAAGGCGAACTCATTGGCGCCCGGCTGATCCAACACGTACTTAGCTACCGGCCCATCCCGACCCGTCAAATGTCGCAGTTCACTGACCCAGTAGGGATTAGCTAGAAAGCGCACGTCGCAAACCCAATCGGAATCGAGGGGAATCCCATTCTTAAACCCGAAGGACATCACCGTAAGCTTCATGGGACGATCGCCCTCGCCGGCCACTACATCGCGCATATGCCGATTAAGGTCATGCACGTTCATATTGGTGGTATCGATTAAGGCATCGGCGCGGGCGCGGATAGGTGCCAAAATCCGCCGCTCTGAGCGGATTCCATCAAGGATGCGTCCTCCTTCTTGCAACGGGTGAGGACGCCGATTCGATTCGTAGCGCCGCACCAGGACTCGCTCGTCAGCATCAAGGAATACTAGCTGGTAGCGGATATTTCGCCGGGAGAGTTCATCCAGTGCATGTTGCAGCTTTGAGAACAGTTCCCCACTGCGCACATCCACAATGGCTGCCAGGCGGTGGATACCTTCACCTTCCGGGGTCATCATATCCGCGAAAGGTACCAGCATGGCCGGGGGCAGATTATCGACCACATACCAGTCCAGATCTTCTAAGGCCCGCCCTGCTCGCGAACGCCCAGCTCCGGACATTCCGGTGATGATGATCATCTCGGGTACATTGGCCTCCCGCGGCGGAGCGGTTTCATCAAGTATGGGCACTCCCTCGGGCACCGTGGGCGGGGAGGATTCGTAGTGTGGCTGAGCTTCATCCATGTTCTTAGTATGCTACGAAGCGCGTCAACTTACCGGCTATCGGCGAGGGATTGAAAAATCTGCTTTGCCATAACCTCTCCGATGCCCGCAACTTCTGCGATTTCGCCTTCCTCGGCTTCCCGGAGTCTTTTTAGGGAGCCAAAGTGTTTTAACAAGGCTTTTTGTCGCACTGGACCTAACCCCGGAACGGTATCTAGGAGCGATTTTCGCACGGTTTTCCCCCGTTTTTTCCGATGCGCAGTAATGGCAAAGCGGTGGGACTCATCCCGCAAATATTGCAAAAGGTAAAGGGCGGGCGAGGTGCGCGGCAAGATGACTGGAAATTCTGATCCCGGTAGCCACACTTCCTCTAGACGCTTGGCTAATCCGATTACCGTTACATTGGCACCCACTGCTTCCAGTGCCTTTTGCGCTGCATTCACCTGGGGGGCTCCCCCATCCACGACGATTAAGTCTGGAGGATACGAAAAACGCCGTAAAGTAAGCTCCCCGGAGCTTTCAGCGCTCACTAACTCTTTTTGTGCCGCCTCTTCTTCTTGGCGCAGCCTAGCAAAACGTCGGGTTAGCACTTCATTCATAGCTTTAGTGTCATCAGCAGAATCAGCGGAAGTGCTTTGGATATTGAAGCTGCGGTAGGCCCGTTTTAAGGGGGCTCCGTCCTCAAAGACCACCATGGAACCGACTTGGTGAGTGCCTTGGGTATGGGAAATATCGTATCCTTCTATCCTGAGGGGGGCGTCGGCTAACTCTAAATATTCTTGCAGCTCCCGCAAGGCTTCCGAGCGCTGAGTTAAATCCCCCACCCGTTTGGTTTTATGCAATCGCAGCGCTTGGGCAGCATTTTCCGCCACGGTTTCCATCAGGGCATGTTTTGTTCCCCGTTTCGGGACCCTAATTGCAACTTTTTTCCCTCGGATCTGCGCTAGCCAGGCACTTAAGGTCTGTGCGTCTGCCGGTAACACGGGCATCAATATTTCGGAGGGAATCGCCTGCGTGGGGGTATGGGCAACGTCATCTACGCTTTTGGCCGGCGCCATCGCTTTATTAAACTGCCGATATTCCCCGTAAACCTGTTCTAAGAAGCTCTCCAACATTTCGGGAAGATCGGAATCTTCCGGGGTGTCTACAACCCAGCCGCGCTCCCCCCGGATTCTCCCAGCCCGTACATAGAAGACCTGCACAATCATTTCCAGATCATCTTTAGCCAGGGCATACACATCGGCATCAACGCTTTCGTCGAGGACTACCGTATTTTTTTCCCTAACTTTTTCGAGGGCGCGCAGCTGATCACGGAGCTTGGCCGCCTGTTCGAAATCCAGCCGCGAGGCTGCCTCCTCCATTTCCCCGCGTAAGCGGGAAGTAAAAGGCTCGGTTTTACCATCTAGAAAAGCACTTACCTGTTCGGCAAGCTGGCGGTAATCTTCCGCAGAGATCCGCCCTACACAGGGGGCCGAGCATTTGTCGATATAGCCTTCCAGGCAGGGGCGTCCCAACGCCTGGGAACGATTAAAAACTCCTTTGGTACAGGAGCGTAAAGGAAAAACTTTACGCAGCAAATCCATGGTTTCCCGGATTGCCCACACCTGGGTGTAGGGGCCAAAATACCGTGAATTAGCTCGCCGCCGTTCCCGGGTAATGTGAATCCGGGGATACTCTTCTCCCATGGTTAAGGCGAGATAGGGGTAGGATTTGTCATCCCGATACATTACGTTAAAGCGCGGCGCGAATTCTTTTATCCAGGAATATTCCAGGGAAAGTGCCTCTAGCTCATTATCAACGGTAATCCATTTAACTGCTGCGCCGGTGGTAACCATTTTCCGGGTGCGCGGATGTAGTGAATCTAGGGGTTGAAAATAGTTTGCCAGGCGGTTACGCAAATTAACTGCTTTACCCACATAGATAACCCGACCGTTCTTATCTAAAAAACGATAAACCCCGGGACTAGGAGGAATATCTGCCGGAGCGGGTCGGTAAGATGCGGGATCAGCCATGTCTCTTAGATTACCTTCCCGCCGATTCTTTCTAATCTGGTATTGCTCCAGTTTAGCTAGCTAAGGCCGGCCTAGCGAGTAAGGAATCTGCGCCTTAGGTCCCTTCCTGCTCCTTAATAAATGTGAGAAAGGCAAAAAAGTTAATGCTTTAGTCAAAATGTGGATAGGGGTGGTAACGTTTCGGCGGAAAATGAAAACCTAAAAGGGTAGCGCGCTTCGTTCTTACAGGCGAACGAAGCTCACCTCACCGATATAGTTTTAAGGAGGCGCTGATGAGCAGTGTTGTGGAGAAGGTTTACGATGAAGTTCTCGATCGTAACCCGAATGAACCCGAGTTTCACCAGGCAGTTAGAGAAATCCTGGAATCCATTGGTCCTGCAGTAGATAAGCATCCCGAGTTCGCGGAGACAAAACTTCTTGACCGTCTGGTTGAACCGGAACGCCAGATTCTTTTCCGGGTTCCCTGGGTGGACGATAACGGTGAAGTACAGGTAAATCGCGGTTACCGCATCGAGTTCAACTCCGCGCTCGGTCCCTATAAAGGCGGATTACGTTTCCATCGGTCAGTGAACCGCTCGATTTTGAAATTCTTGGGTTTCGAGCAGATTTTCAAGAATGCCCTAACCGGTCAAGGTATCGGCGGCGGCAAGGGCGGCTCGGATTTTGATCCCCACGGTCGCTCCGACACCGAAGTGATGCGCTTTTGTCAACAGTTTATGACCGAGCTGTACCGCCACATCGGGGAATATACCGATATTCCTGCTGGTGACATCGGGGTTGGTGGACGTGAAATCGGCTACCTGTTCGGCATGTACAAGCGGCTAACCAACCGTTTTGAAACCGGCGTCCTCACCGGAAAATCCCTGTCTTGGGGTGGTTCTCAGGCGCGTCCAGAAGCTACCGGCTATGGCACTGTGCTCTTTGCGCAAAGAATGTTACAAACCCGGGGCATGGATTTAGAAGGCCAGCGAGTACTGATCTCGGGAGCCGGTAACGTGGCGATTTACGCGGTTGAAAAGGCTGAGCAGCTAGGCGCGAAGGTAGTTACCGTTTCTGATTCTTCCGGTTGGGTTCTAGATGAGGACGGAATCGATGTTCAGCTACTGAAGCAGGTCAAAGAGGTAGAACGCGCCCGCCTAACCGAGTACGCCAACCGCAAGCCCGGCGTTACCTATCATTCCGGTTCCAAGCCTTGGGCGGTTGGCGGAACGGTTGCGCTGCCTTGCGCCACTCAAAATGAGCTTACTTCCAAGGATGCTAAGCGCCTGCTTGATGGCGGAGTGAAAGTTGTTGCCGAGGGCGCGAACATGCCCTGCACTCCCAATGCCACCAGTTTGTTCCAAGATTCCGGGGTGATGTTCGCTCCCGGTAAAGCGGCAAATGCGGGCGGGGTCGCCACCTCCGCCTTGGAAATGAGCCAAAACGCTTCCCGCGCTTCCTGGAGCTTCGAGAAGGTAGAGAAGGAACTCACCAAGATCATGCACAACATTCACGATGAATGCGCGCAAACCGCCGAAGAATATGGCCACGCCGGCGACTATGTGATGGGCGCTAATATCAATAGCTTCCTGAAAGTTGCTCACGCCATGACGGAACAGGGCATCGTCTAAATAACAGAACAGCGACTACTGCGGGCAGCGAATCAGCAGATAGCCTTCGTCTTCGGAGGTAATAACTTCTTCTGGTTTAGCTGCCCGCAAGCGCGCGGTTTCGGCTACCGAAAAAGACAAGTCGTATCCTACTGGCCTGCCAGCAACTACCTTGATGGCACCTACCCCACCGGTTTGGGCTCTTACCTGCTCATAGAGATCCAGCAGCTGCTCGTTCACAGGACCGGCCTTTTGCTCACGCTGACTTTCTAGCTGCTCGAGCTGAGCAGTAATCTGGGAATTTTCTTCTCCTACCTCATCTTTTAGCTGAGAAATTTCCTGAGCGTATTCCTGTTTGCGCTGTTTTATTTGCTGTCCGATATCCTCTAAGCGCTCCATCTCGTCCATCACCGAGAGCATTTGATCCTCTAAATCAACGATCCGCTTGTTCATCTGCTGGATTTCTTCTTGCAGACTGACTAGCTCTTTGGGACTGCCCTGTCCGGCATCTAAGCGCTCCTGCTGAGTTTGTAGCCGGTTTTGAATAGAGGCCAAATCATTTTCTAGACCGGTAATTTCTCGCTGCCTATCGGTTTTTTGGGCCGACAATTGCGTTTGTTTGTCATCTAGTTTCCGGTCTTTTTCGCTGACCTGCGCTAGTTGCGCTAGCTGCGGCATTTTTTTGAGCCGAAATCGCAGCCGGGTGATTTTGGTATCGAGTTCTTGTAAATCTAATAGCGCTAGCTGATCTTTCCAAGGGGCTTCCATCACGTTCTCCTCTAATTTTCCGATAGTTCGGGCGTGATCCGTTCCGCCCAGGGGTCGGTGCAAATCTTCGAAACTTCCACCGCTAGTTCTCCCCCAAAAGTTAGTTCTAGGTTGCGCGCGCACTGTGGCACCCAGGGCCATTCACTGGCCCAATGGGTAGCACATATCAAATAAGGTTTTCCCGCCTCTAAATGTTCCGAAGCGGGGTGGTGTCGCAGGTCGGCACAAATATAGACATCTGCGCCCGCACTGCGGGCAGTATCTAAGAAAGAGTCGCCACTGCCGCCACTAACCGCAATAGTTTTAACTTTCGCCTCTAAGTCTCCCCCCACCAGGATTCCTGCTGGGCAAGCCGGTAAAGACTGTGCTACCTGGCGGGCAAAATCTTTCAGCGGTAAAGCGACCGGTAAATCTCCGATACGTCCACTACCAGTATTTTCCGTAAGCGGTATCAGCGGACGGGTATCTGCTAGCCCCACTGTCTGCGCCAAGCAATCGGCAACCCCACCAGCAGCAGAATCGGCGTTGGTGTGGGCATTGAAAAGGGCGATTCCGTTTTCTATTAGCCGGTGAACCAGGCTTCCCTTCGGATCCGTAGCTGCCACAAAAGAGGTTCCTCGCAAATAGAGGGGGTGGTGGGTAACAATAAGTTGTGCTCCGACCTCGATCGCTTGTTCCAGAACTTTGGCCACCGGATCTACCGCTACCAGGACTTTTTCTATTTCAAAATCTGGATGCCCGGTGATTAATCCCACCCGATCCCACTCTTCGGCTAACTGGGGCGGATACAGCTCTTCTAAGCGCTCCACAATGCGACTTAACTTTACACTCACTATTTGATCTTAATAGACAAATGGAAAGCTGAGGGCACCCCGCGCCCCTGACCAAGGATATTTGCTGGCCCGTAACCTAGCCCCTCACCATAGCCCCGTTTCTAACCCACGACTTTCCGGATATCCTCCAGGTTTAACCCTTAGGCACTAAGACACTATTATGGGTAAGGGCGCCTTGTCCCCCGCTAAGTTGTACGACAGGAAGGGCGCAATGCGTATTGGTTTTGATTCTGAGCGGTATATTTCTTCGCAATCGGAGCATATTGATGAGCGTCGCAAACAGATAGGCGGCAAGCTATACCTGGAGATGGGGGGCAAGCTTTTTGACGACTTCCATGCCTCTCGGGTTTTACCAGGATTTACCCCCGATAATAAAATTTCGATGTTGGAACGTCTGCGAGACGAAATGGAGATCATTGTGGCGATTAACGCCAAAGATCTCAACCGCCAGAAAGTTCGCGCCGATCTCGGGATTCCCTATGAACAAGATGTTCTCCGCCTAGTTGATGTATTTCGCGAACGCGGCTTCCTAGTCGAAAACATTGTTTTGACCCAGATGGAAGAGGATAATCACAACGCCAAGTTATTCAAAGAACGTCTAGAGCGTTCCGGACTAAAAGTTGCGCGGCACTACCCGATTCCCGGTTACCCCTCCAATACTGAGCTCATCGTTTCGGAGGACGGTTTCGGGCGCAATGAATATGTAGAAACTACCCGCGACTTGGTGATAGTAACTGCCCCCGGACCGGGATCCGGAAAACTGGCAACTTGTCTCTCGCAGATTTACCACGAATATCAACGAGGTATAAAAGCTGGTTACGCCAAGTTTGAAACTTTCCCAATTTGGAATCTCCCTCTAGATCATCCGGTGAATCTCGCCTACGAAGCGGCCACTGCTGACCTGGATGACGTTAATATGATTGATCCCTTCCACCTGCAGGCTTACGGCAAACAGGCAGTTAACTATAACCGCGACGTGGAAGTTTTTCCCCTGCTGCGCTCCCTGCTGCAGCAACTAGCGGGTTCCTGCCCCTACCAGTCCCCTACTGATATGGGGGTTAATATGGCGGGCTTTTGTATTAGCGATGATTTAGTTTGTCAAGAAGCCGCTAAACAAGAGGTGGTACGCCGTTACTATCACGCCTTGGGTAACGAGGAAGCAACTCATGCTGATCCCATCGAATCGCACCGGATTGCGATGACTATGGCAAAACTGGGGATTACCAAAGAGTATCGTTACGTGGTTCGGCCGGCTTTAAATTTAGAGGCCGAAACCGGGGCTCCGGCGGCAGCTATGCAGCTGAGCGATGGGAGGATTATTACCGGTAAGACTTCTCCCCTGTTGGGATGCTGTTCTGCCATGTTGCTTAATGCTTTGAAAATTTTGGCGGGCATTGATGAAGAGGTCCAACTGCTGGCGCCCTCGTCAATCAAACCTATCCAGACCCTAAAAGTTGACCATTTAGGGGCACGTAATCCGCGGCTGCATACTGATGAGGTTTTGATTGCGCTATCAGTTTCGGCTGACACCGATGAAAATGCGCGCAAAGCCCTAGATGAACTGGTGCATTTGCGGGGCAGCGAAGTGCACACCACCACCATTTTAGGTTCGGTCGACACCGAGATTTTCCGGCAATTAGGGTTGCAGGTAACTTCCGAACCGGTATATGCCCGCAAAACCCTATTCAAGAAATAACGGAAGCAGTGGCGCTGCTTTAGGTTAATAGCGCCGCTATGGTCACTACCGCCGGCGCAAATAAGGCGGTAGTGACCATAATGCCCCCTTGGGCAGCCTGCTCACCAGCTTTCGCGCGGGTAGCGGCCACGAAACAGTTTTGCGCCGAGGGCATCGCCGCCATGACGGTCACGGCCAGCAGCGCGTGTCCGCTCAGCCCCAGCATCATCCCGGCGCTCCACGCGAGCAGGGGATGCAGGATCTCTTTACAGGCTGCCACTAGCCCCACAGTTTTCCAGTTAAGCTCTTTGGGGCGCATATCTTTTAGGGAGGCCCCGAAAGCCAGCAGCACCATTGCCGGTGCCGCTGACCCTAACAGGTCAGCGAGCGAAGACGCTAGGCGTGGTACCGGCAGCTGGGCGGCGTTAATCGCTAACGCCAGCAGTACCGCAATCACCATCGGGTTGGTGAAAACCATTTTTGTTGCCAGACCGATCGAAAGTTTTTGTTTGTTGGCCGCCAGGTCGATCATGACAAAAGAAAACGGGGTTAGAAAGCAAAGCTGGAAAATAATTACCGGTGCCACTGCGGAAGTGTTTCCCAGAACGTAGGCGGCAACTGGAATCCCGATGTGGGCGGCATTAGTTACCGAAGAACTCATCGTGGCCACGGCGCGTTCTACTCTTTGCATTCGGGAAATCAGCGCCAGAATCGAGAAAATCAAGGCCACCGCGCACCCGGATATCGCGGCAACTGCCAGGGGTTTGCCGATTGCGCCCGCCAAAGGAGAGCTAGAAACCGTGCGAAAAATCAGCGCAGGAGTCGCCACCCAGTAAACAATCAACGCGAGTGCGTCAATCACCTCGCGGCTCATGATGCGGCGAATTCGCAGTAGCCATCCAATAGCTACTACCGCGCAGATTGCCGCCAAACCTTGGATTATTCCCGCCATATTTTTAGGTTACGCGGGAAATAAACCGGAAGCTACACTGCGGTTGTTATCTGAGAAAACTCTTGCGCCCTAGCCTTCGGGAGTAACTTTCCAGATTTTTTGTTTGGTTTTGGCTTGCACTAGGTCTTTGCCCACCCCCATCGTGGTGAGGAACATCGCCATGCGCACCAAAACGCCATTATCGGTTTGTTTGAAGATAGATAGCCCGGGCAGATCGTCCACGTCGGTAGACAGATCTAAAGCGTTAGGGCGCGAATCTCTAGGTAGCGGGTGGCAGATAACGATCTCCTGGGCTCCCGCTTTTTCTAGCATCGCTTTATCCAGCAAACAGCCTTGCAGTTCCTGAGATTTAGCCAGTTCCTCAGTCATCCGTTCGCGCTGCACCCGAGTAGCGTAAACCGTATCGGCGCCCTCCAAAGCCTCAATCTGACTATTGCAATGGATTACCTGCCCGCCGCGAGAAATCGCATATTCGGCGATTTCGTCGGGAAGTTCTAACGAAGGCGGAGAAAACAAGCGGAAATTTACTCCCTCATACAGGCTCATCAGTTTCATTAAAGAATGGACAGTACGTCCATATTTCAGATCCCCCATAATCGCGATGGTGCAACCATCCAGGGTTTTACCCCGTTTGCGCAATTCCTTGCGCATCGTAAACACATCCAATAATGCCTGAGAGGGGTGTTCCCCAGAACCATCGCCTGCATTTAACACCGGGACTACCGAGTGACGGGCGAACTCAGCTACCGAACCGGCGTCGGGGTGGCGCACCACTAAAACATCGGTGAATCCCGAAACCACCCGAGAAGTGTCGGCGATGGATTCTCCCTTCGCCATGGAAGAGAAAGTGAAACCGGTAGTAGTTTCTACTTCCCCACCCAGCCGCAAGAAGGCGGATTCAAAAGATAGGCGAGTACGGGTGGAAGGCTCGAAGAAAAGCGAGCAGAGCACTGCCCCATCGAGGACGGTACAGATTTGTTTACGCTGGGCGATCGGGCGCAGGAATTCTGCGAGGTCAAAGAGTTCCACCAGGTTTTCGCGATCGAACTGTCCCACCGAAATTAGGTGTTGACCTACCCCAAAACGCGGGAAATCATAGTCTTCCGGCATGTTATAGCCCTTTCCAAGAGAGTTTTTGATAAAAAAATACCCCGCCGCAGCGGGGTGGAAATGAAAATAGAAACTTCAGGTAGTTGGCGCCACCGTCTGCTTCTCATCACGCTCCTAACGTTTTCCTGAAGGGAACAATAGCACACCCTCGTGCCCGGCGACGCCTTGATTCGCACCCGCGGTAGATTTTGTGTTCTCTTTCTCTTCCGCTAGCGCCACAAGGTGCTGGAGTACACACCGCCTCAAATAGATTTACCCCGGCTAAGCCTCCTAGAATCGAATGACGGTCAAAAGCAAGGGGGAGAAATTGAAGGGACTCAATCGCTACTATCTGCAGTCTCTAGCAGTTTTAGCGCTAATACTAACCACCGCTTTTTGGGGTTCTACTTTTTTCCTGATCAAAGACCTGTTAACCGCAATGACCACGCTATCTTTTCTAGGGGTTAGATTTGTTATCGCCGGTGCGCTCTCGGCACTAGTATTTTTTCCTCGGCTGAAGAGGGCGAACCGAAAAGTCTGGCAACACGCTTTTTCTCTAGGGTTGGTATATTCGGCTGCGCAAGTCTTACAAACTAAAGGCTTGGAGAGTGCCGATGCCTCGGTGGTGGGCTTTATTACCGGACTTTATGTAGTGATCACTCCCTTGCTGGTGTGGCTACTTTTTAGAGAAAAAATCAAGCCCGTGAACTTGGTAGCGGCCCTAGTGGCGATGGCTGGGTTAATGGTTTTGAGCCTAAAAGGACTCTCCATTGGTTTCGGGGAACTGTTAACTTTGGCAGGAGCAGCTCTTTTTGCTCTCCACATTGTGCTCACCGCCCGCTGGGCCGCCAAAGACGATCCCATAACCTTGGCAGCCATCCAATTAATCGCCATTGGTGTTTTCTGCTTTGCGGCTGCCCTCCCCTTTGGAGTGCAGTTACCCCAGGACGCTAGACAATGGACCGTGTTGCTTTACACGGTAATATTTGCGGCAATCGGAGCCTTAATTATGCAGACCTGGGCGCAGCGACACTTACGTCCCACTAAGGCGGCAGTGGTAATGACTATGGAACCGGTGTTCGCTGCCGCCTTTGCGGTCCTTTTCGGGGGCGAGGACGTGACCTTGCGAATGATCATCGGAGGCACCTTAGTTGTTTCCGCCATGCTTGCCACCGAATTAATCCCCGCCTACCGGGCTCGGGATAAAATCCGCGCAGCTAAAGAATAAAACCCTGAAATTTAGTTTTTAGTTTTAAACAGACAGGACGGCCGGCCTGCTAGAATGCGCCCCGAGGTAAAGATAGTGTTTTAGGCAGAGAAATTCTTTTGAATCTCGGTTTGGTTCTCTAGATATTCTTGTTCGTAACTACCCAGCCCCGCCGGGTAGTGGCCGGCGAAAGAATCCATACAAAGGCCCCCGTAAGCACCGGGCAGATCCAGACCCACCGATGCCACCAGCCCGGGTATCGAAAGATAGCCCAGGGATTCTGCCCCTAAATGTTCTCGTAGTTCTTCCACATTCATATGGGCGCTGATCAGTTCGGCGGAATTGGAAACATCTATCCCATAAAAACTGGGGAAAATAAACTCCGGCGAAGCGATCCGCACATGTACCTCGCGGGCACCGGCATCTTTAAGCAGCTGCACAATTCTGCGGGAAGTAGTACCGCGCACAATGGAATCGTCTACCATCACCACCGATTTGCCTTCCACGATCCCCTTGACCGCAGACAGCTTCATCAGCACCCCCTTTTCTCGCAGCGACTGTTTCGGCTGGATAAAGGTGCGAGTCACGTATTGGTTCTTTACCAAACCCATCTCATAGGGCAGGTGGGCAGCTTCTGCATAGCCCGAGGCCGCAGAAAGCGAGGAGTTAGGAACCCCGATCACAATATCTGCCCCTGGCGTGGGCTGTTCCTGCGCTAGAGTCATCCCGCACTGTTTGCGCACTGCATGAACATTTTTCCCTAAAATATTGGAGTCGGGGCGAGCAAAATAAATATATTCCATAGCGGCTACGCAAGTGTCGGCCGGCGGGCAGTAGCGTTCAATTTTGAGCCCGTCTTCATTGATAATCGCGATTTCACCGCCGCGCAGGTCCCGATAAAATTCGGCTCCAATCAAATCCAGAGCACAGGTCTCGCTAGCTATCACCCAGCCACCCCGAGTCTTCATTTTTCCGATCACCAGAGGACGCAGGCAGTTGGGATCCACAATCCCATACATGGTGTCATCGGTCATGATCAGGTAACTGAATCCTCCGCGCAGCTTTTGCAAAGCCGCACACAGCTTGTCATAAAAGCCGCCTTGTTCTCGCATTATCAGGTGCATCAGCACTTCGGAATCCGAGTTGGAGTTAAAAATTGACCCTTGACGTTCAAGTTCTATTTTTAGATCCGGGGAGTTCACCAGGTTGCCGTTATGAGCCAAGGCGATATTCCCGTTATGCAGGTGAAAGACGAAAGGCTGTAGATTGCAGCTCCAGTTATTACCCGAAGTGGAGTAGCGCACGTGCCCGATACCGCAGGTGCCCTTTAATTTACTGAGGCGTATGGGGTCATCAAAAACTTCGGTGACCAGTCCTTTAGCTTTCTTAACTCGAATAGTTTCCCCATCGGAAACCGCAATCCCCGCGCCCTCTTGACCGCGATGCTGCAAAGCATGCAGACCATAGTAAATCAAACTGGAGGCATCGGGGGAACCATAAACCCCGAAAATCCCACACTCTTCTCCCAGGTTATTAACGATTTGTGCCTTCAATTTTCGCTCCTAAATCGCGTCCGCGCCGATATCTTTTCGATAGGTTTTACCCGCAAAATCTACCTTCTGGGCATTTTCGTAAACCACCTTGCGTGCGGCTTCTAAAGTGTCGGCGCGGGCAACTAGATTCAGTACCCGCCCCCCATTGGTATAGGCTTTACCGTTTTCGCGGCGCACTCCGGCATCCAGATAATCCACGCCTTCTAGCCCGGTAATTTCTTTGCCTTTTTCATAGCTACCCGGGTATCCTCCCGAAGCTAGCACCAGGCAGATGGCTTTCTGGTCGCGAATTTTAATGGCACTTGGCTCCAGGCGTCGCTCCATACAGGCGATCAGCAATTCATAAAAATCACCCTCGACTAAGGGCAGTACCACTTGGGTTTCAGGATCACCGAAACGCATATTGTATTCCAGCAGGTAGGTACCATTTTCAGTGAGCATCAGCCCAAAGAAAATACATCCGGCAAACTCTAGGCCTTCAGCTTGTATCCCCTTCAAAGTGGGAGCCAAAATATCGCGTTCGAACTGCGCCTGTCGCTCCGGCGTATAGAAAGGATTGGGGGCAAAAGTGCCCATCCCTCCGGTATTGGGTCCGGTCTCCCCCTCCCCGATTTTCTTGTGGTCCTTGGCGGAAACTAATGGAAAAATCCCCTTTTCATTGGCGAGACTGAGAATCGAGGCTTCTTTACCCACCAGAAATTCTTCCAGCACTACTTTTGCTCCGGCCTGCCCGAAGCGCTGGTCCACCATTATCTGCGAGATGGCGTCCCGTGCTTCTTCAATGGTCTGGCAGATAATTACGCCTTTGCCTGCGGCCAGCCCCGAGGCTTTAACTACTACTGGCAAATCGAAGTCAGCCAGCCCCGCGATCGCGGCCTGCGGATCGGTGAAGGTTTCGTAGCGCGCAGTTTTTATCCCGTATTTACGCATAAAGTCCTTGGCATAGGCTTTGGAGCCCTCCAGACGGGCTGCGGCTTTGCCGGGACCGAATAGTTTCATCCCCGCTTGCGCAAACAGATCCTCAATCCCAGCTACCAGCAGATCCTCGCTGCCTACGATAGTTAGGTCCGCGGCAAACTCCTGGGCTATCTCTAAGATCTCCTGCATATTAGAGGAGGTAGTTTGAGCAATCTCATGGGCGGCAAGAGCGCGTTTAATCGCATTTTCGCGTCCCCCGTTGCCTACTATCAAAATCTTTGCCATTAGTTTTCCCTCTCCTCTTTCGGGCAGTATTTATCCCAGTTTTTCACTACTTCCACTAACAATTGATGTTCTTGGCTGATTACGCGCTGCTGCAAGGACTTAGCGGTATCGTCCGAGAGTACCGGAACTTTTCTTTGCGCTAAAATCTTTCCTGCGTCAACTTGGTTAGTTACCAGGTGCACGCTGCATCCAGATTCTTTTTCTTTTGCGGCCAGTACTGCTTCATGCACGTGCATCCCATACATTCCTTTTCCGCCGAACCGGGGTAGCAATGCGGGATGAGTGTTAATAATCCGGCCCTCAAAAGCCGCTACGAACTGCGGAGAAAGGATCTTTAAATACCCGGCTAACACTATCAGTTCACTTTGGGGATCAATATCTTGCACTGCAATCGGTTCGGTAATCAAGGTAGGTATACCCGCAGCCCGGGCCCGGTTTGCAGCCAGGCATTCGTGGTTGCAAATCACCTGGAGAATATGGCATCCGCTATCGATTAGAGCTTGTAGATTAGTGCCCGACCCGGAACAACAAACCGTTATCGCAGGCATATCCGAGTTTCCGCTGGAGAGCCGCATTGCTCTTTAGTTAAGATTTCTCCGATTTGGTAGGCATCGGGCAGCGCGGCAGTTACTTTCGGTAGTTCATCGGGAGGAAGCACCAAGGTGAATCCCACTCCCATATTGAAAGTTCCCCACATTTCGCTTTCGGGCACCGCCGAGAACTCTTCGCGTTTAAAGATGGCGGGAATCCGTACTTTGTCTTTTTCGATCCGTGCGCAAAGCCCCTCGGGAATAATCCGAGGTACGTTTTCTTCTAGCCCGCCCCCGGTAATATTAGCTAGTCCGTGGATCTCGATTTTTTCGTCCAGTAACGAAAGGATTTCGGGAACATAGATTTTAGTAGGGGTCAACAGTTCCTCGGGAAAATGATCTTTAAATAGCGCCCTTACCAGTGAAAACCCATTTGAATGCAGCCCGGAGGAAGGCAGCGCTACCACTACATCGCCGTCTTTAATTGCCGAGCCATCAATTATATTGGCCTTTTCTACCACACCCACGGTAAACCCGGCCATATCGTATTCACCGCTTTGATAAAAACCGGGCATTTCCGCAGTTTCACCGCCAATCAGAGCCGCGCCCGCCTGTTTACACCCGGCAACCACTCCCGAAACCAACTGAGAAGATACCTCGGCATCAAGCTCAGAACACGCTAGGTAATCCAGGAAAAACAGCGGCCGCGCCCCATGGCAAAGTACATCGTTTACGCACATTGCCACTAGATCAATCCCGACGGTGTCATATTTTTCGAGGGCGAAGGCGATTTTCAGCTTGGTACCCACCCCATCGGTACCGGAAACCAGGACTGGTTCCTGGTATTTGCCTAGTTCATAGAGGGCAGCGAATGATCCCAGTGACCCCAAAACCTGTTCATTTTGGGTGGAGGCGACCATTTTCTTTAGCCGACGCACATGCTCATATCCTGCCTCTTTATCGACACCGGCATCTTTATAGCTGACCATAATCTGTGTTTCCCTTGCCCTAAGTAGCGGTTTCCTCCTGGGGGCGGAAGCTTTCTCTCCGCCCCCAGGAACCAGCACTAATAACTATTTCTTGGTAATGCGGTGCAGGATTTCTTTATAGGCCTCTTCGATTCCGCCCATGTCCCGGCGGAAACGATCCTTATCCAGTTTCTTCTTGGTTTCCGCGTCCCAAAGACGGCAAGTGTCGGGAGTGATCTCATCTGCTAGCAGCAGGTTCCCGTCCTTGTCC
>CAMYFZ010000002.1 GCA_947255165.1 uncultured Varibaculum sp.
AATCGCCGACTTTCAAACCCTCGTCTGCCAGCAAATCCGTGGAAATCATCCGTTCGACACCGGATAGTGAAACCTTGGCGCGGCCGCTTTCATTTTCATCAAAAGCCACGATCTCGGCAGGAACTCCCAAGCACATAGAACCCTCCTTGAGCTAACTAGCTTCCAGGTTACTTGGATTTGTCAAAGCTATCAAAGATGAAAATCTGGGCCGGTTTGTGCGATTATCAAAGAGTGGATCCTAAAAACCGCCTGAATAAAGACGAACTAAAAGTAAACTCCAATATCGCCCGGGTACGCAGCCGGGGGATGAAACTCAAAGATGATTATGTGACGCTCTCGCACGGTGCAGGCGGGAAAGCCTCCGCCGCCTTGGTGGATCAGGTTTTTGTTTCCGGTTACGGCAACGAAGTCCTAGAAGAGCTCACCGATGCCGGGGTGCTACCCCTAACGGAAGTACTCGGCGAGATAGCTGGCAGCGGCGACACTGATTTCGGTGGCGGCAAATTGGCGATGTCCACTGATTCCTATGTAGTTAACCCCACGGTGTTCCCGGGGGGTTCCATTGGGGAACTGGCGGTCAATGGTACCGTCAATGACCTGGCGGTTTCGGGCGCCATCCCCAAGGTTATTAGCGCCGGTTTCATTTTGGAGGAAGGCTTGCCGATCGCGGAATTACGCCGAGAAGTACAGGCGATGCGCGAGGCCGCCGAGACCGCGGGGGTACGGATCGTTACCGGCGACACCAAAGTGGTTCCCAAAGGCAGCGGCGACAAACTATTTATTAACACCGCTGGCATCGGGATTGTGCCCGGTGAGCGCCACCTAGGTGCCAGTAAAGTGCAGCGCGGAGACCGGATTATTGTTTCGGGAGCAATCGCAGATCATGGGATGTCAGTGATGATGGCACGCGGTGATCTGGCGATTGAAGCCCCGATCAAATCTGATACTCGCGCCGTTAATCACCTGGTTGAAGCCTTAATGGCGGCGGTGCCGGAAACCCGCTGGATGCGTGATGCTACTCGCGGCGGCCTGGGAACGGTACTGAACGAACTAGCGGTGGCTACCGGATGGGGGATAGCTATCGAGGATGAATCGATTCCGGTGCACGATATGACCCGTGGTGCCTGCGATATGTTGGGCATCGACCCCATCTATGTGGCGAACGAAGGTATGTTCTGCGCGGTAGTTCCTGCCGACCAGGTTGATAGCGCCTTAGCAGCGCTGCGAGCACTGCCCGGTGGAGAAGAAGCCGCGAATATCGGACGGGTAGTTTCTAAACCGGAGTCATCGGTAGTGATGGTAACGGCTTTCGGGGGCACTCGCATGATTGACATGTTGGTGGGAGATCCGCTGCCGCGAATCTGCTAATACAACATTTCCGCTAGCAAGCTCCCAAAATTGCTGCCCAAGCCTGTCCTAGGCAGAGGCCGCCATCATTGGGAGGTACCGCGGCGTGGGTCAGGACTTCATAACCATCTTCGCGGGTAATCTGGGTAAAATGCCTGCTAAATATGCGATTTAGGGCAACTCCACCGGTCAGTCCCACGGTATTAACCCCTGCTTGGTCGGCGATTTCTCTGGCCTGGTCGCCCAGGAGCTGGGCCAATCCCAGATGAAACTGCCAGGCGCGTTCTCCTACTTCGCGATCGTCCTCACCTAGCATCTCAAAAAGTTCCCGGTAGCTATTAAAGTGCAAAGCCGATGCGCCTATATGCCTGTTTGCCCAGCTGGTGGCGGTGTATTCCAGTTCCATCGCCGCCTGGGCCTCATAGGTTACTTCACTGCAGATACCTAATATGGCGGCTGCCGCGTCGAATAATCTGCCACAACTGGTGGAAGCTACTACTCCGAAACCGCTGTTCAACTGACTTTTAACCAGTTCTAACTCGGCGTATTGTCCTTGCCGATCCCCAATTTCAGTGCCGATTTTCTGGGTAATCCAATTCAGATCCCAATCATGGGCTATCCCTAAAGCGACTCGCCAGGGGTAACGCACTGCCCGGTCGCCTCCCACCAAGCTAAACGAGGGTAGGTGAGCACGGCGATGCCAATGCGCACCTGCAATCTCTAGGATTTCTCCGCCCCAGATAGTGCCATCGGTGCCATATCCGGTGCCATCTACTGCCACTATTACTGCCGGCTCTAGGCGGGAATGTTCTGCCAATAGACTATAGGCGTGTGCCACATGGTGCTGCACCTGTAATGATTCAATGCCGCGCTGTTCAGCGAAACGCGCAGCCCATGTGCCGGTGGAATAGGACGGGTGTAGATCGCAAACCACTTTTTCTGGATGTTGGTGCTGAAAATTCAGCATCTGCTCTACCGCCCTATTCAAGGCCTCTTGACTGGCAAGGGTGCCCATATCGCCGATATGTCCCGAAATATGCGCCCAATCTCCACTTGCCAGGCAAAAAGTATTTTTTAGTTCCCCGCCTACCGCCAAAATAGGTAGCTCCGCTGCCTGAGGTAGCGCCACCGGCAGTGGTGCATACCCTCGCGAACGCCGCGAAGGGATAGTTACCTGCGAGTTTGCTAAAAAAACTGAGTCCTCCATCGGCAGATGAATATCGCGATCATGGAAAACAAAACCGTCCGCTATCCGTGATAGCCGTTCGAGTGCGTCCTCGTTAGTGAAACACAGCGGTTCTCCCGCCAGGTTCCCCGAAGTTGCTACCAACGCCATTTCGGAGCATTCGGCACTTAAAAGTTCTAGGTGCAAAGGGGCATAGGGCAGCAAAATTCCCACGTCACCCAGGCCGGGAGCAACCGCAGGCGCCAAATCATATCCCACGCCAAAGGGGGCGATCACAATGGGGCGCGCCGGCGAAGAGAGCTCCTCTAATTGAGAATCGGTAAGCCGTGCCAGGGCGCTAGCAGCCTTAACGGACGGAGCCATCACTGCAAATGGCTTATCCCCGCGTTGCTTGCGTTCACGCAGCCGAGCGACCGCCCCCTGATTGCGGGCATCACACATGAGATGAAAACCACCGATACCTTTAACCGCTAGGATTTCTCCGCGTCGTAAACGCTCCCGAGTCTCGCTAAGGGCGGAGGCGATCAGGGGACGGCGATCTCCGGTGGGAGGACGCAAATCCGGATTTTTAGCGTCGCTTACCCACAGCACCGGACCGCAATCAAAACAGCTAACCGGTTGTGCGTGGAAACGCCGATTTTCCGGATCGGTATATTCGGTTCGGCACGTCGGACACATTGGGAACTTAACCATCGTGGTGGTGTCCCGATCATAGGGTAAATCCACCATAATAGTTGCCCGGGGGCCGCAGTTAGTGCAGGTGATAAAGGGATAGTGGTAGCGCCGATTTTTCGGGTCTGCCATTTCTCGGCGACAATCAGGGCAGGTGGCGGTGTCGGGGGGAATCAAGGTACGTGCTCCGGAGCGCCGCCGTGAGGAGGCAATTCTAAAGCCGTCTTCGTGCGCCTGCTCTGGAATCTCGCGGACAACAGTGTGCAGCACCCGAGCTAGGGGAGGCAGCGTGTCGAGCATTTTTGCCATGAAACTTTCGATAGCCTTGCCGGTTCCTTGGGCTTCAATAAATACTGACTCATCGTCGTTTCCTACGAATCCCGTTAAGGGGAATTCGGCGGCTACTTTAGCTACGTGAGGGCGGAACCCCACCCCTTGTACCACGCCCCTAAGGCGATAGGCTCGCCGCATCTGTGTCCTTCCCATAGAAACTTTCAGCCCCAAGCCTAAGGTTAACCTGAAAGGGGAGAAGCGGGTAATGTTAGGAGCGTTCTCACTATGAGCGGCGAGACACTTACTCAGGGAGGATAGATGCACGAAGTTGCGCTTTCGCGTCAACTTGCTCGGATAGTGTCACGAAATGCGGCTGGACGCGAGGTTCTCGAGGTGGAGTTAGAAGTGGGACACTTGCGCCAGGTGGTTCCGGAAGCTCTCCACTTCGCATGGAGTGCAGTTCGCAAAAATACTTTGCAAGGGCCAGCCCGATTAAATATCACCGAGATACCGGCGGTGGTCCGCTGCCGAGATTGTAAAGAAACTACCGAGATGCGGGAAGTGTTGGATTTTCGCTGCGAAAAATGTTCCTCGCGGGATTTGCAGATAATCAGCGGGGAAGAGTTTAGAGTGGTGTCTATTGAGGTGACACCCCTTAGAAAGGAATAAAATGGGACGTTTTCATCGCCACGACGACGGCACAGTACATTCACACGATCATGGAGATCATGCTCACCATCACGACCATGGTGACTATGTCGCTGATCCGGAAGTAATCGGGGATCACTCGGGGTATGACACCGAGAAAGAACGCATTGAAATTCTGGAAGATATCTATGCGGAAAATGATCATTTGGCTGCCCATAACCGCCAGGCTTTCGCTGATAACAATGTGAAAGTGATTAACCTGATGAGCTCGCCGGGATCAGGGAAAACCACTCTGCTAGAACGTACCCTCTCTGAGCTACAGGGAAAGATGCGGATAGGAATTATTGAAGGCGATATCGAGACTCCTTTGGATGCCGAGCGTCTTAGCGGTTATGGTGCCCAGATATCGCTGTTGAACACCGGACAGGGCTTCGGGGGTGAATGCCACCTGGATGCCCCGATGGTGCATCACACTTTGGATGGTTTAGATTTAGGCAAGCTAGATTTGGTGATTATCGAAAATGTAGGCAACCTGGTGTGCCCGGCAGAATTTGACGTGGGTGAGAACGCCAAAGCGATGGTGTTCTCTATTACCGAGGGCGAAGATAAGCCCCTAAAGTATCCGGTAATGTTCCGCTCGGTTGAGATCGTAGTGGTTAACAAGATGGATCTGGCCCCCTATTTAGACTTCGATATGGACCGGTTCCGCGGCTACTTAGAGCAGGTCAACCCGGGGGTGAAGGTGATCGAAGTTTCCGCCCTGAAGGGTGAAGGCATTGATGCCTGGATCGAGTGGTTAAAGCAACTATAAATACGCTATTTTTTTTTGCGTAATACCTATAAACGTTTTAGCAGGTGACCAGGATGTATGAGAGGTAACTGCTTATAATGATCTCGAGAGACGTTGTGGTCTAACTTCAATATAGTGAGGAACCGGAAATGAGCTATGAGATAAAGCCGTGGCGGGAGGGGACTCTTGCCGATAACCTCGCCAGTGCCGGGGTCAGCCGACGAGATTTCGTTAAATATTGTGCTGGTTTGGCAGCTATTTTTGCCGTGGGGACTCCCGAGATGGCTCATGCCGCCCCGGCTCAGCGTGCAGCCGAGGAACTGGCTGACAAAATGGGCGCGATTACTAAACCAAATGTGGTGTGGTTGCAGCTCCAAGAATGTACCGGCTGTATGGAATCGGCTTTGCGCAGTGGGGGAACCACCGTGGAAGAAGTGGTGCTGAACCTACTTTCGGTGAACTACAACGAGTTAGTAATGGCGGCTGCAGGTGAGGCAGCTGAAAAGGCGCTGGCCGACACTAACGCCAAGGAACATATCTTGGTGGTCAATGGCTCTATTCCAGTTAAAGATGGCGGTATTTACTGCACTATCGGTGGTAAATCTGCCGAACAGGTGCTGCGGGAATCAGCGGAAAACGCCACTATGATTTTGGCAGTCGGGGCATGTGCAGTCTTTGGTTCCGTGCAAGCGGCCAAACCTAACCCCACCGGCGCCGTCGGCGTGGATGAAATCATCAAAGACAAACAGGTTATTAACGTTTCTGGTTGCCCCCCAATTGGGGAAGTAATCACCGCCTCCTTAACCTATATTTTGACTCACGGGAAAGCTCCCGAGCTTGATTCGGAAGGACGCCCCCTATTCGCCTATGGCCAGCGTATTCACGACTCCTGCCCGCGCCGGCCACACTTCGATGCCGGCCAGTACGTGCGTACCTTCGACGATGCCGGAGCTCGCGAAGGCTGGTGTCTATACGATGTGGGATGTAAGGGGCCTTCCACTTTCAGTCCTTGCCCGATAGTGCAGTGGAACCTGAAGTCTGGCTGGCCGATCGGTGCCGGTCACCCCTGTATTGGTTGTACTGAACGCGACTTTTATGATCGTTTCACCCCCTTCTATCAGAAGCTGCCCACAGTACCGGGCTTTGGGGTAGAGGCAACCGCTGAAAAGGTGGGTCTGGGGCTCACCGGGGCTGTTGCGGCCGGCGTTGCCGTGCATGCGGGGATAACCGCTGCTAGAGCCGCAGCTGACCGGAAAGCAACCAAGAATTCGCCGATGGCGGCGTTTGGTGACGCCACCGCTATCGATACTGAACCATCTCCATCCAGCGAAGAACCTATGGCGCAAACCCCCGAGGCAACCACCGAGAAGAACAGTGAGGCTAAATAATGGCTGAAAAAGTAGTTATCGACCCGTTGACTCGTATTGAGGGTCACCTGCGTATCGAGATGGAAACCGCTGGGAATCAGATTAAGAAAGCCTGGAGCGTTAGCACCCAGTTTCGGGGAATCGAAACTATTGTCCAGAATCGCGATCCCCGGGATGTGTGGGCATTTGTCCAGCGAATTTGCGGGGTATGTACCTCGGTTCATGCGATTGCTTCGATTACCGCAGTCGAGGACGCGATTGGTTCCAATCCCCCCGAAAACGCGCGTTTAATCCGCGGTTTAGTTTTGGGGTCACAAGAAATCCAAGACCACGTGATTCACTTTTATCACTTGCATGCTTTGGACTTCGTGAATGTTCCGAACGCGGCTAAGGCAGATCCTGCTAAGGCGGTGGAGTTTGCGCACTCCATCGGTTCCAAGTGGCGGGGCAATAACCTAAAGCGCTTCACCGAGGTACGCGACACCATTCAACAGGTGCTTGATTCCGGACAGCTGTCGGTGTTTACCGGCGGGTATTGGGATCATCCTGATTACCGTCTTCCTCCTGAAGCTGATTTGATGTGCGTGGCGCACTATCTGGATGCCTTGGAATTCCAGCGCTCGATGATTCGTATCAACACCGTCTTCGGGGGCAAGAACCCGCACCCGAACTTCCTGGTAGGCGGGATGGCTTGCTCGATTGACCCGAATTCTTCGGAATCCATCAACCAGGTACAGCTCGACCAGGTCAAGGCGTGGATTGACGAAATTATTGAGTTCGTCAATGACTGCTATTACCCCGATGTGATTGCGCTGGCAGGCGTCTATAAAGACTATTTCGATATTGGAGCCACTCACCCGAACTACTTGGCAGTGGGTTTGGCGGGAGCCACCTTTAGTGGCGACCCCAATGATTCCCGATTGAAGTCTCCACATATGGCTATCAAACCGGGGGTAATAATTAATGGGGATTTGACCAAGGTTCTGCCCTTCGATCCACACAAGATTGAAGAGTTCGTCACCTCCGCTTGGTATGAATACTCGGTGGGGGACAAGAAGGGGCTAACTCCTGACAAGGGCGAAACCACAGTGAAGTATACCGGTCCCCAGCCGCCTTTTGAATGGTTAGCCGATAAGGATAAATACACCTGGTCTAAGGCTCCTCGTTATGACGGTAAACCAATGCAGGTTGGTCCGGTAGCGCGGATGGTCGTGGCTTATGCCCAAGGCTACGAACCGGTTAAGAAACTGGTTGACGGGGCTATTCAAACCCTGGGAATTACCCCCGATCAAATTAACTCCACGATGGGACGCACTTTTGCGCGCGCAGCGGAAGCCGTGGTTTCAGCAGGATTGTTACGCGAAGACTACAACGCCTTAGTGAATAACATCAAGCAAGGCAATATTGATGTTTTCGATGCCAGCAAGTGGGAACCCTCCAGCTGGCCAGAAACCGGCCAAGGATACTCGTTTGTAGAGGTCGCGCGGGGTAATCTATCGCACTGGGTAACCATTAAGAACGAGAAGGTGGATCGCTATCAAGCAGTGGTACCCACCACCTGGTTGGCGGGAGGACGCGACGCTAACGGTGTTCCCGGTCCCTACGAACAGTCACTGATGGGAACGGGAACCCATCCGCTGGTCAATCCCAAGGCTCCGCTAGAGCCAATGCGTACTATCCACTCCTACGATCCCTGTATGTCCTGCGGGGTTCATATTCTAGATCCTGACGGAAATCTCCTAGGTGAGGCGGTTACATCATGAGCGATAAGACGGGGACAGAAACTGCCGAAAAATCGGTGAAAGCCGCGCAGAAGGATTTTGCGAAAGCTAATGAAGATCGCCAAATCCAGTTTTTTTCGCAGGATGCTCCCAAGACTAAAGGCATTGAGGTAGGGGGCGGTTTTAGTTGCTCCGATATCTCGATGCGACGCCTTTTACTAATGGCAGCGGTTTCCCCGGCAGGCAGCACTGATCCGGTAGATGTCGCCTTAAAAGAGTCTCTTCGCTATCGATTTAAACACGGCGCTCCCAATGCTGATATTCCGGCAGAGAACTTCGATCCCGCTAAAGAGCGGAGTTATTCTTTGGCGCGGATTAACGATATGAAGCGCACCAAGATGGGCGAGTCCAAAAACACGCTGATAGCACGGGGTGACTTGGAATCGGTCATGAACGTGGCCAAACCAGAGCGAGCGCTGCGTACCCTTCTGCGGAAGAACGCACAGATGGCAGGTTCGCGCGGTTACCGCTGCTTAGGGGTAGCTACCGCCACTGTCGATGAAAACGGCGAGGTTAGCCCCTTCCGGATGGAGGGATTCGTCAATGTACGTCCGGTGGGCACCGGTTTGCAAGGCGATGACCTCACCCCCACCACTGAAGACTGGGTTCGCCTTAGTGTTTGGTCAGGGAGTCTGCGTTTCCTACACTGGCTGAATGTATTGTTGATTGTAATCTTGTCAGTCACCGGATACTACATTATGGATCCGTTCTTCGGGGATACTTTCTTCCGCGGTATCGACATCGGCTACCTGATGGGGATAATGCGTTTTATCCACTTCACAGCCGCTTTCACCTGGATAGCTATCGGAGCCGTGCGGGTGGTGATTGCCTTTGTGTCTAAAGACCGCTACTTGCGTTGGGAAACTTTCTGGCCATTTAAGAAGAAAGAAGACTGGACTTATCTAAAGGAGACTTTGGGATTCTACCTGTTCCTAAGGAAAGAAGGCCCCCTCTATGTGGCACATAACCCCTTGCAGCAACTGACCTACACTTCGGTTTATGTGCTGGGTGCTTTCCAAATGGGGATCGGAATGGCGCTTTACGCCCTGCCCCATAAGAACACCAGCCTCTTCTGGGCGATTATGGCAGCTCCCAATGACTGGTTCGGTATCCCCTTTATGCGGCTAGTTCATGCGATGATTATGTTCCTGTTCTGGGGTTTCGTGATTGCCCACATCTATTTGGCATTCCGCGCAGATTCTCTGGAACGCCACGGAGGTATTTCGGCGATGATTTCTGGAGGCGTATGGATGCGTCGCACTTCAAAGCCGATTGATGCCCCCGAACTATAAATCGAAAGGATTCAATGACCCCAGGTGAAAGTGTGCCTGCAACCCCTGTCGCAAGCGTTGATCCTGATAACGTAGCGGGTTCTACGAAAAATATCATCGATTCGGATGGCAATAGGGCATTACCTGACCTTTCTGCCGTGGATGGCAGTGGTTGGGCAGGTAGTCGTTTTACAGTTCTGGCAGTCGGCAACCCGATTATGGGCGACGACGGTATTGGTCTAGAGATTCTGGCTAGTCTGCAGGCTCTATTGCCGCAACGCCCTGCCTGGCAAGCGGCGATAGCTAGGGGAGAGTTAGCCCTGCTGGAAGGCGGAACCAACGGTATGGAATTGGTTCCGGTAGTTCAAGAGGCCGAACGGCTTTTGATTCTGGATTCGGTAGCTCCCGGAAACGGGCGCGAACCGGGACAAGCCCTGCATATGAGTGGGGATCATGTGCCACGACTGCTTTCGATGAAGATATCGCCTCACCAAGTGGGGTTGCTGGATGTTTTAAGTTCCGCGCGTTTAACTGGGAAAGAGCCTTCCGTTTTGGAAGTTGTGGGGGTGGTTAGCGAAAAAGTAGATTTAAATTTGGGGCTGACTCCCACCGCTGCCTCGGGGATAAAACCGGCGACCGAGTTGGCAGCCGAAGTTCTAGATTCTTGGCTTAAATAGCTGCAGCGGTTTCGAAGTGCTTTGCGGTTCTAGCCAGCCGCGGTGAAGACCGCGGGCGCGCCCTAGTTAATCTTTATCCCACTCCACCCAGGAGATTTCGAACTCGCGCCCATGACTAAGGCTCCCAGTGGGCATTCCACATTTAGGGCACAGCAGTGCAAAGAACTCGTCGATTTCTACGTCCTGACCGCAACCTGGGCAATAGACGCTGGCGGTAACGGTATTGACCTCGAGTTCGGCGGAGGCACAAATGGTGCCTTCTCGGGCGATTGGCCAAGAACCGTAGAGAGCCTCCGGGATAGCCCCCGACATAGTCCCAACATTTAGCGCGACTTTTTGAACTCGGGTAACGTGATAGTCAGCGTCAGCGGCTGCTTTTTCCACGGCCGCCACTACCGAAGTCAATAGCCCAAGTTCATGCATATATTCATTTTCTCAGGAGAGCCATGAAAATCAACCTTGATGAAATTATTGATCCGATGGAAGGGCGGGTAGTAGTATCCCATGACTCGCAAGGGCACCCGCATGCCCGCTTTGATCTGCAGGGACTTCCGCGAGTTGACGGAATGTTAATAGGGAAATCCGCCCTGGAAGCCTTGAAAATGACCGAGCATTTGTGCGGGATTTGCCCGGTAGCTCACCATTTGGCGGGAAATCGGGCCCTAGATGCCCTGAGTGAGTCTGCGCCGCTAACCCCGGCGGCTGAGCTCACCCGCCGGCTTTTACATTACGGATCCGTGGTGGAAACCCATTCGCTGCGGTTCTTGCTACTAGAGCGCGATAGCGGGGTGACCTTAAAGAAAATTTCTAAAAAAATGTTGGTTGCGGCGGGATCGCCCGGGCATTTTCCGGTTACTGCGGTTCCAGGTGGGGTTAGGAACTGGCCGACCGTCGAGGATTTAAAAACTTTGCGGGAAGAGTTGCCCGCTGCGCTGCAAGTTGCCGAAAAAATTTGCGAACTAACTTTTAGGAACCATCCGAAAACTGAGCTTAGCAACCAGTTCGAAGGGGCAGATTTGGCCCTGATTGACGAGGCAGGGAATCCGGATATTTTCGCTACTCGGGTTAGGATAGCTCGCCAGGGAAGAACTGCGGCTGAGTTTGAGTTTTCACAGTGGAACGAGCGGGTTGCAGAAGAAACTCCGGGTGAGGCGGCTCCGCATCCGTACCTACGGGGGAGTGATCCTAGTGACGGTCGTTACCGGGTAGGACCGGTAGCGCAGCTTTCGGTGGGAACTTTGCCTAGCGAACTTGCAAGCGCGGCCCAAGCTCGCTGGTTAGCAGGTAGCCAGGATGCCGCGAGTGCGCGGGCGATTATCACCTTGCACGTGCTGGAGCGAACTGTTGATTTAGTTGCTGAGCTTTTACGGCTACGGGAATCAGGCGAACTGGGAGACTGTCCCCAGGCGGAGCAGGTAGATTTTCGTCCCGGAACCGCCACCGGGCTGGTAGATGGCCCGCGGGGGATTCTGGCTCACACTTACACCACCGATTCTCAGGGAGCGATTAGCGCAGCCACCATTCTTACCCCCACTGCCCAAAACGAACCCTGGCTGGCAGAACTGCTTACTAAAGCAGTCGCTCTTGAGGATGCGGCGAGGACAGATGCCTTGGAGCAATCTATTCGGGAGGCCGATCCTTGTTTGCCAATCAGTTCCGCCCCGGCGGGTCAAATGGGACTGAAAGTTGATAACCTCGAACAGTAGCGAGGGGTATCCTGAGGGATAGAAGAAGAAACTGTCCCGGCTAGAAAGGACGTAAACCATGTGCGTGGGAGTGCCCTGCAAGGTGTTATCGATTGACTCGGGCGTTATGCCGATGGGGCGCGTTGACGTGGCCGGAAAAGCCCAGGATATCTGTATGGCTTATCTACCGGAAGCTCGCGTGGGTGACTACGTCCTAATTCAAAGCGGTTTTGCGATGACTCTTTTAACCGCCGAGGAAGCCGCAGATTCATTAGATACCTGGCGGGAATTGGGAGTGACATCCTAACCGCAGTGCTGGGGTTATTGGAATGGTCTGTCATCGACCTAAAGTAATTTGCTAAACTTGAAAGCGAACTCACAGATTGTCGAAGGAGTCATTATGGCATGTTTTATTGTTCCTACCGCGGAAGCCGTGGCAGTAACGGTAGCTAAGAAACAAATTGCGAAGAAAGCTAAGAATGGTGCCTCCCCCGAGAGCACCCAGCGCTCGCTGAATCTGGTGCGCAAGCTAACTTGGCTAACCAACCTGCTATGGGGTGGAGCCTTACTGCTAGCTTTTGAACATCTTTGGCACGGCGAAGTGGTTCCTTATTTCCCGTTCCTTTCGGCGCTGACAGAGCGGTCAACCACCCAGCAAATGCTGTTTGAAATGGGAACTGTCGGTGTGGGAATGGCGTTGCTGGTCACCGTAGTATGGGGTGTCGGCCTTGCCTTGATTCGCGCCAACGAACGTCGCACCAACCCTGCTCCTGAAAAGATCGAGGCCTAAAGGACTAACCATGACCCTAGTAATCACCCTTTTTGCCGCGATTGCTTCCACCGCTTGGTGGTACTCCCATGCCCCCCAGTCAAAGATGCGGGTAGATCTCCTTTGCTGGATGTATTGGGGTGCCTCCCTAATGTGGATAGTTGATTTGGTCGCTGAATATATCGAAGAGGGCGCGGATGTTTTCGTCCCCCCAGCCAAAGATATGCTCAATGACGCCTACCTGGGTCTGTTTGTGGTGGCACTGGCCGGAATTGTCTGGATCGGATACCTAATCGTCAAAGATCCGCGCGGAGTACGCACCCAGCTACTGGCTCAGCGTGACAGTGAGGCCAGCATCGACGCTAAGGAATTAGTGGCTTCTCGCTAACCATAACTAGCTTCGCCAGCAGGGGAAACTAGCTGAGTAAATAAAACTCAATAACTGCGCGGGCAGATGCGGATGAAAGCATCTGCCCGCGCTTTGCTATAACTTCGGTTGCAGAGGAACGCGGGGATAACTTTTACCTCCCGCGACTGTTGATTCATAAAGAGCCGCCTTCGTTGGCATTTGCGTTGACCAAGTAGCGGTAGCGCGGGGGATAACTTTTATCCGAGTGGGCGCGGTGGGCATAAGAATTCGGAAAACGTCGCTACGTTTTCCGAATTCTTGGGCGGGAGGAAAAAGTTATCCCCTGCGCCCTGAACGGAGTGTTCTCATTGGCTCCGCGATCGCTTACAGTCGCCTAACTAGGCAGGGGAGACGGCTAACAGGCGAAAACCTTTCTTCGAGGCAAGGCGGCGGGTGGGGAAACCTTGCGCGCACAGCCACTTTTGCATCGAATCTGCTCCCAGGTTCTTCCCCATTACCAAAATTGCCTCTCCGCCGGATTTTAATAGAGGCAACCAGGTGAGCAGTAACTCTTGGAGCGGTTTCTTTCCGATCCTTACCGGAGGGTTAGACCAGATTAGATCGATTCCTCCGGCGGATTTTGCGGCCGCAAGCATCTCTTCTGGGGTTCCTACCTGCAAGGAAACTCCCGCGCGCTGGGCGTTAGTGCGGGTGAGATCGCGGGCACGTTCGCTTACGTCCACCGCTAATATCTGCGCAGAGGGACTCAAAAGTCCCAAACTGATTGCTAGCGGTCCCCAGCCGCACCCTAAATCCAAAAAAGTGCCCTCTGCGGGGGGAGTAGGGGCCCCTGCTAATAGCACTGCAGTTGCCTTGTCTAAGTGGCGGGAGGAAAACACTCCCTCCGCTCCCTCTAAACAAAGCTCTTTGCCCGCTAGAGAAACTTCGATCCGGGTGCGTTCCCCGGCACTAGCGGCGGGCTGATCCGTGAAATACTGTTCCATCACTTCTAGAATATTGTTTTTAGTTTCCTATTGCGCGTGAGCCATAATATAGGACGATAGAGATTAGCAAGCGAGCTAGCTGGTGCCAATAAGAACGAGGGAATATGAAAGCGGGGGTTGCGGTTGGAAAAAGATGTTAAGCAAATCGATAGCGTGCTTAACCAGTACGTTACCGCCTACGCCCGGATTGATCCTTTTAAAGCGTCCGAATGGGGAATCTCCGGGTATGATGCTTTCCTACCGGATTATTCACCGCCGGGAATCTCGGAACGCTACAACTTGCGTAAAGATGCCATAGCGCGAGTAGCGAAGACATCTAAGCCTACCCCTCGCGAAAAGCGAGAAGCCGAAGGATTCACGTTGTTGGCTCGCGCCGAACAAGAAAAGTTCGAAGCCGGGTTCTTAGCCTCCGAAATCAGCGGCACTAACTCGCCAATCCAGGTTTTTGCCGAAACTTTCAAACTCATGGACGTCAGCAACGAGGCGGGAGTGGGGAATCTTATGCGCAGATTCTTGGCACTTCCGCAGGCGTTTGCGGGACTACAAACCACGATGAAAGAATCGCGGGATCGGGGTTGGGCTTTTCCTCGGGAAGTCCTGGAAATGGTATTGGGACAGGCCTGTAAACTTTCAAATCCCGCTCATGACATCTATCAAGCTAAGCGCGCTGAAATGCTCAATACCCGGCTTTCGCAAATGAGCCAACGCGCATTCGATCGGGGGATCTCTGCCGCCCAGGGTGCTTTTTCTGAAATGGCGAGCTTTTTAAAGGAAGAAATTCTGCCTGCCTGCTCTCCCATCAGCTCGATTGATCCGCACTCTTATTTCATTTCCTTGCTGAACGTGGGCGTAAGCGAACCTAACCCCGCGGAGCTTTTTGAAGCGGCTAGTGGGGATCTGGTTCGCCTGCGAGCTCAGTGCGACCAGCTTCGTAGCGAATTGGGGGATAAACATGCATATCGGCTCTCTGATTTAGAACTTGCAGACGGGTTTAACGTGCTTACTTGGGCTATGGAGGATGCCTGGGATGAACTGCGCAGCAAGGTAGACCCAGAGTTGGCGGAGCTGGTAAATCCCGAAACCTCTCCCTTGAAATGGGAGAATGACCCCTACGGCTGCCTGGTACATCCCTACTATCCCGCTGGGATCAAACTTTCAGAAAACTCGCGAGTTTTATCGCGTAATTGCGCTGCTAGCCGCGCCCCGCATGCCTATCAAAGCGGAGAAAATCCGGCGGCTATCAGTGGCGCCGCCTTCGACTCTTTCCTAGAAATCGAAGACCGCTACTTTGCGCTGGCCGCTTTGGAAAAGGGCATCCCGGGCTCGCATCTATATTCGCGGGCGCGGCAGTCCTACGGTGCTAATCTGTTTACCCGTATTGGTGCGCGATTACCGGCCTCCAATCTGGGTTGGGATCTGTTTGCCCTGGAGATGGCGCCAGAGCTTTGGGATATTCCCGGTGAGATTAAATTGCTGATCCAGGAACGGATCATGCGCTATATAGCCTTGGCTCTAGCGGATCTGCAATTATATGGTTCGCAAGGTAAAAATACATCTGCTTGGGGTTTGCCGGAGGCTATTGCCTATTTGAACCATACGGTTTCTGGTCCTTGGAAGCAGGTGCTCTTACGCCAACGTTACCTGGGGGTTCCTGCGTTGAGTCTGGCTCCCTGGTATGGCTGGCGCCATTGGAAAGCGATCTATCAGAAATTCCGTGCGGCCGATGGCGGTGGTTTCGCTGATTTTGTGCGGAAAGTATCGCCGGCAGGAGCAGTACATTTTCAGGTTATCTCAGAAACTGTTTCTGCTTAGAACGAGATTTGTCTCCCGTTTGCTGGGAGCACAGTCGGTAGGATAGCGCCCCCCTCGTCCTCAAACCCAGTAGCTCGCGGATAAAGATGTGGCTGACAGCGAAAATAAGAATGCTAGCTGCTACAAATTTTGAAAAATCAAAAATAAAACAGGCAAAATATAAATTATTAAATAAAAAGTAATAAATCGGTATCATTATAGTTAATAATTTAGGTTTTCAGAAAGGCTAAGACTATGCGCAGTCGTTGGCTCCCCCTCGCCGTATTGGCAGCAACGGTTCTCGCTGCCGCAGGTTTGACCGCTTGCAGCGACAATTCTACGACCGATTCGGTTGACCGGATATTGATTAATGGCGAGGAACCCGCCCGAGGGTTAATCCCGGCCGCTGCCGATGATGATGCCGGAATCAAGATCATTGATCTGCTCTTTGCCGGTCTGGTCACCTACGACCCGCAAGGGAAAGTGGTTAACGACGTGGCTCGGGAAATAACCGATTCTGCTGACCATAAGACCTGGACCATCCAGATGAACACCGATCGTAAATTTTCCGACGGCACCCCGCTGCTGGCGAAGAACTTCGTGCGCGCTTGGAAGGCTTCCGCTGCGCAGAAACTCGGAGCTACCACCGCTTTTGAGGCAATCGAGGGAGCAACAGACGACGGTACCGGAGATCTTAGCGGGGTGATGGCTAATGGTGACTATACAATAACCATCAAATTGAAACGTCCGGTAGCTGACTTTTCCAATCGCCTGGGAATCAACGGCTTTTACCCGCTTCCTGACAGTGCTTTCGATGCCCAAGGGAAGATTAAAAAGGAGTTCGGACAAAAACCAGTGGGGAATGGCCCTTATACCCTGACTAGCTGGGAGCCCTCCAGTCGGATACAACTAGATAAATCCACCACCTACCGCGGGCCCCGCCAGGCGCTAAATGCGGGACTGGAAGTCAAAATATATGCGGATCTGTCGGCCGCCTACCAGGATCTACTAGCTGGAAACCTGGATGTGCTTGACCAAATTCCAGATGGGGAGCTACCCAACGCCGAGAAAGATTTGGGAAAAAATCGTGCCAGCGCAGTCCAGGCCAGTATGCAGACCTTGGATATCGATTACCAGACTAAGCACTTTTCGGGCGAAGAAGGGAAATTGCGGCGCCAAGCCATATCCCAAGCGATTAACCGAGAAAACATAATCAAAACCATCTTCTACGGCACCCGCACGGCGGCCACTGATTTCTTACCGCCGCAAATCTTGGGACATATGGATGCTGGCCCTACGAACCAGGTACTTAAATTTGATGCCGCGGCCGCCAAAGAGGCTTGGAAGGCTGCCGATAAGATTAGCCCCTGGCAGGGGGAGCTAAAAATTACCTATAACTCCAACGAATCCAATCAGCCCTGGGTAGATGCAATCTGCAATCAGCTGTCTAACACCCTGGGGGTCAAGGCGGTAGGTGACCCCCAGCCTGATTTCAAGACCCTTATGGAAATGATGGATGAACATTCTTTTACCGGACCGTTCCGGATGGGATGGTCAATGGGATATCCCTCACCAAATAATCTCCTCGCTGGTCGCTATGTAAAAGGCGGTAATGGCAACAAGATGGGTTACGACAACCCCGAATACACAGAGCTTCTATCTAGGGCGCAAGCGGCAGACACTCCTAAAGAGGCCGCAAAACTCTATGAGCAGGCACAAACTCTGCTACTGGCTGATTTACCCTCAATCCCGCTCTGGTCGCCCAGTTCTAACATCGGCTATAGCCAGCATGTGGGCAATGTGACCACAGATTGGAAAGGTGAGGTAGCTTTTCATAAAGTTACTAGAAAATAACTATCTCGGAGGATGTCGTGGCCAGTAGCGAAATTTCTGATGCTAATCCTGGTATGTCTCAGGGGGGTGACCCCCAGCTGCACCGCAAGCTAAAGGCACGCCACCTGAATATGATCGCCATTGGGGGAGCGATTGGAACCGGGCTTTTCGTAGCCTCTGGCGGTACCATTACCGGCGCCGGTCCCGGAGGTGCCCTGGTTGCTTACGGAGCCATCGGAATCATGGTATTTTTCCTGATGCAGTCGCTAGGGGAGATGGCCACCTACTGTCCCACCTCGGGTGCGTTCGAAGTTTTTGCCACCCGCTATGTCTCCAAATCTTTTGGCTTTGCACAGGGATGGAACTATTGGTACAACTGGGCAATCACGGTGGCAGCGGAGCTAGTTGCGGCCACTATCGTGATGCAATACTGGTTCCCGGAATCGGTGGTTCCCGCCTGGGTCTGGTCGCTACTTTTCCTGCTAATCCTGTTTGTACTTAATGCTTTCACCGTTCGCGGATTCGGGGAATCAGAGTTCTGGTTTGCCTCTATCAAAGTAGTAACGGTGATCGTCTTCCTAGTGCTAGGGATCCTAATGGTGCTCGGGATTATGGGGGGTAAGTCTCCGGGCTTCACCAACTTTACCCGCGGGGATGCCCCCTTCGTAAATGGTTTTTGGGGCATCATGGGAGTCTTTATGATTGCCGGTTTCTCTTTCCAAGGCACCGAGATGATCGGGATTGCCGCCGGGGAAACCCAAGATCCTGAAACTAACGTACCTCGCGCTACTCGGGCCGTTTTCATCCGTATCTTGCTGTTCTATATCGGGGCGATCGCGGTTATCTCTTTTCTGATTCCCTACACCGATCCCGCCCTCCTGCAGGGAGCAAGTGCCGACTCCGACACCGCCCAAGGCTTTACCGAGGCCGTAACCAAGTCTCCCTTTACTTTGCTTTTTGAACGAGCTGGGGTAGCAATCGCGGCGGGGGTAATGAATGCCGTCATCTTAACTTCGATTCTTTCTGCTGGTAACTCCGGCATGTATGTGGCGACTAGGATGCTCTACTCGCTAGCTAAAGAGAAAAAAGCACCTGCTATTTTTGCTCGCCTCACGGGACACGGAGTTCCCCTGGTCGCGCTGTTAGCTACCAGTATGGTGGGAGCAGTTTGCTTTGCCACCTCGCGTGTAGGTACCGGCCAGGTCTATGTATGGTTGGTGAATGCATCCGGACTTGCCGGCTTTATTACCTGGATGGGAATTGCTTGGTCTCATTACTGTTTCCGCCGCGCCTATAAAGCCCAAGGCAAATCGGTAGCTGAGCTTCCCTATAAGGCACTGTTCTATCCGGCGGGACCAATTATTGCGCTAGTAATGTGTGCCATCGTGGTAGTGGGGCAGTCCTTAGATGTGATGAGTGGGGGATTTTCTATCATCAACTTCTTAGCAATCTATATTGGATTGCTGTTCTTCTTGGCGCTGTGGATCGGGCATAAGCTGGTTACCCGCGCCCCGGCAGTTAAACCGGAAGAAGCTGATCTTTCCCGGCATGTATAGGCATTTAACCGGGAAATTTTTCTAGTTATTACCGCTGAGAATTCCCGGAAAAATAAATGCCTATATCCTGACTAATCGGTATCATATCAGTTATCGATTTCTTAAAGGTAAGTCGAGAAAATCTTGGGATTGTGTAAAAACTCCAAACCTGAAATGCTATATTTAGCTGTGATTGTGTCAACATTTTTTCTGACACATCAGCTTTAAAAATGTAAGCAACAAGCTTGGAGGCAATAGTGAAACGACGGGGTGCATTAGCCCTAGCATCTGCACTTGCTCTATCTCTCGGACTAGCCGGCTGTTCAAACGGCTCTGGCGGAGATTCAGCGGCAAATGCAGATAGTAAAGGGATTATTACTGTAAACACGGTAGAACCACAAAATCCCCTGATTCCGACTTCTACCAATGAAACCGGTGGCGGGCGCGTCCTAGACGCGCTTTTCTCTGGTCT
The DNA here is from genome assembly GCA_947255165.1 of uncultured Varibaculum sp. Next base: position 19,451 of record CAMYFZ010000002.1, read on the forward strand.
GGTCTATTACGAACCCAAGACTGGCAAGGCCGAGAACGAACTGGCCGAGTCGATTGAGTCTAAAGATCAGGTAGTTTGGACGATTAAGCTAAGGAAGGATGCCAAGTTCTCCGATGGCTCGCCAATTAAGGCCGATAACTACATCAAGGCCTGGAACTATGGGGCAAACCCGAAGAACGCGCAAATGTCTTCTTCTTTCTTTGAAGTAATTAAAGGCTTTACTCCCGGTCCGGAGGAAGAAGGAGCCGAAGCTCCCGATGTACCGGAACTGTCGGGATTAAAGAAGGTTGATGATTACACTTTCCAGGTAACTCTCAATCAGCCGACTTCTGACTTTGCGCTGCGCCTGGGCTACTCCGCCTATGTGCCGCTGCCGGATGTGGCTTTCAAAGACATGAAAGCCTTCGGTCAGAACCCCACGGTTACCTCCGGGCCCTACACCCTCAAGGACAAGGGTTGGCACCACAACGAATCTATTGAACTGGTAAAGAACGATAAGTATTCTGGACCGCGGGAAGCTAAGAACGGTGGAATCACTTTCAAGATTTACACCAAGTCCGAGGCCGCCTATGCCGATGTACAGTCTGGTCAGCTAGACGTACTCGATGACGTACCAGCTGCGTCAATGAGCAACTTCCAGTCTGATTTCCCAGATTCCAGCATTAACCAGCCGGTGGCTATTTTCCAGTCCTTCACCATTCCGGATCGGCTAAAGCACTTCGGAATGGATGAGGAAGGCCGCCTGCGTCGTCAAGCGCTTTCTTACGCTATTGACCGCGCTAGCATCTGTGAAAAGATCTTCCAGAAGACCCGGGTACCTGCGAAAGATTTCACTTCTCCAGCCATGCCTAACTATGACAAGGTTTTGAAGCAGGTTAAGGGCGCGGAAGTGCTGAAGTTTGATAAAGCCAAGGCTAAGGAACTGTGGGCGAAAGCTGACGCAATTTCCAAGTTTGATGGCAAGTTCACTATTGGCTACAACTCGGACTCCTCCCACAAAGACTGGGTAGACGCGGTTACTAACCAGCTGAAGACCAACTTGGGTATTGATGCGGTCGGCGATCCTTACCCGGACTTCAAGGGACTGCGCGATGCCATTACCCAGGAAACCATTAAGGGCGCATTCCGCTCTGGTTGGCAAGCTGACTACCCGGGGATGACGAACTTCTTGGAGCCCCTATACTCCAAGAACGGCAACTCCAATGATGGTAAATACGACAACCAACAGTTCAACCAGCTGATGCTGGAGATTGCGAAGCTGCCGGTAGGAGACGCTCAGGACCAGAAGTTTGCAGAAGCGCAATCGATTCTGTTCACTGATCTGCCTGCTATCCCGCTGTGGTACTCCAATGTTCTAGGTGTTTGGAACAAAGAAAATGTTTCCAACGTAACCTTTAACTGGAAGAGTGAACCGGTTTACTACCAGATCACTAAGAACGCAAAGTAAAGAAAAAATCGCAAATAAACTGTAGTAAACACAGTTAAGAGGCGGATCTGAAGGCAATAAAATGCCTTCAGATCCGCCTCCGGTTTTTTCCTGGAAGCGTTAACGCGATAAGGTTTAACTCAGCTTATAGTCAAGGAGAGACCTATGCTCAGATACATAGGGCATCGTCTACTACAGATGATCCCGGTATTCTTTGGGGCAACGTTGCTGATTTTCGCGATGGTGTATGCCATGCCGGGAGATCCGGTGCAGGCACTAGGCGGAGATAAGGGACTGCCCCCCTCGGTAGCCGCGCAGATTCGCGCGGAATACAACCTCGATAAACCGCTGTGGATGCAGTACCTGCTTTATCTAAAGGGAATCGTCACCCTAGATTTCGGAAAGACCTTCTCCGGCAGAGAAGTAACCGAAGTAATGGCCAACGCCTTCCCGGTAACTATCAAGCTAGCGTTTATGGCGATTATTTTTGAGGCCGTGATCGGGATTTTCTTCGGATTTTTTGCCGGACTTAAAAAAGGTAAACTTTTTGACTCGACTGTGCTAGTGATTTCCCTGGTAGTAATCGCGGTACCGACCTTCGTAATCGGCTTCTTGCTGCAGTTCCTCTTAGGGGTGAAACTAGGGTGGCTGCCTACTACCGTAGGGGCAAACGTCAACTTCCAGTCCTTGCTGATGCCGGCGTTAGTGCTAGGAGCAGTTTCTTGTGCCTACGTTATCCGCCTTACTCGTCAAGAGGTTTCGGAAAACCTGACCGCTGATTTCGTGCGGACTGCCCGGGCAAAGGGGATTCCCGAATCCCGGGTAATGACTCACCACGTGCTGCGCAACTCCCTTATTCCAGTAGCTACCTTCCTAGGAGGAGACCTGGGGGCCTTAATGACCGGCGCGATTGTGACTGAAGGTATTTTCGCGATTAACGGTGTCGGCGGTACTCTTTACCAGGCTATTTTACGTGGTGAGGCCGCTACGGTAGTTTCTATTACTACTGTATTGGTGCTGGTCTATATCGTTGCCAACCTGCTAGTAGACCTGTTATACGCTGTACTAGACCCGAGGATTCGCTATGAGTAACCAACTACTTCCCGGACAAAAACATTTCGTTAACAAGGTCGATGAAACCGGCCTGGGGGCAGTCGATGCGGTAGCCGACGAATCGGCGCCCTCCTCGGTGTGGGGCGAAGCCTGGAAACAGTTGCGCCGCCGCCCCCTCTTTTGGGTGGCTTTGGTGATTATTGTCTTGGCAGTGCTGATGGCCATCGTGCCCCAGCTGTTTACTTCTCAAGATCCCACTTACTGCACCCTGGAGAATTCGATTGAGGGGCCGACTAAAGGTCATATTTTTGGATTCGATAAACAGGGATGTGACCTGTATTCCCGGATCATTTATGGGGCGCGTGCCTCGATAGCAGTGGGGATTTTCTCTACCTTAACTGCCACCATTATCGGGGTAGTTTTCGGTGCTTTGGCAGGCTACTTCGGAGGAATTCTAGACGCGATCCTTTCCCGGATTGTGGATATCTTCTTCGCCATCCCCATGGTGCTGGCCGCCATCGTGATTATGCAAATGTTCAAAGAACATCGCTCTATCTGGATGGTGGTAATCGTGCTGGGGGTCTTTGGTTGGACCCAAATCGCCAGGATTACCCGGGGCGCGGTGCTTTCGATTAAGAACGAGGAATACGTAACTGCGGCGCGTACCCTGGGGGTATCAAATATCCGGATTCTGCTGCGCCATATATTGCCGAATGCGGCTGCGCCGGTGATAGTCTATGCCACCGTGGCGCTGGGAACTTTCATCGTGGCGGAGGCGACCCTATCCTTCATGGGTATTGGATTACCGTCCTCTATCGTTTCTTGGGGTGGAGACATCTCTACTGCCCAGCAACAGCTACGTACTGCGCCTATGATTTTGTTCTTGCCGTCTATCGCTTTGGCGCTTACGGTATTGAGCTTCATCATGATGGGGGACGTAATTCGTGACGCTCTCGACCCGAACCAGAGGAAACATTAATCGTGAATCAAAATAACCAAAAGGATCAGATTATGGCAGCTGACTCGGATCAGACTCTTGCCGACCGTAGCGTAGCTAACGCTGGTACCCCTCCTGCGCCTACGCCCCTGTTGGAAGTAAAAAACCTAGAGGTTAACTTCCAGTCCACTACCGGCGTGGTTCCAGCGGTGCGCAAAGCTAATCTCACTCTCTACCGGGGACAGACGGTGGCGATTGTGGGGGAGTCCGGGTCTGGTAAATCGACTTTGGCCATGGCGATCATCGGGCTGTTGCCCGGTACCGGGAAAATTGCCGGCGGATCTATTAAGTTCGATGGGCGCGAACTGACCAGCCTGACTGAAAAAGAGATGCAGCAGGTGCGGGGAGCCCAGATCGGGATGGTACCGCAAGACCCGATGTCGAACCTGAATCCGGTTTGGAAAATCGGTTCCCAGGTGGCAGAAGCTTTGAAGTTCAACGAAGCTACCAAGGGCGGTAATATTCACGAACAAGCGATGAAAGCACTGGCAGATGCAGGTTTGCCAGATGCTGAGGCACGCTCCAAGCAATATCCGCACGAATTTTCGGGGGGTATGCGCCAGCGCGCCCTAATCGCCATCGGTTTGGCGGCGGGGCCGAAACTGCTAATCGCCGATGAACCCACCAGCGCCCTAGACGTGACTGTTCAGCGGCGCATCTTGGATCACCTGGAAAAAGAAACTCAGGATCTGGGTACTTCCACCCTGTTTATTACCCATGACCTGGGACTGGCGGCCGAACGAGCCTCTCATCTGGTAGTTATGCACCGCGGACGGGTAGTAGAATCCGGACCCGCGCGGGAAATTTTGAACGATCCTCGCCATCCCTATACCAAGCGCTTGGTTAATGCGGCGCCCTCGCTAGCGTCTCGGAGGATTGAAATAAATCATTCTCCCCAAAAAGCAGCGGAAGTGCCAGGGACTATCGAATCGCATACCTCTGCAGATGTGAACCTAGCAGTGGCGGCTGCCAAAGGCTCCGGACAAAAAGTGATGGGTACCAATGTCTTGGGGCAGCCCTTAGAAAAACACCTTGGTGACGAGGTGATTCGGGTCGAGCATCTGGTGAAAGAGTTCGATATTCGCGGGCAAAAGGGTAAGAAGAAGACTTTCCGGGCAGTCGATGACGTGTCTTTTCAGGTGCGCCGGGGTTCTACTTTGGCGCTGGTAGGAGAGTCTGGCTCCGGTAAATCTACGGTTGCCAACATGATATTGAACCTCCTCAACCCCACTTCCGGGAAGGTCTATTACGAGGGAATCGACCTATCGACTTTGAAGCGCAAACAACTATTTGCGCTTTGCCGCAAGATGCAGGTGGTTTTCCAGAATCCTTACGGTTCCCTAGATCCCATGTTTTCGGTGTACCGCTGTATTGAAGAGCCACTGCGCACCCACCACATTGGGGATCGCGCGAAGCGAGAAAAACGAGTGGCGGATTTGCTGGATATGGTGGCGCTCCCGCGCAGCGCTATGCGGCGTTTTCCGAATGAACTGTCTGGCGGTCAACGGCAAAGGGTGGCGATTGCGCGCGCCCTGGCGCTGCGCCCAGAGCTCGTAGTACTGGACGAAGCAGTTTCTGCTTTGGATGTGCTGGTGCAGGATCAGATTTTGCATTTGCTTAATGAGCTACAAGGACGGCTGGGGTTGACCTATTTGTTCATTACCCACGACTTGGCGGTGGTGCGTGAAAACGCAGACGATATCGCGGTGATGGAACAGGGCAAACTGGTTGAATATGGCAAAGCTGACGATATTTTCGCCAATCCCCAAAAGGAATACACCCGCGAACTAATTGAAGCGGTTCCCGGGGGCGATTTGCTAAAAGCTCGCACCGGATACCAGGTCGGATAATTTGCTTTTTCGCGGCAGAAACCTGCCGCGAAAACCCGGCAGATTCGAAAGCTCAGGATGTTTTATACCCAAAAACTGGGAACGCAAAAAATATTTTGTACTTTGAGATGAGAACGGGCGTTTAAAAGATTCCGCTAGGTGCTCTGTTAAACTCTAGGTATCTTGCAGGTTTGACTTAGAGAAAGATTCCCAATGAAGCTGAAGAAAACGCTATTAATGCTAACCGGTCTGGTGATGGCACTGTCGCTTTCCGGATGTGCAGGAGGCTCGGGCGCCGCAGATGCTGGCAAAGCTAAGGGTGATGACTTTACGGTAGGCTTTGATGCCAACTTCCCGCCCTATGGATATAAAGATAAGAGCGGAGAATATGTAGGTTTCGACTTGGATCTTGCTGCCGAGGTAGCTAAACGTAACGGCTGGAACCTGCAAAAGCGAGCTATTGATTGGGATTCCAAAGACATGGAACTCAAGTCGGGTACTATCGATTGCATCTGGAATGGGTTCACCATGAACGGGCGCGAAAAACAATACACTTTCTCTAAACCGTACGTAGATAACTCGATTGTGTTCGTAACTAAAGCCGGATCGGGGATTAAGTCCCCGGCGGATTTGAAGGGTAAGACTGTGTTGGTGCAGGTAGATTCGTCGGGTCTGGCCGCGCTGCAAGACAAGGAAAACGCGGGTTTGGTGTCCAGCTTCAAGGAAATGACCCAGGTGCCCGATTACAATAATGCGTTTATGACCCTAGAGGCAGGCGCAGCCGACGCGGTTGCGGTTGATATTGGAGTAGCCGAATATCAGTTGGAACAGCGCGGGAAGGAAAAGTTCCAAATTATGGAGCCGCCCTTCCACACCGAGCAGTACGGCATCGGTTTTAAAAAGGGTAACCAAGCCTTGCGCGACCAGGTGCAAAAGACCTTGGACGAGATGAAGAAAGACGGCACTTTCCTCAAGATCGCTAAGAAGTACAAATTAGAAAAAGCGATTGTTACTGATTAGCTTGCTGCGTGAAAAATCAAAAGCTGGCGCAGGGAGCTATTGTTAATGGATTTATCGTTCTTGCCGGAACTGGCCGGCGGTATGCTGCAAACCTTCATTATCTTCGCCCTCACCCTGGTTTTATCGTTGCCTCTGGGACTGGTAGTTTATGGCGGGAGAGTGAGCCGTTTTAAGCCACTGGCCTGGTTTATCCAGTTCTATATCTCGGTGATGCGGGGCACCCCCTTAATGTTGCAGCTCCTGGTGGTGTATTTCGGTCCCTTCTTCCTCTTCGGGATGCAAATCGGAGCTGCCTACCGTTTCAGCGCCGTGATTATTGCTTTCGCTATTAACTACGCCGCCTATTTTGCGGAAATCTACCGCGGCGGTTTTCAGGCGCTTCCGGTGGGACAGTCAGAGGCCGCGTTTGTACTGGGTTATTCCCCGGCGCGTACTTTCCTGACCATCAAGTTGCCGCAAATGTTCCGTACGGTGTTACCGTCGATTACCAACGAGGTAATCACGCTGGTAAAAGATACTTCTCTGGCTTTTGCGATCGCCTATGCGGAGATGTTTACGATTGCGAAGCAACAGGCCGCCGCCAGCGCTTCTATGCTTCCCTTTGTAGCAGCCGGGATCTTCTACTGGGTGTTTAATCTGGTGGTAGCGGTAGTGATGGAACGGATTGAAAAACGCATGGGAAGTTACAAGATCAGGTGAGGAAGATGGAAGCGCTACGTGTTACCGGTATGGAAAAAAGTTTCGGCACCAATCAGGTGCTGAAAGGGGTGTCCCTGACTGTCAATACCGGTGAAGTGCTAGCGATTCTCGGACCTTCTGGGTCCGGCAAGTCTACGCTTTTGCGGTGCTGCACTTTCTTAGAAGAAATGGATAGCGGCGAAATCTGCTATTTCGGGAAGCAGGCGTTAAAGAAAGAGGACGGAGTTAAGGTTTCCTCCGGCGACGAGCGCGAGTTTCGGCGCGACTTTGGGTTGGTATTCCAAGACTTTAACTTGTTTCCGCACTGGACCGTGCTACGTAATCTCACTGATGCCCCGATAAAGGTGCAGGGGAGAGGACGCGAAGAAGCCCAGGAAACAGCGCTGGAATTGTTGAAAAGGATGAACCTGGCCGATAAGGGGCAGGCCTATCCCTCCGAGCTGTCAGGCGGGCAGCAACAGCGGGTAGCCATCGCCCGGGCGCTGGCACTAAAACCCAGGATGCTTTATTTTGATGAGCCCACCTCGGCCTTAGATCCGGAGCTAACCGGAGAGATCCTGCAGATTATCCGCTCGCTGGCGGCCGAGGAGATGACGATGGTAATCGTGACTCACGAAATGGAGTTTGCGGCCGAAGTAGCTGATCGTGCCCTCTTCATCGATAACGGGGTGGTACTGGAATCTGGGGATGCCAAGCAGCTGATCCGCAATCCTTCCCAGGAACGTACCCGCCAGTTCCTAACTAAGCTGCGCGGACAATCTTCTTCTGGTCTTTAGTTATCCGCGCACGCAACAGGTTTCAGAGAGGAGACAGTAAGGTGAACGACCCCCAGGATGGCAAGCAAGACAATCCCCCGGAAGACTCGGAGCTATCTTTTACCGGTGGCGGCGATTCCCCGATAGTTTATCCTCCCTATCCGCAGGCTGCGCCCTCCGTGCCAGTACCTGCTCCGGGACAAGGACAAGGCGGGGATTATCCCTATCCAGGAGGATACCCGCCCACACCTCCTACTTACCCCGGCGCCTATCCCGCTCCGGGAATAAATCAGGGAGCACCGGTTCCACCCAGCTATCCCGGCAACCCCGGATTCCCTGCGCCCTCAAATCCAGTAGCGAACCCGCCCTATCCGCCCGAACCACCCGCTCCCTATTCTGCAAACAGTCAGTTTCCGCCGGTACCACCGCAGCGAAAAAAACCGCGAAAAAACGCGGTAATAATGTTGATTGCCTTAGTTGTGGTGTTGGTAGTGGCATTGACCCTGGGCGGTATCTGGGTGTACCGACAGCACTCCACTTCTGCTTTAGAAAATGGAATTGTGCCCACCGTAACTAAAACCGTAGTGGTGATAAAAAAGGTAGAGATACCGCCAGATTTTGCCAGTGATGCCCCGGAAAATCCCTTCTGGTATCCACTTAGAATAGATGATCGCTACACACTAGTAATTTGGTATAAATTTACGAATCAGCAGCTTGCGGGGCTGAGCTATCAGGCAGTTTCCAGTGAAAATGGCAAAAAAGTTGCTATTGCCGATACCGGAATAACTTTGCCAGTGAAAGACGGGGAAAATCTGCCGAAATGCCCAGATTCCCAGCGTTACCAGATAAAAGATAAAACCCTGCAGTGCGCGGCAGTAAAGACAGTGAAGAAGGATAGTTTTTCTATTCCCTTAACCGGGAAAGAGAGCAACGGCAAAGATTCCTCTTCCACCGCTAAAGAAAGCACCTATAGCGTTAGCGGTGAAACCCTGGGAACGGTGGGCAATGTACGGGTGGTAGCTTATCCTTCGGCAATGCAGACCAATACCCTTTTCGGGTTAGATGCCGACAATAAGTTGCTGTGGACGAAAACCCTAAAGGAACCCGGGCGCAGTATTTTATCTGGTGAAACCCTCTTGATTTTTAACTGGAACGAGGACGGCAAGCTTACCAACAGTATTTACATTGGAGCTAAGAACGCTGATAAGGCAGATAGCAGCTCCGCTGGCGCCACTACCAAAAAAGATGCCATCAAGAATTTCGATTTTGCTAATACCGATTGGTTATTACCTCGCGGTTATAGCGCTCCCGAGTGCCAAGAGGATTTTCAAAATAAGCAACTGGGATGTGACAAACTAACGAACTACCGTTTAGACAAAGGCATTTATCGCTTAAACGAAAAACAGACCGAGCAGCTGCTGGCTGCTCAGGGTGGTAATGCCGCGAACTATGGAGTAGAAGATATTTTCTCGCTGCAGGCTAAAACTAGAGATAGTACCCCCGCAGATTATGCTATTGAATACGGCGATGTTAATGGAGACGGCTATTTAGACGCCGTAATTCCGGTTATTTCCATGTCTGCTTTTAACAGCGGTATGGATGTTCTTAGCACCAACTATGTCTGGTTGATGAATCCTCTTACCGGCGTCCCCGAGCAACTAGAAACTCCGGTTTATTCTGCAGGTCGTTGCGGAGAAGACTATGACCATGCAGAGTTTTCTACCGGCGGATCTAACCCGCAGCTGATTGTACACACCCTTACCTGGTCGGATTTACCTTGCTGTGGTTGTGGCCGGGACGTTCCGAAGAAACGCAGCACTTGGCATTATGATGCTAAGCGCCACGATATGGTGTGTGACCAGGATAGCGGTAGCAAAATGGGATAATAAAGCGGGGCGATGACTATTAGTCATCGCCCCGACTCGGCTCAGTAACAGCCGGGAGAATTCGAGGCTATCTGAGCTACCGGGTATTGCTACTCGGCTTGTACCCGCGCCATCCAAGCTTCTACCTCTTCGATGGTGCGGGGAATATCTTCCGACATGCGGCGTACGCTGCCGTCTGCTTCCACTAGCACATCATCCTCGATCCTAACTCCGATGCCTCGCAGTTCCTCCGGCAATAGTTGGTCATCTTTATGGAAGTAGAGGCCCGGCTCAATAGTGAAACACATACCGGGCTCTAGGGGGGCGTCCATATACATATCCCGGGCCGCTAGGGCACAGTCATGGACGTCTAGCCCCAAGTGGTGGGAGATACCATGCGGCATCCAGCGCCGGTATTCCCCACCTTCCTTTGATAGGGTCTGCTCGGCACTTACCGGCAGCAGCCCCCAGGCATCCAAGTGTTTAACCAGCGCCGCCACCGCCGCATCATGTACATCCTTGAACTTGCAGCCGGGCTTATTAGCTTGTGCTAAACCAGCTTCACAGGCGTCGAGTACCGCGTTATACACTTTGGCCTGCACCGGGTTGAACTTGCCATTTACCGGCAAGGTGCGGGTGATATCTGCGGTATAGAGAGAATCGGCTTCCACTCCGGCATCAATCAAAATCAGATCACCTTCGTGGACAGGTCCATCATTATCAATCCAATGCAAAGTATTGGCGTGATTGCCGGAGGCCGCGATGGTGTCGTACCCCAGACCGTTACCTTCTTCGCGGGCCCGAGCCTGGAAGGCACCCTCAATCACTCGTTCACCGCGGTGGTGCTGGATGGCGCGTGGCAGTGCCCGAATTATCGCTTCAAAACCCGATTTAGTAACCGCAACCGCGTGCTGAAGTTCTTTGACCTCGGCCGCATCCTTTTGCAGGCGCAGCACCGAAGCAGCCTCTTCGAGTTTTTCATCCCGGCCCCGCGCGTCCTCTCCGGTTGGCAGCCCGGCTTCCCGGCGTACTTTCTCTACCGCCGCCTGCACGGAAGTATCGACTTCGCGAATCACTCGCAGCTGCACTAGACCAGCGTCTTTAGCCAATAGGTCGGGGAGGGTATCTAGGGGGCGTGCCTCCAGGCCAGTCACCGCCTCCATCTGGGAAAGCGTCATCCGCGGTCCTACCCAAAACTCGCCATAGGTGGAGTCAGCATAAAATTCTTCGCTACTGCGCGGAGCTTGGGGACGGAAAAATACGATCCCGCGATGGGTGGCTGCGCCGGTATTCTCGGGGGCGTTTTCCAAGGGCGTGCCCTCTTTATCGGTCAGCGGTTCCAGGACTAGGGCAGCGTCGGGTTCTAGTTCCCCGCCTAGCCCGGTCAGATGAGCAAATGCCGAGTGTGCCCGGAAACGATAGTCACAGTCATTAGAACGCACCTTATAGTTCCCGGCGGGAATCACTAGGCGTTCTCCCTGGAACTGGGATCCTAGTTTTTGATAGCGCGCATCCAAAAAATCCCGCGAGGGGCTGGGAATAGGCTCGGGATCTTTGCGTTCCCCCCATCCGCTGCCTATAAATTCTCTAAACGCCGCAGAGCCAATACGGCGAGAGCGGTTATTGACCCGGTCTTTTAAGGGTTGTTCCTCTGGTGCTACTAACTTTTCTTCCATGCCTCCATCATGCCACGGTAATCTAAGATAGTCCTATGGCGGCTGCGCGGATCGATTTACACACTCATTCTTCCTGTTCAGACGGTACTGATACCCCTGAGCAGGTGATGCTCTTGGCGGCTCAGGCCGGATTGGATGCGATCGCCCTCACCGATCACGATACTTTCGCGGGAATAGCTGCCGCCGCCAAAATGGTTTCTCAGTGCGGTGTTACTTTAGTGCCCGGGGTGGAGCTTTCTACCTCCCATGAGGGAATCACTGCTCATCTGCTCGCCTATTTACCCGATCCCCAAAGCCCGGTGCTAAGGGAGCTATTCACAAAAACCGTGGAGGCACGCCAGCAACGGATGCGGCAAATGGTGGCACGCCTAGCTGTCGATTTCGATATTTCTTACGCGCAAGTTGCCGAGCAGGCTGGTTCCAGCCCGATAGGGCGTCCTCACGTTGCTGATGTGTTGGTGAAGGGCGGGTATTTTCCGAATCGCAGCGCCGCATTTGAGCAGGTGCTAGCTACTTCCAGTAAATACTATGTGCATTATCAGGCTCCCGATACTAGCTATGCGGTTCAGCAGGTAATAAAAGCCGGGGGAGTCCCGGTTCTGGCGCACCCGCGAGCCGGCCGCCGGCAGTGCCGATTCTTGTCGGCTGCTACCATCGCGGCGCTAAAAGAAGCGGGATTATTTGCTTTGGAGGCTTACCATCCGGAACAAACCTCCGCAGAACAGGCAGAAGTAAGGGAAATAGCTAAGCTGTTGGGACTGGCAATCACCGGGTCTTCGGATTATCACGGCAGCGGGAAGCCTAATCAACTCGGAGAGTGTCTCACCGCTCCCGAAGTATTCGCGGAAATCTGCGCAAAAGGGGCAGGAACACCGGTGCGTCCTTAATAAAAGGGAGGAGGGAGTGCTCACTTTCTTTATCGCCAGAGAGGGGTTGCTATTAGAGTAGAGGTCATGACAGTAACTTTTCGAGATTTCCGTCCTAAAAATATTGCTCCGGTTTCGCTGGCGCATCTAGTGGAGGACTTTGCCACCCAAATTGATCCCGCCTGGGAAAATGTTCAGGTGCGGGGAGTGTCAATGGCTTCCGATGAGATTTTGGCAGGTGAGGCCTTTATCGCCGTAGGCGGGGCGAATGTACATGCCGCCAAATTTGCAAGCGAGGTGGAATCGCTGGGGGCAGCAGCGGTCATTACTGATGCCAAGGGTGCGGAAATTGCCAGCGACCAAGGACTGAAAATACCGGTGGTAACGGTAGCGGATCCCCGCGAAGCTGCCTCGCCCCTGGCCATCAGGGCTTTCGGTAATCCGGCCGGGAAAATGAAAACCGTAGCGGTGACCGGAACTAATGGCAAGACCACCACTTGTTTTGCTGCCAAAGCCGCTTTTGAAGCTGCCGGGCTATCCACCATGATTCTTTCCACTGCGGAAACTCAGGTGGGGGATTTGCGGATTCAATCTGCGCGCACCACGTTTGAAGGCCCCATGTTGCAGCGGATTTTAGCCTACGGGGTAGAGCAGGGAATGCAAGCCGCGGTAGTGGAAGTCTCCGCTCACGCTCTGGCTTTAGGGCGGGTCGCAGGCATGAAGTTTGATGCCACCGGTTTTACGAATCTGCAGCATGACCATCTGGATTATTTTCACACCATGGAAAAGTATCTGGCAGCTAAAGCCCGGCTGTGCTCCAAAGAATTTACGGATTACTGTGTGATCTGCACCGATGATAAGTGGGGGCAGCAGCTGGCAGACAAATGCAACACCAATAAAGTGACAGTATCTGCCTACGATCCGGCTGCTAAAGCCGATTGGGTAGTAACCCGAAAAGTCAACAATGTTGCCCATGCGGCCTGTGATTTTACTTTAACTGCGAAAACGGAACCGAATAGGGGACGCGAGGAAGAAGTCACCGTGGCCCTGCCCGGGGAGGTTAATGTCCAGGACGCCGCGATTGCCTATTTAATGGTCACTGGAATTGGGATACCTGCCGAGGCCGCAAAAGCGGGCTTAGCTAGCTTGGCAGTTCCCGGACGCCTCGAAATTGTTAGTCGGCGTAATGAAGGAACTCCGTTGGTAATCAATGATTACGCCCACACCCCCGAGGCGCTGGCCTCGATTCTGCGGACTATGCAAGAGTTTACACCCGGAAAACTACACCTGGTTTTTGGCACCGATGGGGATCGCGATGCCACCAAACGAGTGCCGCTAGCAAAAGTGGCTGCTCAAGAGGCGGACCTGCTCTGGGTGACCGACGAAAATCCCCGCACTGAGAATGCGGAGAGTATTCGCGCCGAGCTGCTTGGTGGGATTAAAGAGGAACGCCCCGGGATGAAGGACGTCTGCGAGATTACTACCTGTCGGCGGGACGCAATCCGCAAAGCCATTTTGGCAGCCGACTTGGACGACACGGTAATAATTACCGGCAAAGGCGCGGAGCCCTATCAAGAAATTGAGGGAGTTTTCCACGCCTATAATGACACCCCGGTTGCCCGCGACTGCCTAGCGGCCTATAAGAATCGCGCGCATATTCAGGGGTAATTCCTTTGCTGGTTACCCCCAGCGCTTAGCTCTTTCTGAGGGCGAGGCCAGACTACTGTGCCATCGGGAGGGATAATCCCAACTGACGTCGCTATTCTGATACCAGGTCAAAGTCGTAGCTGGCACCATCATCTAGGGTATGGCCAACGGTGCAGTACTTATCGATTTCTTCCTGGGATTTTTGCCGCAGCTGTGCTACCTGTTCCTCGCTGAGACTAGACAGATCAGCCACCATTTCTACTGTCAGATGCGAATAAGAATCACGGCGCTCGTCTTTCTTGGCGCTTACTCCCACGGTCGCGTCAAAGTCCTTACCCAAAGCGGCAGCGAATACGTGATCGGCGGAAAAAGTATGACAGGTGGCCAGCGCCAGCTGCAACAGTTCCCCGGGCGTGAACTGGTTTTCACCCATTCCGATTTCTACTTTTGCGCCGCGACCGTTTTGTCCTACGTAGTGTTTCTTGCTTTTTCGCTGTGCCCACAAAATATTACTCATGCCTTTATTGTGGCAGAAAAAGGGATAAATACAGCTTAAATAAATAATCCTGCAACCTTTGGCTTAGCAGTGATAAGGAAGTAATTTAAACATGACTGTTAGCTGACGGATTCGGGTGCTAAAAAGGACACCTATTCTTTTGAATAGATGTCCTTTTTTGTTGTGCCGAAGGGCTGTTTTTGAATTGGGTCAGATGACCCAGCTCTGGCTTTCGGTCTGCAGATCCACCATGTGGGTGTACTGGCCGTTCCGGGCATAAAGTGCATCGGGTGCGCCCTGTTCGGCCACCACGCCGTCGGACAGCACCACGATTTTGTCCGCACCGGCTACGGTGCGCATCCGGTGGGCGATGATAAGAACAGTTTTGTGTTTTATGAGCCGGGAAAGAGCCTCCTGAATGGCAGTTTCGTTCTCCACATCCAAGCTGGCGGTAGCCTCGTCCAGCAGAATGATGGGCGCATCCTTCAGGAAGGCGCGGGCGATGGAAATGCGCTGACGCTCGCCGCCGGAAAGAGCGCAGCCATTCTCGCCGATGTTGGTGTTCCACTTGTCCGGCAGCTTCTCGGCAAATTCCTCGCAGTTTGCCAGCTTTGCCGCCGCAAGGACCTCCTCGTCGGTGGCCCCCTTGCGTCCCAGACGGATGTTTTCCAGAATTGTGTTGTCAAATAGTGTCACATCCTGAAAGACGATGGAATACAGGCTCATGAGCTTTTCCGGGTCGATTCGGGAAACATCCATGCCACCCACGGTGATACGACCCTTCTGGTAATCCCAGAACCGTGCTGCCAGCCGGGAAACGGTGGTCTTGCCGCCGCCGGAGGGGCCTACCAGTGCCGTGACCTCGCCCTGCTTTGCGGTAAAGGAAACATCCCGTAGCACCGTCTCGCCGGAGTTATAGGCAAAGCCCACATGGTCGAACACGATATCGCAGCCCTGATTGGTCAGTTGCTCGCTGCCGGTCTGCAGGGGAGCGTCCAGAATCTCGTTCATCCGCCCCACATTGGTGCGCATGGCAATGACCACCGCCAGATTCTGCAAGGCGCCCTGCATGGGGTCGTACATCCGGGATGCCGCCATCAGGAACAGAAACAGGGTCAGTACGTCGATGCTGCCCTGCACCAGCAGCACCGAGCCGGTGAGCGCCACCGATGCGATGCCCAGCTTGAGCACCATGCCCGCAGAGGACACAAACAGCGCTGTTTCCAACTCTGCCGTGATGGACTGCTTTTCCACTGCCCGAATTTTGTCGGAAAGGCCGGACAGATACCGTTGCTCTGCATTGCTGGCTTTCAGGTCCCGGAGGGTCTCGATGTACTCCTGAATGCCGTCCGCACAGGCCATTTTCGCCGCCATAGTCTTGGCCTGTACCCTGTCCTGCACCCGGTAGCTGCCCACCACGATGGCAGCAGATACCGGAATGACCCACAGGGCCGCCAGTGCCATCCGCCACTCAAATGCAAACAGGCTCAGGGCAATGAGCGCGGTGGAAATAAGGGAGCCGAACAGTCCGGGGATGAAGTGGGAACAGTCCTTTTCCAGCACCTCGCAGTCCGCCATGATGGTGCTTGTCAAGTCGGCAAGGTCGCGCTTGCCGAAAAAGGACAGGGGCAGCTTGCGCAGCCTCTCCGCAAGGGTCAGGCGGCGGGTGCCGCTCTCTTTATAAGTAGTAAAATAGGTGCCGTTATACTGACACCATGTGGTCAGAAAAATCAGCGCAAAGCAGCCCACGCACCCCAGCAGATAGAAGGCGGCCCTTCCGCTTGTGGAGCCTGCCAGCAGGTCTTTTACCAGAAGATACAGCAGCCCGGTGGGCAGCATGAACGCCATGTTCTGGAACGCACACGCCAAAACGCCCTTTACAAGCCCCTTTGCGCCCTCCGGGGAGCTGGCCGTGGCGTGTTGAATTTTTTCAATCATCTCTTACCCCTCCTTTGCGACCTTCCACTGCACCGATGCCTGATACTCCTGCCACATCCTGGCAAACAGTCCGTCCTGTGCACACAATTCGTCCTTTGTACCGGATTCTGCAATTTGCCCATCCTGCACCACATAAATGCAATCGGCGTTAGCTACGGTGGACAGGCGGTGTGCAATCATCAGCACGGTTTTGCCCTTGGCAAGCCGAGCAAAGGCTGCCTGCACCTTTGCTTCATTGTCCGGGTCGGCAAAGGCGGTAGCCTCGTCCAGCAGAATGATGGGCGCATTTTTCAGCATGGCGCGTGCAACGGCAATGCGCTGCTGCTCGCCGCCGGACAGATACACGCCCTTGGTGCCAATGACGGTATGGATACCCGCCGGGAACTTCTCCACAATATCCATGCACTGCGCCGCTTTCAACGCTGCCAGTACCTCAACTTCAGTGGCCTGCGGTCTGCCCAGACGGACGTTGTCCAGAATGCTGTCCTTGAGCAGGCGGCTGTTCTGGAACACAAAGGAGATGGTATCCATTAGCTCTTCCTTGGGGATTGCCCGCACATCGGCCCCGCCCACCCGGACGCTGCCGCTCTGCACATCATAGAACCGGCAGACCAAGTTTGCCAGCGTGGATTTTCCACCGCCGGAGGGGCCTACAAAAGCCACGGTCTGCCCCGGCTGAATCTCCAGCGAAACGCCCTTGATGACCTCCGTTTTGCCGTCATAGCTGAAATGCACATTCTGTAGCGTGACGGAAGCATCCTTCGGGTGCTGCGGAACAGCCTGCACCTGCATGGGCGCTGCTTCCAGCACCGAGTCGATACGTGCCAGCGCATCCGCCACCACCATCTTGCTCTCGCTCATGTACATCATGCGGGTCAAAGTCAGGGAGATCACCGGCGTGATGATGATATAGAACAGCAGGTTCAGCAGAAATTCCGGGGTCACGCCGTGTGCCGTGAACAGCAGCCCGCCCGCGATCAAAAAGGCGAACACGCCGTTGACGGCGGCGGTGTAGAACATCATGGGCAGGCGCAGGTCTTTGGTGTAGGAGATGACCCACTTCTCGTACTCATCAATGGTGGCCTTGAACTTTTTGAAGGAAAATACCGATTGCCCGAAGGTCTTGACCACCGGAATGCCACGGACATACTCCACCGCCTCGTTGGACATAGCCTCCAAGGCGTTGCCGTACTGCCGCATTTTTTCAGCCATCCGCTTGCCGGTCATGGTCGCCATGATGAGGAAAGCCAGCACCACAGGCGCAAGGCTCAGCAGCCCCAGCCGCCAGTCGAATGCCAGCAGCAAAACCAGCAGCCCCACCGGGGTGGCGATGGCGTTGTACTGGTCTGGCAGCTGGTGGGCAAGATAGGTCTCGGCGGCTCCGGTGCTTTCGTTGATGATCTTGCGCAGCTTGCCGCTGCCAAAAGTTTCGGCAAAGCCCAGCGGCAGCACCGCCAAATGCTCCGACACCGCCAGCCGCAGATTGGTCGCCACCCGGAACGCCGACAGGTGGGAGCACATCAGCGCTGCAATGTAAATAAGGTAAGACAGCACTGCAAACAACACTGCCATCCAGCCGTAATGAGGGATGTTCACCGCCTGCGCATAGTCCGGCGCGGCGTTCAGCACATCCCGCAGGATCTTCCAAATGTACACAAAGGGCACCAGCGCCACCAGCGCACTGACCGCAGACAGCACCCACGAAGCGTAGGTGAAATATCGGTAGTTCCCGGCATAACCCATCAGCCGGGAAAGATCGGACTGTTTTTCACGAAAAGACCTCCTTCAAATAATTTTTATGCAAACTGGTATGATCGCGGCTGCACGGAATGGTGCAGCTCCAGGCAAAGGAATCGTGAAGAAGCACCTTGCTTTCCGATTCAGGCATCACCGATGAAACAGAAGTAGGATTCAAGGTCGTTCTTTGTTGCCTGTAATAAAGTAGTCGCAATACTCTCCGCCATTCGCCAGCGTCTGTTTCCTGTGCAGAACGCCATGCTGAAGCGTGATCATCACTTCGTCAAGCTCGCAGAACAACGGCATAAGTTCGGAAACACCGAGATTTCGCGCATAGGAACAGATGGGGCAGCGGGTGATGCGGTAGTAGCAGGCACCCTCATACGGCTGCCCGTCAAAATCCACCTTGAAGGAGGTCGGGTATTCCGCCTCCTTTTCGGGCGTATACCACTTGGCGTATTTGACAACGCTCTTTTTGTTCTCCGCCTTACCCTTGTCGGTATTCAAGTCGGTCTTTGCAAAGTACCACTTGATATGATAGAGTGAGCGGCGCATCATTTCCTGCACGGTTTCCGGCGGGATTTTTTTCTCACTTGCCACATAGGGTGCGACAAAGGCAAGGGCAAACAGCTCGTTGTACGCCATTGGGTTATCGTCACCGATGTCGTCCGCTTTCTCGACCAGTTCACGATAGACTTTTTTGCTCTTTTTCATGATGTCAGCGGCATATTCCCTGCCGTATTTCTCTGCCAGAACCTTTTTCATCGGGCTTTTGAACATCCAGAAATAAAAACCGTTATATTTCATATCGCTTTTCCTCCCGTGATTTATTTGCAGACCCGAAAAACGCAGCCCAGCCGCCGAGGGGACAGGCCATCATTGCATCCATATACCGCTTAGCAGTCTTGCCTACATAATTTCCGCAAGGGAACGGTCAGCTTTCGCTGATGCCACACTGATTACTTCCTTCCCACCAACAGGGTCGAACCGTGCAGCATCAGCCGTTTGGCTTCCTTGGGGGTCATAAATTTGCCCGTGGTCGTATCGATCAGTTCCACACGCTCATAGCCCATCTCCCTGAGCTTTTGGACAAACGCCTGCATATCCCCGTATCGCCGCTCAGACATCAGGTCATGGATGGCAAACGTTCCACCTTTTTTCAGCACCCGCAGCGTTTCCAGCAAAAGCACCTGCTTATCCTCTCCGGTGATGTTGTGATAGACATAGTTGCTTGTCACCGCATCAAAACTCTCATCCGGAAAATCCAGCTTCACAGCGTTCCCGCGTTGGAACGAAATATTTGTCACGCCCTCTGCGGCGGCATTCTTTTCGCACAACGGCAGACTGAAGGAAGCATATTCCTTGCCCCAGCGGTCGATGCCAATCATTTTTCCCTGCGGGTTTCGTTTGGCACAGGCAATGGTCAGCGCACCGCTGCCGCAGCCCACATCCAGCCCAATGCCGCCCTCCGGCGGGGTGACATAATGCGCGGTTCCTTCGATGATCTGCTTTGAGAGCTTGCGCTCGCCGTCATAGGAAAAGCTCCGATAGGCATGCACGCACCACTCGGTGCACTTTGCACAGATGACAAAGGCGATGCCGAATGCCACCCCCAGCACAATGCGCAGTTTTCCGCTCACACCGATTCCGAATACGCCAAAGATGAGCAGCAGCGCAAGCGACAGCACTGTTCCGGCAATCAACGAATACAACATCCCTTTGGGGATCCAGTTTTTGTAATCAGGTTTCATATGCAAGACTCCTTTTTTTCATTGGGTGTGCTTTTTCACGGAAAGACTTCCTTCAAAAAATTTCCGCAAAAATGCTTCCATCAAATCAAGATACCGTTCCGACTGAACGATGAAGCCCACATGACCGCCCGGAACCGTGCGGATCTCTGCATCCAGTTTCCGGAACAGTTGTGCAAAACGGTTCTGATGCACTTCTGCAAAAAACACAGACAATTCAGCAATCGCTGTCAGCCTGCGAGATGCGCAGAGTGCTTTTTCTCATACACCGCAACCGCTATGCACCAGCGGAGGAACTTTTTCGTTTCTTCTTTTTTCATTACGCTACTGTCCTTTCCTCACACTGTCCCGTTTTCATTTGACGGCTTCGGGTACTTGATCAGGTCATACATCTTGCCATAGGCGCCAAGATCATGCGTTTCTGCAAGTTCCATACCCAGATGCACATATTTGTCGCACTTAGATTTTGCATCCGTTTCCAGAATCACCGGCACACCCAGCCGATTTCCCTCGGCAAAGGCAATGTCCAGCACCTTTGGCATATATCCCTGCCCCTGATATTTCTCCCGCACACAGACAAGTCCAACGAAAATGTAGGGTTTCTTTTCCTTGTCCATGCGGTCTTGCAGGGAAGCCCCTCCCCGCTTGATAGCGATACCAAACCGCAGAAGGCGCTTCAGGGTGGAGTTGCGCAGCATTCCGCAGGCAATGGGCCACATCGTCTTGAGTCCCATCTTCTCCTTTGGCAGCTTATAGGCGATATAGCCCTCGCCCTGCTCGCTGATAGTGTGCAGAAAGCCGCCCCGCAGCACCCCGCGCACATAAGCGCAGATATAGTTTGCAGTGGCTTCTTTCCCGGAAAAGGCAGCGGCCATTCCCGTTTCCTCTCCGTAGTCATAATAGCCGAAAGCGTGGCCGATATCATGGATGGATTTCTCGTCCAATGTTGTAACTTTCATTGTATTTCACTTTCCTGATTCTGCTGCGCATCTCCCACTGTCTCGCCGTCCGCCAGAAAGCGTTCCAGCTCCGACGCAAGCAGTGCCGGATGATTGATGATATCGCCATGGCCAAAACCCGGGAAGCAGCGGACCATCAGACCCGGATATGCCGTCCGCAGCCGCTGGATGGCCTTTTTCATGTGCCCTTCTTTTTCTCCGTACCAACAGGCGACCTTTGCATCGGGCTGTACCAAAAAGTCCGTTCGATAGAGATAAAGTCCTGCCTCCCAAGTGGCCCGGACGGATTCCAAGCTGATATGATCCGGGATGCGGCGGAGCATGGTCTGCATTCCCTGCTCCGTCTGCCCCATAAAGCGCAGTGCCCATGCAGGCATGTACTTTTCGTGTGCCGTTCGATACTGCTTTTGTGGCATAACCTTCAAGATCAGTCGATTCAGCACCCCGAAATCCAGATACTCCGGCCCGCTGAGGATCATCCGACCAATCCGAATGTTTGGAGAAGCCTTCAGAAAAACAGCCGGTCCACAGCCCAGCGACTCTGCAAAAAGCAGATCCAGCCGTCCGTCAAGCTCTTTTTCAATATAACCGGCCAACTTGTCCGCCTGATTCTGGGCGGTCGTGTAGGTTGTTTTGCCTGTTCCGTCAAAGCCATCGAAGCTGACGGCATACACGCAGAATTTCCTTTCCAGCAGCGGGATCAAATCCTAAAACTGCCGCCAGCACATAAGATTTCCGTGCAGCAGCATAATGGTCTTTCCCCGCATATCGCCGAATCGTTTGATCTCCATGCCAATATGCCTCCCCGCTATTATCGGACCTTCATGCAAAAATCACAGCGATCATTGCCGCGCCCCAGCGTTATGGTTCTCTCCCAGATCAGCTTCGGATGCAGCCCGGTATAGCTGATGTCATCACTGTCACAAAAACAGCGGCACAGCTCCGGGCAGCCGTATTCTACGCAGGTGTCGTGATAGGGACACTTCATCATATCCACACGCCAGATGTCGTTGCCGGTCTGCAGCTCTTTTGGGACAAAGCCCGCCGCCGGGCCGAAAACGCTCCGGGTGGATTTGACGAAAACGCCGGGAACAAGGCGGTAAAGCCCCGGTATGTGCAGCAGGGCGGCAAGCTGTTTGTGGCTCGTTCTCGCCAAGCGCTCCACATAGCCGTGAACGGTTTGCAGTGCCTCCTCTTTCGGCATGACCCGCTGCAAGGTCTCGTAGGCCGAAATGCCCGGTAATATCTGCCGCTTGAGGTGGTATTGCTTTTCCTTGCTTGCATCTGCATTTTCAGCCAGCAGCACATTCAACCGCGCATCAAAAAAAGCATTCAGCTCCTTGGCCTGCGAGGGAAAGCACTGTGCCGCAGTCTCCCGAAAATCACGGGAAAGATAGGTTTCCTTCATCGTCCGGCCTCCGTCTCAGACTTCACGAAGCCCTTCTTTTTATACCCGCAGTCGCAGTATGGGCCGCCGGAGGCGAGAGTGTACTGCCGCACAAAATCAGTCGCGCCGCCCGCCTCGCTCATGGTGTAGTCCAGACGGCACAGCGCGGGAGTGAGGTCATATAGCCCCAGCTTTTTCATCAGCACACAGATGCCGCATTTGGTGAAGCGTCCCTCGTAGCCGCTGCCATCCGGGTATTCGTAAAACTCCATGTTCCAGGAGTAGGGGTTGCGGTCAGCGGCTCTCAGCGCGGCGGTGGCTTTCATACCGGCAATGTCCTTTTCGGTAAATTTGCTCTTTCCGCTCTTGCGGCAGAACCACTGCATGGGCGCTGTCATCATGGATCTTGCGTAGTAATCCGTCAGCCTGTCCACCTCCGGGCGCTGCGGCATGGAGAGGATGAACGCGCCGAGCATTGCGCAGTTGACGATGTTCATCTTGAAGCGGTCCGCTTTTTCAAACTCCGGCAAACCAGCAATGATCTGCCGGTATTGTGGCTTTGCCTTTTTCGTGATGGCTTTTGCGGTAGCTGCATCATAGCCCAGCACAGCGGTCAGCTGCTTTTGAAAGGAGCCAGCAAACAGCACCCACATTCCAAAGGGCATTCCAGCGTATTTCATTGCAGATACCTCCCGGCTTCCGCTTCCAGTGCCTGCCATACCGGGTAGGCTGCGCCGTTCGCATCGAAAAATTTCTTGAGATCCCGGTTCAGCGCACTCATTTCGTCGATGGCGTTCATGGCATGGTCGGAGGCGCAGAGTTTTCCCAGCGAGGTGGTGCACATCAGCTTGAAAAAGCGCAGGCAGGTCTTGCGGTACTTTTCACTCTCAAAATCTGCGTCCGCCTTTGGCAAAATGTCGTGTCCAGCATTGCGTATGGCACGATAGCCCTCTATGTTGGCATCCAGCAAACGGTTCAGGTATGCAGTGTCGACCCTGAGCTTTTTCAGGTTGCCGTCCGTCTTATAGCAGGCGAAGGCCGCCGGCATCACGAACGCGGCATGGCAGAGCAGATAGTCCTCCATGTTCGGCTCATAAACAACCTTATATTTTGTGCCGTGGAAGATGCGCCTGATCAGCTGTTTATTGGAGGATGCACCCGACAGCTGTCCGATGGTGATCTTTTTCAGGTCGATGGAGACCACCCGGTCAACCTCCCGATGCCCCGCAGAAAGCGCAAAGGCAAACAGGACGTTCTTCCCCGGCAGCGCCGCCACCAGTGCCCTCGCCTGCACATTGTTCCCCACAAAAACGATGTTCCTTGTCCGGTTCGCCCGCAGCGTGTCCAGAACAGAATCCAGCTGCGTATAGCGCAGGACCACAAAGATTACATCGTACATTGCATCCGGTGCAAGTTCAGTCACCACCGGAATGCGGCTGATTGATACGCGGGGCGAAAACTTATCCTTGATCCGCAGTCCGTTCTGCTTGATTTCCGCTGCCCAGTTTCCCCGCGCAAGCAAGGTGACGTCCTTTCCGGCACGCAGCAGATTTCTTGCCAGATTGCACCCCAGAACGCCTGCACCGTATACCAGAATTTTCATTGATTGCCTTCAAAACCGATCTTCACAATTTGCATTTTCATCCTGTTATCCCCGACCTTTGCAAGAAAACGGAAAAAGCCGCTGACGGACGGGTCCTTCAAATCGTTGTAGCCCAGCATATAGCCGCGGCTCGTGACCTGCAAGCGGCTATCCCACGCACTGATCTCTTGGGGAGCGTCCGAAACCGCGAAATACGCGCCCACATCCTTGATTTTCGCAGTCCTGAGCCACGTTTTTGCAATCATCTTCACCGCCGTGCGGTTGGCAGCATCAAACACCAGCACACCGCCGGGGAAGGCGTCTGCCATACCCTGCACAAGAGCTTTGACCTGCTCGGTCAGGAAGTAATAGAACACGCCGGAGGCAAAGAATACCGCACCGTTTGAAGAGTCAATTTTTCTAAACCATTCGGTATTGTTCAAATCGCATGGGATATTTTCCTCACGCTCCCCGGCGGGCAAAAGCTCGTTACGCACGGCTATGACATCGGGAAAGTCCAGATTGTAAATTTTGCAGCTGCCGTTGTCGCAGGCTCTGCCGGTGTTGTCCAGCCCGCAGCCCAGATTGACCACCGCCGCGTTGGGGTGAGCCTTCAAATAGTCGCGCACCTCCCATGCCAGATCGTTCTGCCGCATGGCAACCTCCAGTGAACCGAAACGCTGCATCAGGCCGCGGGAGTTTTTCTCCGCCTCTGAAAAATCGTAGTCGATCTCGTCAATCAGGCGAACCGCTGTTTCGTCCCGGTTGAGATTCGGGTATAGTTCTGAGCAGACCTTCCGCGCATACAGCGGAATGATCAGCGTCTCCTGTACGGTGTTTTTCTCGATTTTGTATTTCATGGGTATCACTCACTTTCTGATAAATGGCAGTTCCGGCATACAGTCACGCTCGGCGATGTGTGCCAGCATTTCGGCGAACCCCTTCGGATCACGAATCTGATATTGCATGTGATCGTATCCCTCAAACACGGGATAATGGCCGCAGGGGTAGGCTTCCATCACTGCTTGACGGTATTTGAAATGCTCCTCTTTGCTGCCGAACTCGAAATAAGTATGCTCTTGCAGCTTCTCGGGAAGCGGCGGAAAGGGCTTGTCCTCCAGACTGTCCGCCATCTGGCGGCGCAAATTTGTATAGGTCAGATTTTCCCCTGCGGCTATAAAATGCGGCTTTATGGAATCGTCGTCACACCACAGAATCTTTTTCAGTGTGCCGCCCTTCGACCAGTACAGGCTCTTGATGGCAAAATACAGAAACGGCGTCATGATACGACGCATGCCCTTTCCGATTTGGGCGAACTGCCCGCCGTCAAAGAAAGCGTGCTCCACGGGCAGCTTCATCTGCGTCAGAAACGCCATGGCAAGGTCTGCACCGATGGAAGAAGCGACCACCATCGCCAGCCGCTCCACGCCCTGTCGATGCAGAAAGCCCTCCACCTGCCGTATTTCGTCCAGCTTGCTGACATATTTCTGCCCCTCACAGTAAACGGTGGAGGTGGGCAAGATACAGAAATATCGATCCTGCAAACACCTCGCAATCGGTTCGCTGCTCGATCCTGTCACACCCATTGCATGAAAGAACAGCACGGCAGGATTCCTCCTGTCGCCGTATGTTTGAAACAGCATTTCTATCGCCTCAGCTTTCCATAAAAAGCATCATGATTGCCGCCAGTGCTGCCGAAATGACCGCCATACCAACTGTGCCGAACAGCCACTTTTTCTGTTTGTCTTTTGCGGTGATGTACGGTTTCAGGTCTTCCGTTCCCGGAATTTCCCATGCGTTCGTATGTCCTACCCAATAGCCGTCAACCCAAAATCGGTCTATGAGATTCATAACGGACAGTATGACCAGCAGTTGCCAAAAGCCCGCAAGAAAACCCCGCGCACCGTTGAGTTACAGGATTTTCCTTAGTAGCGGGGGCTGGATTTGAACCAACGACCTCCGGGTTATGAGCCCGGCGAGCTACCGAACTGCTCCACCCCGCGTCGGCTTGTCTATGTTAAGCAGGTGAGGCAACTAAACGCAAAAAAATTCACTGTAGAAGAAGTCACGTTAAGGAAGTCGAAGTTAAAACGGCAGTACAAAAGCAAATGATCGGAAAAATAAACTGCTAATCAAGGGTTATTAAACTGACGGGTGAAGGCTAATAGCTGGGATGGAAATCCCTAGAAAAAAGAAGCAATTACTTTTTTATAGCGCCCGCAGAACGGTTACGACTTTTCCTAAAATCGTGGCGTTATCGCCAGGAATGGGAGTAAATGCCGGGTTGTGGGGGAGGAGCCAGATATGCCCCTCACGGCGTGCCAGAGTTTTGACGGTGGCTTCGCCGTCAATCATGGCGGCTACGATTTCGCCAAGTTCTGCCACGTTTTGGCGGCGCACCACCACCCAATCGCCATCGCAAATCGCCGCATCAATCATGGATTCGCCGTGGACTTTCAACATAAATAGCTCGCCATCCCCGGTAAGTAGGGTGGGGAGAGTAAAAACGTCCTCGATGTGTTGCTGGGCGTCGATAGGAGTACCGGCCGCAATTTGACCCACCAAGGGAATGGCGTGATGGTTTAAGGGAGCAACTTCCGCATTTGCAGAAATGTTGCTGGGGGCTGTCTCATCTGGAGTAGCATGCGGAGCGAACTGGGGATTAATTTCGAGGGCGCGACTGCGCCCGGCTGCGCGAAGTAAAAACCCTTGGCTGACCAGGTTATCTAAATGATGTTTTACGGTTGAGGAAGACGATAGCCCTACTGCAGCAGCTATTTCCCGCACCGAGGGAGGATAGCCGCGATCACGAATCCCGGCACAGACTGCTTCAAAAATACTGCGCGTACGTGGACGTAGGTCAGCAAGGTCTAGTTCGCGCTCTGGTTCTTGTCTCATGTTCCTCCCGCCTTCGTAAACCGATTCTAGGAAACTGTGACCCATTATGCAAACATTTGTTCGACAAATTTGGAATTTTCGCTTGATTTTCCTACCGGTTATCGCTAGTCTATCAAACAGATGTTCGAAGAACATTTGTTCGAGAAAGGTAAAGTCATGTCCACACAGCTTTCTTTCAATCTGGAAGAACTAGCCCAAAAACGGGTAGTGGGTTTGGGGGACTACCAGTTGGCGCAGCAGCCAACGGTAAAAAGCAAACGCCCTCACCTGCAGTTGGTCGACGCTACCTATTTAGAACGTGCGCGGGCAAAGACCCGCCATCCTGCGGGATCAAAACTCACCTGTCCACTCGCCGTCGGTAGGGAGAACCGTACGGAGGGAGCGGCAGCTGCTTTTGACTCGCTTCCACAGTGGGCGCGCCGAGCGCGGCGCTCTGTCAAGGTAGAACCTATGTTGGCAGCGGTTCCTCCCGCTGCCAACGCGGAAAACCAAGACAGTGCGCGGCGCTCGGCTCCCCAAAACAAGCTAACTCGCAACCTCTGGGTTCCCCGGATCAGCCGGAAACTATTCCGGGTTTGCCTAGGCCTACTAGCAGTAGCTGCGGCCCTGATCGCCGGTACCGGCCTGGGATGGTATTGGGATGCAGCAGGAGCTGGGGATCAAGCAGTGCCGCAAGTATCTGGGGAGCTGGTGACAGAAAATAGTCAGGCATCCTCTGCGGATCTACTTTTAGGACAGTAAATTAACTGCCGGCTCCCCGCCGCAAGTCGCTATCCCCGGGGACGCAAATGCGCATTTTGTAAGCTGATCTCTGCTTGCGGAATCGTCTCTTAGAGGGCAGTGATGCAAGAGTGTCATATGTTGCGATAAGCTAGACCTCCAGGTTGTTTATTCATGGGGGAAACCTTGCACTGTCCGTTCTGTCATAACGATGATTCTCGAGTAATTGATTCGCGAACCGCTGAAGACGGCAACGCTATTCGGCGGCGCCGGGAGTGTACCGCGTGCAATAAACGATTCACCACTATCGAGTCTGCGGCTCTTTCAGTACGCAAACGTTCGGGGATCCTGGAGCCTTTTTCCCGCGAGAAAGTAGTTAGCGGAGTAAAGAAAGCCTGCCAAGGACGTCCGGTCAGTAACGATGACCTGGCGAAACTAGCGCAGCAGGTGGAAGAAGACCTGCGTGCCACGGGGAAATCGCAAATCGATAGCCATTCGATTGGACGCGCCATTCTCAGGCCGCTTAGAGAACTAGACGTTGTCGCCTATCTCCGTTTCGCCTCGGTATATTCCTCATTCGACGATCTGGATGATTTCCAAGCCGCCATTGACGAAATCCGAGCTGAGCAGGATGAAACTAGCGCAGAGATAACACCCGCAGCCCAATAGTTTCGGGCATAGAACGAATCTCTGCCACCGCCGAGACTGGCAGCTCGGAAGCAATATCCGTAAGCGCGTATCCAACCTCACCTTCGGTGCCCAGGATCTGACCATTAATGTTCACATCCTGGTTGGCGAAAACCTGGTTGATACGACCTAGCACCCCGGGCATATTCGCGTGTAAGAATGCCAAGCGATATAAAGAATCAGGATGCGCGTTCAGGTTCAAATTGGGCATATTTACGCTCATTTCAGTGCTGCCCCGGTGCCAATATTCAGCTATTTTATGTGCTACAAACTGACCGATATCAAACTGGGCCTCCAAGGTAGAGCCCCCGATATGCGGAGTCAAAATGGTGTTAGGCAGCCCCAGCAGAGGGGAGTGGAACTCGTTTCCGTTCTTCTTAGGTTCTTCGGGATACACATCCACCGCAGCCCCCGAAACTTTTCCGGAACGAATATTCTCTGCTAAGGCCTCCACATCTACCACGGTGCCCCGCGACAAGTTTATGAAAATCACGCCGTCTTTCATCTGTTCAAACTGGCGCTTGCCGATTAAACCTTCGTTGGATTTACGTCCATCAACGTGCAGGGAAATGAAATCGGCAGTTTTTAGAACTTCATCCATAGAGGGTAAAGCGCGGGCATTACCCATAGCCAAACGCTGGGCGGAGTCATAAAAGACTACATTCATTCCCATTGCCTCGGCCAGTACCGAAAGCTGGGTTCCGATATTTCCATAACCGATGATCCCTAGGGTCTTTCCGCGTACTTCATGTGATCCGGAGGCGCTCTTATTCCAGATTCCGCGTTGTAAATCGTGGTTACGGGTCTCAATGTGGCGCGCCAGGTTGATGATGTGTCCAATAGCCAGTTCCACCACCGAGCGGGTGTTGGAATAGGGGGCGTTAAAAACCGTGACTCCGTCTTTCGTTGCAGCTGGTAAATCTACCTGATTGGTCCCGATGCAAAAGCACCCCACTACCTGCAGGCGCGGGCAGGAGGAGATTACCCGCGAGGTGATATGAGTCTTTGAGCGGATACCCACGATATCGGCATCTTGCAATCGTTCGATCAAAGCATCCTCGTCTAGAGAGCCTTTGACCCGCTCTATCTCAATGTCGTAACTGGAAAAAACCTCATCCGCTACCTGGTGCGGATCCTCAAGTAAAACTGCCTTCGTCATGTCTCTATCTTTTCAGCGCGGCCTTTGCTTGGCAAAACTGTCCGCTCTGCGGTCCCAACCTATTAGCTCCACCCTTTGGGGAGCTGGCTGGTATATAGGGTGACGAGGTGGCGGGTAGGGCGGGTCATCGCCACGAATAAATTTCCGACGCTTTCGGTAGAAATATGGGCCGGTTCCAGCAGAATTACGCTGTCGAACTCCAGTCCTTTGGAAGTAACTGCAGATAGCAAACAAACTCGATCGCTAATCGGATCGCTACCTACCTCCAGGGAAAGTTGAGAAACCAGAGGGGTAATCTCCGGGAAATCTCCGTCGCTGCAAATCAGGGCAATGCGTCCTCGCCCTTGACCTAAGGTGCGGTCTAAGTAGCTGACCTCGTCGGTAATAGCTTCGCTTAAAGCTGGGCCGTCAATTGCGGCTACCTTCCTGGTTATCAGCGAGTCGGGATCTTGTCGGACCGCCTGTACCGGATAGGGGGAGGGGCGGCCGGCAGCGGCAGTAACTGTCTCCGCTAAGTCCATAATCTCTTTGGGAGTGCGATAACACACCGTTAAATAGGCCTCTTCTTCCAGGGCGTCGCTGGCAGGTCCCAGCAGCTGGCTCCAAGAAGAACCGCCTTTAGTAATCCGCTGGGCTAGGTCTCCTACCACGGTAAATGAACGCGACGGGCAGCGCCGCAGCAGGCAACGCCAATCCATCGGGGATAGTTCTTGGGCTTCATCGACCACCACGTGTCCATAGGTCCAGGTGCGGTCGGCATAGGCTTTCTCCGCTAGAGAACACTCTTCTCGGCTGGCTTCTGCCCGGCGAGCCAGCATATTGGCGGAAACAATTCCGTCTCCCAGTCCCTGCCCCTCGATCGCAGCCTGAGCACGAGTACGCTCTCGCTCGCGGGCAGCAGATCGGGCACGCCGGGAACTGGGAGAGGTAACGTCTGGCAAATCTCCGAGAAGTTCCGCTAGCTCATCGAGTAAGGGTACGTCGGCGGGTGTAAAGGCGTCTCCTTTCGGGCGGTAAAGAATTTCTTGTTCCTCGATACTGAATTCGCTGGCAAAGCGGGCAAGGAATGCGGGATATGCATAAAGTCTTCGCAAAAGATCTTGAGCAGAGTAGGGCATCCAACAAAGATTGATTACCCGGCGGACATTGAGGTTAGAGCGCAAATCTTCACGCACCAGAGCCCGCTCAGAAAGGGCGTCGCGATTGGATTCAATCTCGCCTAAGCCGGCAGCTTGGGCGGCTATGGTTAGCTCTGCTTGTTCGCGGCGTGTTTCAGTATCTAGGTACTGGTCAGTTAAGGAATCCAACACCTGGGAAACAAAGATTTCCCGCGCCTGGTTGTGAGGCTTGCCGCTTAGACGCGCTCGGCGAATTGCCTCTTTTACTACTCGCGGATGCAACACCAGTTTAGTTGCGCCCGCCGCTAATTGTTGATCCGCTTCTGGAACCCGCTGCAAAGAGCGCACCGTATTTTTAATCAGGTTTACCCAGCGTAAATCACCTTTTAAAGCCGCGATCTTCGGGTGTTCTTTTCCCTGGGCGCCAGTGCCGGGCAATATATTTGCCATGGTGGTGGAGACCACCCCGGTTTCTCCCAGGGCAGGTAATACTTGCTCAATGTAGCGTAAAAAAGCGGGGGAAGGGCCTACTATCAACACCCCGGATTTCGCTAAGCGTTCTGCCTGTTCATAGAGCAAAAAGGCGGCGCGATGCAATGCCACTGCGGTTTTCCCGGTGCCCGGCCCGCCCTGGATTACCAGGATTTGGGAGGTGTTAGCGCGGATTATGCGATCTTGTTCCCCTTGAATAGTGGCCACAATATCTCCCATATGGCCGGAGCGTTCTGCTTGTAGCGATGCCAACAGCGCCCCTTCGCCTTGCAGCTCTACCCCTTCTTGATGTGCATGGGATAGGTCAAAGGGTTCGTCCTCTAGCGAGGTGACCTTCCGGCGGTGTAAACCGATATGGCGCCGACTAGCCATTCCCATCGGTTGGCGGGCAGTTGCCTGATAAAAGGCAGTAGCGGCGCTGGCCCGCCAATCCATTAGCACCTGCGAATGGTTGCTATCTTGCAGCCCTACCCGGCCAATATAGAATTCATTGCCCGAAAGGGGAGTCAATTTTCCAAATACGAGGCGTTCTTCCACTCGTTCTAAGCGGCTAGCTTGATCTCCTAAATGAGCTGCCATTACGTCACGTTCAGAGCGGTTTTGTGGGGAACCAGTGGCGCCTAGTGCCTGTACCTGGCGTTGACGCTTGCGATAGCCGGTGCGCGCATCATCTAACACCTGGTAGATGCGATCTACTTCCGCCTGCTCACGAGCAAGTTCTGCGGGATCAGTCAAGAAGTTCCCCTTCCCTTGAGAAAAGTAGGCGTCTATTATACCCGCTAAATCTGAAAACCGCATAGCTCGGGCGAGGGGCGGTGCGCGAGCGGCGCATGCCAGGTAGGCTGGACTAAAGAATGGAGGGTAGATGACAGATCGCAGCCGTTTTATAATCCCCGGTCCTGCCTACGAGAATACGCAGGCCGAGGTGCTGCTCTATGCCTTTTCAGGGGCGATAGATTCCGGCGATATCGGCGGAATGATTATTGAACAGCTCTTGCATGCCCTTCCTCATGAAGAAGTTGCACGTTTCGCCCTAGAGACGGTGCTGGACTATCGGGCGCGGCGCCCGCGAATAACTATTGAAAATTGGACGATGACGGATATGCGCTATCCCAGTTGCAACCTGGAGCGGATAACCGATTATTCTGGCCGTAATATTTTGCTGCTGCGCGGTCTGGAACCCGATATCAACTGGGAAGATTTTTCCCTGGCAATTTTTGAGGTTTGCCAGAAGATGGGGGTAAAACAGGCGGTTGATCTGATGGGGATCGCCGCCAACATCCCCCACACCCGGATTCCCTTCATTAACCAGACTTCTCCGAATCCGGATCTGCTACCTCCGCAAACCGAGATGCCGGGTACTTTTATCATCACCGCTTCTTTCGGGCAGTATCTGCAGATGCTGTTCAAGATGATTTCGGTGCAAGCGCGGGGAATTGTGGTGGGGGTTCCCTACTACTTGGCTGATGGGCAGTACCCGCCGGGGGCGGTTAGTGCTATTCAGTATCTTTCAGAAACCATGAATCTGGATTTGCCGATGGGGGATCTGGAAGCGGCAAGTGCTCAAATGATTAAAGAGGTCAGCGCGCAGCTGGATGAAAATCCAGAGGCCAAAGAACTGATCGAAAAAATGGAACAGCACTATGATGAGGCGCTGACCCAACCCTGGGGAGAGTTGCATCCTAAGTCTTTGGCGGAATCGGTAGATTCTCGTTCTGGGGATGCGATAGCTGAACGTATCGAGAGGTTCTTAGCGCAAGTAAATCCCCAAGACTCCTCAGAAGAAACCGCGGAGGGGCTTTTGGCGGGACGCGACGATTTGCTGGCTCATCTGGCACAAAAGGTAGCCGCGCGTCAGCGGATCGAAATTAATCCCCGCCTACCCGAGCAGGCAATTAAAGCCGCAGATAGTCAACCTGAAAAATCTTCCGCTCCGGCTAAAGAGGAAGCTGTCGGCAAGCGGCAAGCAATCGCCGACAAACAGTCGGTTTCTCGCGCAGATGCCCCGAAGGGCAGGTATTTCCCGCCGCGACGTTCCCATCTAAAGCGCCAGCGGGCGCAGGGTCACTCGGGAAATATTGGTCCCAGTACCCCCGCTCCGCCTCCTGGCAGTAATCAGGAACCCGACCCTAAAACAGCTGGGCAGAGCAAAGCAGATGAAGCCGGGGACAGTAGAGAGCACTGACCGGTGAGTAAAGCTCCTCAGTCCGCTGCCGCCAAACGTGATTGGGGCAGCGATGATAGCGGAACCCCGATTCTGCATGTCGATATGGATGCTTTTTTCGTAGAGGCGGAGATTCTGCGCAACCCGCAGTTGCGGGGCAAACCGGTAATTGTGGGGGGAAAGAGCAATCGGGGAGTGGTTTCCTCAGCCTCCTACGAGGCGAGAGCACAAGGAGTGCACGCCGCGATGCCAGTTTCTCAGGCCAAACGACTTTGCCCCCAAGCGATAGTTGTCGCCTCCGGGCATGGTTATTACTCGCAGCTGTCGAAAAAAGTGATGAAGATTCTGGGGGAAATCACCCCGGTGATGGAGCAAATCTCGATTGATGAGGCTTTCTTAGAGGTTTCCGGAGCGCGGAGGAGACTGGGGACTCCCTTAGAAATAGCCCAGCTGTTGCGCCAGCGGATTCGCGAGGAACTTTCGCTACCGGCCTCGGTAGGAATCGGGCGTAATAAGCTGGTTGCTAAAATTGCATCTGCGCACGCCAAACCGGATGGGATATTGCTGGTGCCGGCAGAAAAAACTAGGGAGTTTCTACAGATCCTACCGGTGGGCGCCATCCCGGGGATCGGGGCCGCTGCGGGGGCGAAACTGGAGCGCAAAGGAGTTCAGACGGTTGGACAACTTACCTCTCTAGATATTGCCCAGCTAAATTCGCTGTTCGGAAAGGCTCTAGGGGTGAGGCTGTACCAGCTGTGCCGGGGGCAAGATTCGCGCCGAGTTGGCGACGGTAGCAAAGAAAAATCCATCGGTACAGAAACCACTTTTCTGCGGGACGTGCATTCCCGGGAGACAATTGCGGCTACTTTATTGGACCAATCCCATCAGTGTGCGGCCCGGCTGCGAGCTAATGATCTATTAGCCGGCAACGTGACTATCAAACTGCGGGCTGCAGATTTTCGTACCTGGACACGCTCTCGCACCCTGCGCCAGCCTACCGACGTTGCCCGCGATATTGCGAGGGCCGCATTGGGATTGTTCGCGAAAGAAAATTTGCCTAAAGGAGGAATTCGTCTGGCAGGGGTAACCACTAAAGAGTTAATCTCCGCCACCTCTGGGGTTCAGATGGCGTGGGGGAGTGACACTCGCGGACGCGCCACGGAAATAGCGATGGATAAAATTCACCAAAAATTTGGCGATACTTCCCTCCGCCCGGCTACGCTAGTTACACCAGGAAAGAATGATAGCGCTCCAGGGTATGGAACTGAGTCTGACTGAGTTAGCTTTTTGTTTTATGCTGGAAGCACCGACGCGGAAAGGAGAGAACTAGCATGGGGCTATCTGAGAAAGAAAAACAGATTCTCGCAGACATGGAACGCCAATTCTCTGATGTCCGCGTGGATAAAACTCCAGATTCCACGGGTTCAGTGCCGGAAAAATCGCAAAAACTGAACTTTTCTCCTAAGCTTCTCGCTGCTATGACTTTATTAATCCTAGCGGGGATTGCGCTGCTAATTGTGGGGATTTCTGTTTGGACCATCTCCAAGCTCTTAGCAGTAGCGGTAGCGGTCGCGGGGTTTGTAGTGGTGCTGTTTGCAGTGACTTTGCCTATGAACTCTCGTTTTTCCGGCTTTGGGGTGAATCCCGGTATATCAGCTGGGAAACGCCAATCTTCCGCTAAGGGTCCTTCCGCGGCGCGCTCTTTTAAGCAACGGCAAGAGGACAAGTGGAATCATCGCCACGGCGAGCACTAGATAGTTCGTTTTTCTTTTTGTTTTCCTATCTTTTCTATAAATACCTGACCGCATCCTAAGCAATACGGTTTTGAGCCCTTGGTTGGCTGTCTTTTAACTTCTTACTGCCCCACTAGCGGCACTGCTTTCCGCAGTTGGCGGTGCCTATCTCTAATCTGCTTATTTTCCTGAAATATCAGTCAGAATCAGATTTTTGCTCCACTTTGATTCGAATGTTGTCTTCGCAGGTAAGATCGGTAATTTTTTTCGATTAATTTCCTTAAAAAGCCGTTATTATGTACCTAAGTGGAGGAAAATGGGGTAAAGTGGAGTTATCTGGTTGGAAAGGAGGAAGCGCCGATGTTTTTAGGTTCCTATGAACCCAAAATGGACGATAAAGGACGCTTGATTCTTCCAGCTAAATTCCGCGAGCAACTAGCGGGTGGTTTAGTTATCACTCGAGGTCAAGAGCGTTGCCTCTATGTTTTCCCCGCTTTAGAGTTCGAGCGGATGTACCAGGAATTGCGCCAGGCTCCACTTTCCTCCCGTCAAGGACGTGACTATGTGCGGGTAATGCTCTCCGGTGCCTCTGATGAGATTCCCGATAAACAAGGCAGGATCGTGATACCTCCCCAGCTGCGTGCCTATGCGGATCTAGGAAAGCAGCTAGCGGTTATTGGCGCCGGTTCTCGAGTTGAGATCTGGAATGCGCAGGCCTGGAAGCAGTACCTAACCGAACAAGAAGAAACCTTCGCTCAAACCGGAGAGGAAGTGATTCCCGGAATGTTTTAGCTTGGAGAACCTGGTCTCTTCCCGAATGCTCTGATGCCTCTTCCCCGGTAGCAGATCCTCGGGGAGAGCCCTGGTTTTCCAAAAACTTTTCTAACCGTCCCACCCTTCCAAAGGAAAACATGTCTCTTAGTACCAATTTTACCCACCAGCCAGTGCTGGCTGAGCGCTGCGTCGCGCTCTTGGGGAAAGGGATTAAGAAAGCGGGAAACGAAGGGAACGCCCTGATTATCGACGCCACCTTAGGGTTGGGAGGGCACAGTGAACTTATTTTACAAACCTATCCTCAGGTTCATTTGATCGGAATCGACCGGGATAAGCAGGCATTAGCAAGGGCCAGCAGGCGCCTGCGCGACTATTCTGCTCGCTTCACGGCAGTCCACGCCACCTATGATGCTATCGGACAAGTGGCGGATGCCTATTTTGATGAAAAATATCCTTTAGCTGGGATTCTGATGGATTTGGGAGTTTCTTCGCTGCAGCTCGACGATGCTGAGCGCGGTTTTAGCTATGCGCGCGAAGCCGAGTTAGATATGCGGATGGATCAAAGCCAGGGTAAAACTGCTGCTGATTTACTCTCTGAGCTTTCGGCCTCTGAACTTACTAAGATTTTGCGAGAGGCGGGAGAAGAAAAGTTTGCTTCGCGAATTGCCCGGGCTATAGTCCAGAAGCGAGAAGAAACTCCGCTCACTTCCTCCTCGCAGCTGGTAGAAATCGTACGAGCAGCTATACCCGCTCCTGCGCGCCGCACGGGGGGTAATCCAGCTAAAAGAACTTTCCAGGCCTTGCGGATAGCAGTTAATCAAGAACTGAGCATCCTAAAAGCTGCGGTGCCCCGCGCCCTCGAGAGCCTCGCTCCCGGAGGGGTGATGGTGGTGGAAGCTTACCAATCCCTCGAGGATCGGATAGTTAAACACGCATTTCAACAGGTAGCAGCGCCGGCGAGCCTGGAAGGGATTCCGGTACGCGAAACACCGCACTTCGAACTTTTGATCAACGGAGCCGAAAAAGCCGGAGAAACAGAAGTAACCAGAAATCCTCGCGCCGCATCGGTGCGGTTGCGAGCGATTGCGAAGTTAATTGAATCAGCAGAAAGGAACGGGGACTAAAATGCCTAATTCCGCCGCTCTCAGACAGAAAGCCCCATTTAAGAGGAGGCCGATTCGCGCTCAAAAGCAGAATCGCTTACGAATAGTTGGGGAAGATCCGACCCTGAAGAAACGATCGCCCCTGGTGGCAAAACTC
Organism: uncultured Varibaculum sp.; assembly: GCA_947255165.1. The sequence goes on from CAMYFZ010000002.1 coordinate 56,136, forward strand.
TTTGCGGCTGCCTTAACTTTGGTGGCTCTGATTGTTTCTCCATTGCTGATCAATACGCAATTGGCGATTATCTCTTACCAGATCCATGACGACCAGGTGCAGCTCGCACAAATAAAAGAAGATAATCAGCGGGTACAATCCCAGGTAAACCTGAAGTCCAGCCCCGAGAGGGTACGGAAAGCGGCATTGGATGCCGGGTATGTCCCGGCGGGAGAGACCGGATACGTTACTCTGAAAACAAGCAAAATTGAGGGAGGTACTCCTCCGATTTCGGCAGCTAAGGAATAAAAGAGATCTATGGTAGGGAAGAAGCGAAGCTATTCGCAGGCGAAGAACGCTTCTTCGCAAAGGAAAAAAACTATTGCTGACCGGACAAAGTTGCCAGATCAAGAGGGACACGGTCGCGATGCTAAGTCCTACGTGACGGGCGGGATAGCAAGCAAAGCAGCTAGCAAACGCGGGCGACTGCTACTGGTGATTGTGTCTTTTCTCTTGGTGCTGTGTAGCGCTAGATTATTCGAATTGCAGGTAATCCAAGCGCCCGCTCTCACTGACGCGGCCAGGCAAGCACGCACTGTATCTGCTGAAATTGTCCCTAAGCGGGGAGACGTCATAGATCGGAAAGGGACGGTGCTGGCAACCTCGATTGAGGTCTATAACGTGTCCGTTAACCAGAAACTGGTGAAAGGATATGTTCATCGCGAGGTATTTGACCCGCACGGAAAAATAGTTACCGATAAAACTAAACTGCGTGACCCGCGTAATGAAAAGAAAATTGTGGGAACGGGTGCCGCCGAAGCTGCGCGGCAACTAGCGCCAATTTTAAAGATGAACCCGGCGGTGCTGGGGGGCAAAATGGTGGGCAAACGCGGTTTCGTCTACCTGGCCAAAAATGTTAGTGCCGAGAACTGGCGGAAGATCCGGAAGCTAAAAATAGAAGGTATCGATGGCGAATTACGATATCGCCGAGACTATCCCAATGGCCCCACCGCCTCCTCGATTCTAGGTTTTACCGACTTTGACCAAGTCGGCCAGGCGGGTATCGAGGCAACACAAAACAAACAACTGGCCGGAGTCCCCGGCGAGCGGGTGGCAGAGATTTCACCCTCGGGACAGGTTATTCCGGGTGGCTCTGATGTTCTGCAGCCGGCGATCCCGGGTAAAACCGTACGCTTAACTATCGATGCGGATCTACAAAATATCGCGGAAGAGGTGGTTAATAAACAGGTAGCGGATTTTGGGGCTACCTGGGGAACCGCGATCGTACAGCGGGTAGGTACGGGTCAGATTTTGGCGCTGGCAGATTCCGGAAATGAGCCTCCCGAGCTGGTCCGGAAACGGACTTCGGGAACCACCGGATCGCGAGCAGTACAGTACACATACGAGCCGGGTTCGAGCGGAAAACTGGTTACTTTCGCTACCGCCTTGGAACAAAAGAAAATCACCCCGCTTACTCCGGTAAGCTCCCCCTATCAGATAACTATCGCCGGTCAGTCCTTTAGAGATTCCCATTCCCATCCCACTATGAACTTAACTGCCTCCGGGATTTTGGCTGAGTCTTCAAATACCGGCACCGTTCAAATCGGACAAATGGTTACTGATCAGCAAAGATACCAGATGATGCAAGCTTTGGGATTGGGGCGAAAAACTGGAATCGAAATGCCCGGGGAATCTGCGGGGATAATCGGTAGTCCGAAGAGTTGGGACGGACGTCAGCGGATGACCACTATGTTTGGGCAGGGAATGGCGTGTACCCCGCTGCAAATATCTGCTCTGATCTCTACTATCGCTAACCATGGCGTGTATATAGCCCCGCGGATCGTTTCCGAATATGAAGACTCGCAGGGGATTCCTGAAAAGCCAAAAGTTCCGGTGGCCACCCAAAAGTTAGACCAAAACGTGGCCGCCACCCTGGTGCGGATGATGGAATCGGTCACCAGTGATGAAGGGACTGCTAAGAAAGCTCAAGTCCCCGGCTATCGAAGTGCCGGTAAAACCGGAACTAGTGAAATTATTTCTGCCGGAGGTGGCTCCAAAGGGGTAGTGGCCTCTTTCATCGGCCTGGCGCCTGCCGAGAATCCCGAAATTGCGGTGTCGGTGATTATTTATCAACCAAAATCAGGAATTTATGGGGGCGTAGTTGCCGGGCCGGTATTTTCACAGATAGCGGCGCAGGCATTAACTTTATTGGACGTTCCTCCCTCAACTACTAAGCCGCAGCTTTATCCAATTGATGCTCACTAGCTATCCTTAGAAGAGAACTCGGAACTAGGAGCTAACTAATGTGGACATTGGGTTGGATTGCGGAGGCCCTGAACCAGCCGTGTAAGTATGCAGATACTAAAATCGCCGGAAGGGTAGTTACCGATTCCCGTGAGGTGCAGCCGGGGGATTTATATGTAGCTCGTCGCGGAGAAAATTCCGATGGGCATGACTATCTGGAAGCGGCCTTACGAGCGGGTGCAGCTGCCGCCATCGTTGAGCGGAAAGAACCTGCTGAACAGGTCGGTATTCCCTATGTGCAGGTTGTAGAAGCGACCCGCGCCCTAGGGTGGTTAGCGCATGAACATTTAGCTTTTTTGCGGCAGAAAGGCGCCGGAGAGCGGCCAATTTGTGTGGGGATCACCGGTTCAGCGGGTAAAACCACCACTAAGGATTTACTCGCTAGCCTGCTGCAACTTAAAGGTCAGGTAGTAGCTCCGGAGAAATCCTACAATAATGAGGTAGGGGTGCCGCTGACTATTCTGCGCGCTGATGAAAATACCGATTTTCTAGTGCTCGAAATGGGAGCATCTGGACCCGGACACCTGGCGCTACTAACCGAAATTGCTCCTCTAGACCTGGCAATTGAGCTGATGGTGGGCCATGCCCATTTGGGGGGATTTGGCGATATTGAGGGGCTGGCGCAAGCCAAGGCGGAACTGCTTTGGGGGCTGCGAAACTTTCAGGGGCAGCGGTATTGGCCGCTGAGTGCGGCAGCGGAGCAGGCACGCGCAGTTTTTGGGCAAGATGGTTATCGGGAGAGCTATCCTGTCGAAAGCGGGAATCCCTCTTTAGCTATTTTGAACCGCAGTGATCGAAGAGTGTGCCAAATGGCTTTCGGGAAGCAGGTTCGCTATTTTGGAGAATTAGCCGTTGATGAGGCGGAAGCAGATACTACTAATACAACCGGAGTTTATGCCTCCCAGGTGCAGGTAGATAGCGATGGCCGGCCCTCTTTCTTAATGACCCGGGGCTCTCAAAGCATAAAAGTGAAGTTAGGGCTGGTAGGCAGGCATAACGTATCGAATGCTTTGGCGGCAGTGAGTGCTGCTACCGAGCTGGGGATTCCTCTCGCAGCCGCCGCCCGCGTACTCGAAAATGCCCGTCCCTTATCGCAGCATCGCCTGGACGTGGTGGAAATTGGATCTGATATTACCGTGATAGACGATTCCTACAACGCGAATTTGGATTCTATGCGTTCGGGAATCACCACTTTAAAGACCCTGGCACAAGCTAAGGGGCGAGGACGAGCAGTGGCAGTCTTGGGAGAAATGCTGGAGCTGGGGGCAGATTCCGAGAATCATCACCACCTGGTGGGCGAAGCTTGTTTAGAAGCAGGAATAGGAACAGTAATCACCGTGGGGAATGCTGCTAAGCCGATTTACCAGACTGTTTTAGACCACGCCGATGCCCAACACTGCGAAAATGCTCAGGAAGCACTTACAGTGGTTAAGCAGGTGCTTGCTCCCGGCGATACGGTATTGATTAAAGGATCAAATGGTTCCGGGGTCTGGAAAATTGCAGACGCTTTAACAGGAGGTAGCAACAGCTAATGGTGCCTTTAGGAATAGCGCTATTAACCTCCCTGGTTATTTCGCTGGCGGGAACTCCGGTACTTATTCGTCTTTTACGTAAGCATCAATACGGTCAGTTCATTCGCAAGGACGGTCCCACCGCTCATTACACTAAGCGCGGCACTCCCACTATGGGCGGTCTGGTCATCATTTTGGCGACCGTTTGCGGCTGGGTGGTAGCGCACATTGCTTCGTGGACATTCCCCTCGCCCTCGGGCTGGCTATTGATGCTACTGATATTGGGGCTAGGACTGATCGGGTTCCTGGATGACTACATTAAGATCTCTCGCCAACGTTCCTTGGGATTAACACCCTGGGCGAAGATTGCCGGTCAACTGGCAGTGGGAACAACTTTCGGGGTACTGGCGCTACTGTTTCCCCGCCGCGATGAATCCGGAATCGCTATTACCCCGGCGTCTACTAAGATTTCAGTGGTTCGCGATGTCAGTTGGCTGGATTTAGCGTTCGCCGGTACGGTAGTAGCGTTTATCCTGTTCGCGCTGTGGTCTAACTTTTTGATTGCGGCCTGGTCGAACGGGGTTAACCTTACCGATGGTTTAGACGGTTTAGCCTCCGGTGCCTGTCTGTTTGCTTTCGGAGCCTACACCGGGGTTGCTACCTGGCAGTACTATCAGCGCTGTCCGCTTAGCGGGGTAGTGCCTAAAGTAGCTGATGCCTGCTACGAGGTGCGAGACCCGGCAGATTTGGCGATAATCTCACTGGCGATTGTGGGCGCCTGCTTTGGTTTTCTCTGGTGGAACACTTCTCCGGCCCAGATTTTCATGGGGGATACCGGTTCTCTCGCCTTGGGCGGAGCCTTCGCGGGGCTATCGATCTTGACTCGTACCGAGTTCCTCGCCCTAATTATTGGCGGGCTGTTTGTAGTGATCGTGATGTCAGATGTGATCCAAGTGGGGGTATTTAAACTTACCCGAAAACGGGTTTTTAAAATGGCGCCCCTGCATCACCATTTCGAGCTAAAAGGATGGAAAGAAGTAACGATTGTGGTTAGGTTCTGGATTATTGCGGGACTGTTCGCGATCGTAGGTGTAGCCATGTTCTATGCAGAATGGGTGGTTGCAATCAAGTGACAAACCAAAATTGGGCAGGTCGTGATATCTGCATTATTGGTCTGGGGTCATCAGGTAAAGCCTGCTGTGAAGTGCTTTCCACCTTGGGAGCGAAGGTATTTGGGATAGACAGCCAAGAAGAAGCGGTTGCCTCCTGCTCGCAGGAGTATCGGCAGGCTCATTTTTATCAGGCCGATGCGGATAGCTGCGCTGATTTATTGGACCAGGTAGCTCCCTCCTTGCTAGTGGTCAGTCCCGGGGTACCTCCTCGTCATAGTGCTTTCGCTTGGGCACAAAAACACCAGGTGGAACTGTGGGGAGAAGTCGAACTGGCTTGGCAGATCCAAAAAACCGCTACTTCGCGCCCGGACATCCCCTGGCTAACCGTTACCGGCACTAACGGTAAAACCACTACCGTAGGGATGACCCAGTCTATCTTGCAGGCTGCGGGTTATGACGCGCTAGCAGTCGGAAATGTGGGTTCCCCGGTGGTTTTGGCGGCTGCCCAGGCTAAGGCCGAGGCCTTAGCGGTAGAACTATCCAGTTTCCAGCTTTACACCATTAGAACATTATCTCCGCTGGCTGCAGTATGTTTAAATATTGATGCTGACCATCTGGATTGGCACGGGAGCCAGGCAGCCTACGTGGCCGCCAAGGCTCGGGTCTATGAGCGTGCCCAAAAAGCCGTCCTCTATAATCAACAAGATCCCCAGACTTTGGACTTGGCGCTAGCATCCGATGTTAATGAGGGATGCCGAGCGATCGGTTTTACCAGCGGCACCCCCGATATTTACCAGTTGGGGATCGTGGAAAATATGCTGGTAGATCGGGCTTATAGCCCTAATCCTTATAAAGAGGCAGTGGCACTAGTAGGGATGGGAGATTTTCGCTATTACCAGGGAGAGCCCGGGCTAACGGTTTTGCAAGATGCCTTAGCGGCCGCTGGTCTCACCCGCGCCCTAGGGGTAGCCCCCGAGGCCGTGCGGGACGGAATACGAGGCTTCGTCCCCCAGGCACATCGGCGAGCCACCGTAGGTCAGGCGGCGCAGGTCACTTGGATAGATGATTCCAAAGCCACCAACACTCATGCCGCGGCAGCATCTTTGGCAGGAATGCCCCCTTCCTCAGTGGTGTGGATAGCTGGCGGCGATGCGAAGGGACAATCCTTTGATCAACTAATTCAAGAGGTTGCCGCCTGTTTACGAGGGGTAGTTTTGATCGGGGAAGATCGCTCGGCTTTGCGTGAGGCGCTAGCAAAATACGCGCCTAATATTCCAGTAGTTGAAGTCACCGGTCACGATGACATGATGTTCTCGGTGGCAAACGAAGCAGTAGCGCTCTCTCGCCCTGGAGATAAAGTAATTCTGGCTCCTGCTTGTGCCTCCTGGGATCAGTTTGAAAACTATTCCCAGCGAGGGGAAGCTTTTGCTAAGGCCGTGTCCCGTTTGGAGGGATAGTAATGGTGGCGCGGACAAAAGCTGGAAGTAAAAAGAATCATCGCGAGCACTCGGTAACAAAACTTAGGGGAAAAATTCCGCGGATCAAAGTTCAGCGGGCAGAGGCTTTCCGTTCAGATGACCCGGAAGGAAAACGGAAACTACTTAGCCTGTGGCGGTCGATAACGAATACCCCCTTATTTAACTATCAAACGTTGTGGTTCTTAATTATTGCGCTTTCGGTAATTGGATTAATGATGCAGTTTTCTGCCTCGGTAATCTTGGAACTGTCTGCGGGTACCAGTCCCTATTGGGGCGTGGCGCGCCCGTTGCTGATTATGGCGGTGGGTTTCTTAGCGATGATTTTCATTTCGCGTTTACCTGCCGGGTTTTTTGAAAAAGCTGCGTTAGTTCTAATATTCCCGCTGGCCGTGGCGGGGCAATTAGCGGTTTTTAGCCCCTTGGGTCGTGGCCAGGGCGGTAACCGCAACTGGGTTTATATTCCCGGCATCAACCAGGTATTACAGCCTTCAGAGTTTCTGAAAGTAGCTTTCATTTTACTTTTAATCACCGTATTTATCAGCGGAAGATGTCGGATAGACTCCCTTAGCGATCTCCTCAAATGGGTGGGTCTACCTTTCGTGATTATTGTGGCCGCGGTGATGGCCGGCCACGATATGGGAACCCTACTAATTTTCGTTTCTATCTTGCTGTGTGTATTGCTAGTTGCGGGTATTTCTCTGCGCTGGTTAGGGATGGGGATCGGCCTACTTGCGGTGGGCGCGGTGGCCGCGGTACTTAGTTCTTCTTCCCGTAGAAGCCGGGTGTTCTCCTTCTTAAACCCCTCCCAAGCGAATCCAACGGGGTCTGGTTTGCAACCATTACGCGCGAAATGGGGATTGGGCACCGGAGGACTTACCGGGGTGGGACCGGGAGCTTCTCGCCAGAAATGGAACTATCTACCGGAGGCCCATACCGACTTTATTTACGCAATTTTGGGCGAAGAATTCGGGCTATTCGGCACGCTCTTGGTACTGGTGCTTTTTGGGTTGCTCGCCTGGGTGCTTTGCCGGCTAATTATTAATTCCACGAACTTCGCTACTCGACTATGCGCGGCCGGCACCCTAGGGTGGATAGTTGCGCAAGCCCTGATAAACATCATGGTAGTGATCGGATTCTTACCGGTCGTGGGAGTTCCGTTGCCATTGGTTTCATCGGGAGGCTCTACCGCGCTAGCTACCCTGATACAAATGGGGGTGCTCTTCAGCTACCTGCGAGCAGAACCGGGACTGGCCGCGGCAGTCGCCCGTAGGCCAAAATATTTGCGTACCAGCAGAGCCGTCAGATTGGAAAAACGCGATGGAAAATAATAGATCGGTACTTTTAGCCGGAGGGGGAACCGCCGGTCATGTCAACCCGCTGCTGGCTGCTGCCCGCTGCCTGCGAGATCAAGGCTGGGACGTCACGATTATTGGTACGAGGGAAGGCAAAGAGACCGAGCTAGTACCCGCTGCCGGCTTCGATTTGCACTATATTCCCCGGATACCCTTGCCGCGCCGTCCTTCTTTGCAGTTTTTTACTATTCCTACCCGAATGCGGGCAACGGTAAGGAAAATAGAATCCCTAATCCGAGAAAAACAGGTGGGGGTAGTTCTGGGATTTGGAGGATATGTCTCTACTCCCGCCTATTTTGCGGCGCGCCGCATGCAAGTTCCGCTGGTAATTCATGAACAGAATGCCCGTCCCGGTTTGGCTAACCGTTTAGGGGCACGCTGGGCGAAAGCGGTGGCTTTAACTTTTCCCTCTACGAAACTGCAGGCCAAGAAAGGGAAAACCAGGTGTATCGGTTTGCCCTTGCGTCCAGAGATCGCAGAGCTGGCCAAGAGGCGGCAGGACCCGCAGGAAAAACAACGTCAGCGGGCGGCGGCACTGCAGTCGTTCGACCTTGATCCGCAGTTGCCAACCTTACTGGTCACCGGCGGGTCTTTGGGGGCGCTTTCGCTAAATCAAGCGCTGCAGGAGGCAGCGGCGCAACTGCCCGAGAATATTCAGGTAATTCATCTAACCGGGAAAGGAAAGGATGAGCCGGTCCGACGCGCTCTTCCCGAATCCCTAAAGTCGCGTTATCGTATCTTAGATTACCTAGTTGATATGGAGCGGGCATTAGCGGCTGCTGACCTGGTAGTTTGTCGTTCCGGGGCGGGTACCGTTGCGGAGATGACTGCTTTAGCACTACCGGCAGTTTACGTACCACTCCCGATTGGAAACGGAGAGCAGCGGCTTAACGCCGAAGATGCGGTGAAAAGTGGCGGCGCCCTGCTTGTAGATAACGCCAAGTTTGACGCCAGTTTCGTAACCGGCAAGGTAATCCCGCTGCTGTTGGCACCCGAGCGTCTAGCACAGATGGCGCGGGCACTGCCGGAAGAGGGGATTGATGCCGCGGAGAAACTGGCGCAAATCGCAGAGGAAGTAAATCGATGAGCGAGAAGAAATATCATTTCATTGGGGTCGGGGGAGCAGGAATGTCCGTAGTGGCGCAGCTTTTTGTGGCGCGCGGCTGGGAACTGACTGGCTCGGATCAAAGCGAATCCGATAACTTAAAGAAACTGCGGGAGCTGGGAGTCGAATGCTGGGTGGGCACCCGGCCACAGCTGATTACGCCGGAAATGACTATCGTCTATTCCAGTGCGATTCGCCCTAATAATCCCGAATTTGCTGCCGGTAAAGCCGCAGGTTGCGAGTTTATGCATCGTTCCCAAGCACTTGCCTTAGCCTCCGCCGACCGCAAGTTCGTAGCCGTTGCCGGCGCTCATGGAAAGACCACTACCTCGGGAATGATGGCACAAACTCTTTCTCAACTCGGGGCGGATCCTTCTTTTGCAGTCGGCGGGATAGTCCGCCACTACCAAACCGGCGCCCATCTGGGTAAAGGCGAATACTTTATTGCCGAGGCCGACGAATCCGATGGTTCTTTCCTTAACTACCGGCCCCAGGTGGCGATTATTACCAATATTGAGCCCGATCACCTCGATAATTATGGTTCTGCGGAGAAATTTGCGGAAGCATTTTTTGATTTCAGTAACTGTATTAAACCAGGTGGAACCCTAATTGTTTGTACTGACGATCCCGGTTGCGTCCAGCTGGTTCAGCGCCTGCGCTCGTTGCCTGAAGGATCTGAGGCAGCTCAAATCCAAATTTTCGGGTATGGGATAGAATCGTCCTCTCTCAAGCTAGATGAGTTTTGCCTGATTAAGCCACATGCGGAAGATCCGACCTCGGTATCTGCAGATTTCGTAGTGGCCGGGGAAACTACTTCGGTACGCCTGCCGATGCCGGGACGACACAACCTATTGAACGCGGCCGCAGTCTTCTTGGGCGCGAAAGTTGCGGGTTTTTCTGCCTCAGAAACTGCCCGGGTTTTAGGAGACTTTGAGGGAACCGCGCGCCGTTTTGAAACCAAAGGCGAAGTAGGGGGCATCCGGGTAATTGATGACTATGCCCATCACCCCACCGAGGTGGAAGCGCTGATGCACCAGGCACGCGAAGCTGCCGCCGGAGGAAGGGTTCTAGTCTTATTTCAGCCGCATTTATATTCGCGTACCCGTAATTTTGCCCCCCGTTTTGCCCGGGCTCTCGACCTGGCAGATCAGGTGATAGTTTGTGACATTTACCGGGCACGCGAGGACCCGATTGCCGGGGTAACCTCTCAGCTAATTACCGAAAAAATGCAGCGTGGCTCCTATATTGGAGAGCGCGATGAGGCGGCCCGCGCCCTCGCTAATGCGGCTAGGCCAGGAGATCTGATCCTGACTGTAGGAGCTGGAGATGTGACAGTGGCCGGCCTGCTTATTCTTAACGTTTTAGCCCAGAGGTTTGGGCAGTGACTTCTCGCAAATCTTCTTTTTCGCGGCGGTCCAAAGCCACCGAAGTATCAAAAAATACTCGGGTGCGTAGCGGTCGTCGGCAGGGAAACGGTAGCAGTGAAACAGCGGTGTCCCGGCCGCGGTCCCGGCAGGTAACTTTAGCTTCCAAAGATCGGGCAGTGGTCTCTAGCGGGCTGGCGCAGCGACGCGAAGAAGTCGCGCAGATCAATCGGCGTAAGAAACTGCGACGCGGCGGTATCGGAGCGCTAATCGTAATAGTCGTGGCGGCTTTGGGATATCTGTTTTGGTTTTCTCCAGTGTTTTCCTACGATCCGGGAAAAACGCGAGTAGTGGGTGCCAGTGCGCAAGTTCCCGCGAAGCAGATAAAAGATGAACTCTCGGCCTATGCGGGTAAACCCTTGCTGCGGGTGCCCACCAGTCGGGTTTCCTCCACGCTAAAAAAAGAAAATCCGTGGATTAAACAGATACAGGTTAAACGGGAGTTTCCCCGGGGAATCGCGGTGCATTTAACGCTGCGAAATCCGGTGGCTAAAACCGCGCAGGGAGCCCTGATCGATCTAGAGGGACAAGTATTTCCCGCCAAGGGCTTCGAAGTATCAAAATTGGTGACAGCAGCCAATTCTTGTCGGGGTAGCCAGACTCGCGACTGCTGGCAGTCAGTAGCCAGCGTGCTGGAATCCTTGCCGCCGGAGATTAAACAGAAAATAACGCAGGCTCAGGCGATGAGGATAGAAAGCGTGGAGCTGCAATTGAATTCGGGAGCCAAAGTTATCTGGGGTGCCAGTCGCGATAATCAAAAGAAAGCACAGGTATTGGCGGTGCTATTGCAACGCGAAGGCAGTGTCTATAACGTCACTGATTATGCTCATCCCACGATAATTGGGTAGGGACACAACTGCAGGGGCAGTAAATATGCTCACCAGCGGTAAATAAGTTTTTTGCCGCGGGTTTCATAGCGCCCCCACAAAAATCAGGCGGAGTCCATTATGGGGTAGGCTTTGAGGGAGTAACGAAGGGAGAAAACAGTCCATGAGCAACAGCGCCAGCGATATACCGGCATATCGATACACTGCCCAGATGGCAGGAAAAATCGAGGAAAAATGGCAAAAATACTGGTCAGATCAAGGGACCTTTAATGCTGATAACCCGGTGGGTTCCCTAGCTGGCCCCCTGGCGGAAAAAGAATCATTCTTCGTGATGGATATGTTCCCTTACCCATCCGGTAAAGGGCTGCACGTGGGACACCCCCTCGGTTATATATCTACTGACGTAACTGGACGTTTTCAACGGATGCAAGGAAAGAACGTCCTTTACACCATGGGGTATGACGCTTTTGGTTTGCCCGCGGAACAGTATGCGGTAACTACCGGGCAGCATCCGCGCAAGACTACCCGGGAAAATATCGCCACTATGCATCGCCAGTTGGCGCGCATTGGTCTTTCCCATGATCAGCGGCGTTCTTTCGCTACTATTGATCAGGATTATTACCGCTGGACACAGTGGATTTTCTTGCAGATTTTCAACTCTTGGTACGATCCGGAGGCAAAGCGCCCAGATGGAGGGCGGGGAGCGGCTCGTCCTATTAAAGAGCTAATCGAAAAGTTTGCCAGCGGGGAAAAAGCCCTTCCCGAGGGGGCGAAGTGGAGCGAGCTTAACGCTAAGCAGCGTGAGGATATCCTCGAAGATTATCGCTTAGCATATTTGTCTTATGCCCCGGTTAACTGGTGTCCGGGATTGGGGACGGTTCTAGCTGACGAGGAAGTAACCTCCGAAGGGCGTTCCGAACGCGGAAACTTCCCCGTATTCCGCTCTCACTTGCGTCAATGGATGATGCGGATTACCGCCTATGGTGACCGCCTAATCCAGGATCTAGCCACTTTGGATTGGCCGGAAAAAGTACGCACTATGCAGGAAAACTGGATTGGACGCTCCCATGGAGCCACGGTCTCTTTCCAAACCGAAGGAGACAGCCTGCGGGTTTACACTACCCGCCCCGATACTCTATTTGGCGCCACCTTTATGGTGGTGGCCCCGGAACATCCATTACTTTCCGGACTGGGGCAAAGCGAACTTCCCCAGGGAGCCGCCCAGATTCCTGCGCAGTGGCCGACCGGTACCCGGCAGGCCTGGACCGGAGGATATGAAAATCCGCAGCAGGCAGTGCGCGCTTACCAAAAGCAAGCGGCAGCGCGCAGCGAGCTTGAACGCGGGGAAGATGCCCGGGAAAAAACCGGCGTATTTACCGGCCTATTTGCTACTAACCCGGTTAATAATCGCCCGATTCCTATTTTTACCGCTGACTACGTGATGATGGGCTACGGTACCGGCGCGATTATGGCGGTTCCCGCCCATGACCAGCGTGACTGGGATTTCGCCAAGAAATTCGATCTGGACATTATCTATACGATTACTCCCGCGCCGGATGCGGATAAAGATGCCGCTTGGATTGGGGACGGGGTTATCCAGAACTCGGCTAATGACCAGATTTCGCTTAACGGTCTAGGTAAAGCCGAGGCCATTAAGAAGATAACTTCCTGGCTCGAAGCTGCGGGACTAGGGGAAGCTACCACTACTTACCGCCTGCGCGATTGGTTATTCTCCCGGCAACGCTACTGGGGGGAACCGTTCCCGGTGGTTTATGACGAGGAGGGAGTAGTGCACGCCCTCCCCGAATCGATGTTGCCTTTGGATTTACCAGAGGTAGATAACTTCTCGCCGCGCACTTTTGCCCCCGATGATGCTGACTCTTCACCCGAGGCGCCACTGGGTC
>CAMYFZ010000003.1 GCA_947255165.1 uncultured Varibaculum sp.
GGCGCGGTGGGCATAAGAATTCGGAAAACGTCGCTACGTTTTTCGAATTCTTGGGCGGGAGGAAAAACTTTTGCCCACGCGAACGCCACATTTACCGAGCCAGACCCATTTTTCGCCAGCATTTTTATTCAAGCACCGCGGCGATTTAAGCACCCGATAGGGAGCACGGCTACATAGCCTCGGGGCCGGAAGCTTTGCTTCCGACCCCGAGATCCTTCTAGTTATTTAGTTATGTTTCTTTCCTAGTCCTCTAGTTCTTCGCGCTGGTAGCGGCGGATTAGTACTAATCCGATTCCCGCGACCATAGCTAGCACACCGGTCATCGCCATGATTCCTGTGGTGGAGCCAGTCTTAGCAAGGACCGTGCTCACCACGCCCCGGAACCCGGAGGGGGTTACCGGAGTAGGAGGCGTAGTTCCCGGAGTGTTCGGGGTCTTCGGAGTTTCCGGAGGAGTTCCCGGCTTCGGCTTATCGACGCTCAGGGTCTGGGCGGCATCCATAATGTCATGGTGCTGCGCAACCTTTTCAGCGCCCGGGCTAGGCTGTCCGTCTACGATATCCGCGGTCTTGTAGAGATCCTCGAATACTACGTACTGACGGTTGGCCTGGATGGCTTCGCCTTTAACCGTGAAGTAGACTTTCGCCTCTCCGCTGGTTTGCCCTTTCTCGACGTGGAAGGAGCCACGCTCCGCTTTCGCTCCATCTTTCTGGTTTCCATTCTTGTCCAGGTAGGTTAGCGGAGCATTGGTGGATTTATCCATCAGGCTTCCGGTAATGGTGTATTCACCGGGCTCGAGGTTCTTCCACTTAACCGTATCCACGATCACCGCGTCTTGACCAGGAGTCAATACCGATTTACCAAGGTTAGAATCCTGAGTTCCATCGTTGTAGGTAGTGCCATTCTTAGCAACCGTAGCAATCTCCGGAGTCTTTTGTTCCGGTGAAGCTGGCGGGGTTACCACCTGAACCGTCTGGTCGGCGTCCTCGAAGTTGGCGTGATCCACTACCGGAGTAGCTTTACCCACAACCTTGCCATCCTTGACATCGGAAGCCTTATAGACCTTTTCAAAGACTACCCAACTGGAGTTGGTAGAGATATTCTCTGCCGGCACAGTGAATAGTGCATGGATGTCTCCAGACTTCTCACCCTTCTTGACTTCGAAGTCAACGGCCGGGGTATTGGCCCCTACCACTGGCTTGCCAGTCAGTTTGTCCATCAAAGTTCCAATCATGGTGTACTTGCCAGGAGCGAGGTTCTTCCAGGTGGCAACGTCTTGAACTTGGGCGGGTTCGCCCTTCTTAACGTTTACTACCTTGTCTTGGTCAGCGTTGTCGCGAGCGACTGTGCCTAATTCTGGGAAGTCCTTGCTGTAGATGTTCCTGATGGTGACTTCGATTTCCGGAGCCACCTGAGTATCTACATCGGGCACCGTGAACTGAGCGGTTTGGTTGTTAATCTTCGATACTGCCATCTCTGTCGGATTCGAAGAGCTGAAGCTAATCGCATCAGGCATGATTCCATCCGGATTCGCCTCATCGGTGAGCATCTCAGTCAAGGTACATACCGTTCCCGCCTGTAGCTGCTTTTCAGCAGGTAGCCCAGCGGACACTCCGGCGGGCATTTCAAACTCAAATGCTCCTCCGAAGTTCTTGTCACAGCTAATGGTGAACTTGAACTTACGATCCTTATCCGGAAGCTGTCCGTCTAGCGCCTTCTCGGTTACCTTGCGGAAGGTAATGGTCGGCGGTCCTTTCGGAGTTTCAACTACCCGCACGGTCTGGTTAATGGCGTTCAGATCCAGTTCGGAAACTACCGGTTTCGCATTTTGAGCCGGGCGCCCACTCTGGGCATCGACATCTGCAGCCTGGTAGATCCGCTCGAATACTACGAACTTCGCTCCCGCAGTCGCAGTCGCCGTAGCCGGTAGTTGGATCTTAGTTTTAACGCTGCCTGCTTCTTCGCCGTTATTCACGGTGAAAGGAACCGCCTTAGTGGTGGCCCCGGCAACCGGGTTACCCTTGCCGTCAACCAGCTCACTGAGCGCCTGGTAGTTACCGGCGGGCAGGTTCTTCCAGTTGACGGTATCGGTTACTACCGCAGCCTTACCCTTCTGGATTTCCTTTTCATTTTCTCCATCGGTGGTGGCAGTGGTGCTTACCGAGGGCGCCTCAGTAACGGTCACGGTCTGCGCATCATCGCTGGGGTCATTGTGGGAAACCACAGTCGAGGTGTTCGGCTTGGGCTTGGTGCCGTCAGTGTCTTCGTAGTTGTAGAGGTATTCGTACACTACGTACTTTCCGGCCTGAGCGATTGCCCCGGCAGGCACATTGAACTTCATGGTGGTGCTGCCCGCTAAGGAGTTATCCTTAGTGATTTCCAGTACCACGGGTTCGTTGGTAACTCCCGCTGCCGGAACAGCGTTGTTATCCGTAATGTGCATGAGGGTACCGGTTAGCAGGTACTTGCCTACCGGCAGGTTCTTCCAGGTGACCTTGTCGGTTACCTTGGTGGCAGTTCCTGCCTGCACGCTGGAGGTACCGTTATCGGTTACCGCGTTGGTCTGCAGTTCCGGCTTACCCATCTTGTTGTAGGTGTTGGTTACGTTCACCAGCACTTCGGGCACCTGTTCGGTGGCCGCAGGCACGGTGAAGTGAGCAGCACCCGCAGTGGAGTCTTGCTGCACAGTGAAACCGTTGGTTCCACTGGTCAGCGCGATTGCCGGGGTTACCTCATTTTCGATGGCGTTACGCAAATCCTCGTTAATCGAGCATAGGTAGCCAGTCCGCAAACCGGTAACTTCGGTTTCCTCGCCGGAACGTACCGCTAAGGTACTGGTAGTTGCGGCGTTGCCGTCCTTATCCAGGCAGCTCACGGTGAAGTAGTAGGCGCGGTTGGCAGGCACATCCATGCCGGTAGCCACAACCTGCTTCTTAATCTTGACCTTCGCAGCCGGCGGGGTCGGAGGCGTGATCGCCTCTACCGTCTGGTCTGCGTCCGTGATTACTGCGTGTTCCACAACCGGCTTGGCGCCATTGTTCGGGGTTACGCCGTTTACATCACCTGCGCGGTAAATGTATTCGTAAACCACGTAGCGGCTACCAGCCTTCAGCGAGTCACCGCTGACGGTGAAGGTGTTATCCAACTTCCCGTTCTTTTCGCCCTCTTTCACCGTGAACGGTGCGGGGGCGGAGGTGTAGGAAGTGACCGCTTCGCCGGTCTTCTTGTCCATCAGCTTGCCGATTAGTACATAGTCACCGGGCAGCAGGTTCGCCCAAGATACCTCGTCCACAATCTTGGCGGAGGTACCAGCGTAAACCTGGTTTGCCTGCTTGGTTTGACCGTACATACCCTTGGTGCCGTCGGCATCCTTTGCCGAGGTCGCCACAGTCGGCTTCTTCGGCGCCGGGTAGGTATTGGTCGCGGTAAAGGCTACGTGTACTTCGGTGAGCTCTTCCGCCGGCATCTTGAAGGAGGCCGAGTTATCAGAAGTGATCAGACCGATCTTGTTGGAGTTCGCGCTGAATTCCACCTTGGAGGGGGCAATCCCCGCTACCTTGGCTGCTGCGCGATCCTCGGTCAAGGTGCAGTTAGCGCCCTTGACATAGGGCAGGTCAATCGGCGACCCGGCAGTTACCTGGTAGGTCTTCTCTTGCGACTTGCCATCAATCGGGCTGGAGCACTTCAAGGTGAAGGCGAACTGCTTGGTGGAGGGGACCTCTAGTCCTTCGCTCTTAACTACCTTTTCCAAGGTGAGTTTGGGAGTTACCGGGCTTTGCGGTTCTTCACCAATAGTTACGGTTTGTGCTTTGTCATTAATATCCGAGTGTTCAACGACCGGAGTCTTGCCGCCAATAACGTTGCCATTTTGATCGACATCGCCCTGGCGATAAATCTTCTCGAACGCTACGAACTGCGACTTGGCTTTCACCTGATCCGCGGGCACCTCGAAGGTCATTTCTTGAGTGCCCTTGAGCTCTCCGCTGGCGACCGAGAACTTGACGACCTGCGCCTTAACGTTCGGTACCGGCTGCTTGGTTGCCTTATCCATCAGGGTGCCAACCAGCACATAGTTGCCGGCGGGCAGTTTCGCCCACTGTACGCGGTCGAGCACCTTAGCCGGGGTCTTGGCGTCAAATACCTTGGTACCAGCAGAGTTGGTAGCGGTAGTTGCCGCGCGCGGCCCTTCGTTTACCGTCTGATTTTCATCGTTCGGGTTTTCGTGCTTGGTGACCACAGTTTCGTCACCGGGGTTGTTCGGCTCTCCGGGGTGGAGGTATTCGAACGCCACCAGTTTCGCGTTTTGGCGGATTTGTGCCACGGTGACTTTGAAGGTCATCTTGACTTCGCCAGACTGCAAGGTTCCAGCTTCACCGGGAACGGTGAAGGCATCCGAGGTGGCGTTTGCCCCGATCGGGTTAGCACTACCATCTACCAGTTTCCCGGTTAGGTGATAGGTCTTACCCGCTTCCAGGTTCCGGTATTTCACGGTGTCAACCAGGTTGACGACATCGGTATCGGCTTTGCCGGTAGTGTCGATGTTCTTGTTTCCGGCCCCATCGGTCAGCACGGTGGCGATCCAGGGATTGACATGCTTGGTCTGGTTGTCGTCCTTCGGATTCTTGTGGTCGGTGACCGGTTCGAATCCGCCGTTTACCTTCAGATCCAGCTGTTCGAACGCTACTAGCGTCGAGTACTTGGCAACGTCAGCCTGGGTCAGCTTGAACGGTAGTTCTACCACACCGCTTGGGGAAGTAATGGTTACTTCCTTTTCAGCTTTGATCCCGGTGCCGGTGGCAGCGGACTTGTCTGCGTTCGGTACTACCAGTTCGCCGGAGAACTTGTAGGTCTTACCGACCTGCAGGTTCCAGTAGCTGATCTTGTCGGTCAGGGTGTAGGTGTGATCCGCATCCTCGACCAGGTCGATGTTACCGTTGCGCCCTTCGCCTTTCAGCTCGGTGGCAATCCCCGGCTTATCGGGGGTCTGGTATTCGTTGGCGGCTTGCACCGCTACCGGAGTCTTAGCGTCATCACCGATGGTGATAATCGCGCTTTGCCCGGAAGCAGGGCCGACTCCTGCGCCCTTACCGTCAACCGTCCAGCTGACGGTCTGCCCGTTGGTGCCTTTAGGTAGTATTTGCTGCTCAGTTACGGTGCAGACAGTGCCGGCACGGAACTGTGCGGGCGCCACTACCGGCTCTCCGCCCGGCTTTACATCATTAATGTTGCCGTGGGTGCCATCGGTGCAGTTGTAGGTGAAGTTGTAGCTGGTGGGAAGCTCCTTGACTTTATAGGCGCTCTCGCCTGCTACTTTCACCGAGGTCTTCTGTACGGAGAAGGTACCCTTTTGTTCGATCGGCTTGTAGGTGTTGGTGGCTTTAACTACCACGTTCGCCTGTTTGCCGTTGTCCTTCCACTGTGCCTCAGTCATCGGCTTGGTGATGGTGAAGGTGTTAGCGGACGCGGTAGAGGAATCATCCTGGCTGCCGTTCCAGCTAATGGAGTGCTTCACCTTGGCGGTGGACAGTTCGTTGACAGGAATGAAGTTACCCTTGCTATCAATAGCGCCGAGTTCTTCAACCTGAACTTGGCTACCAACCGGCAATCCCCAGAAGGAGTAAGATCCACCAGCAGAAATGGTTTTCTCTTTCTCGTGGGTGGTGGTGCCATCCTTATAGGTGAGCTTGAACTTGTAGTCCTTTACATCTAGCGCTTGGTCGGCGCTGCCTTGGACTTCCTTCTTCAAGGTGAAGCCACCTAGCTTCTGGGTGTACTCGTTAGTTGCCAGAATCTGGGCTTTCGCTGCCGGAGCGGTCAGCTTAAGGGTTACTTCCAGCTTGCCGTCAGTTCCGGTCGCTTCGGCGCCATTGGTACCACTTACCTGCAGGCTAGAGCGGTAATAATCGGCGTTCGCAGTCGACTTGGGGGTGTCCTCCCAAATCTTACATACCGTACCTACCGGCAGGTTATTAAGCTGCGGGTTGCTGCGATCAGCGCTGGAGAACTTCTGGCCGTGTTCCAGCTTGAAGTTGCCCTTTACCGGGGTAGTGTTGCCCGGAATGGTGCAGGAGTAACCAAAGTCGAAGGCTACGTCTTTGAATACGGTTTCGGGAGAAACTACTCCGGAGACTAGTTTTTCAACTTCAAATCCGCCGACTTTTTCATTGACGTACTTGTTTTCGACCTTGATGGTCGCCTTTTGGTCATTTCCAGCCTGGATCGGGTCGGAGAGTGCTGCGTTATGCAGGGTCTGTCCCCCAATGGTTACCATCTGCGGGGCTTTACCATTGAAGCTGGTCGTGAGCTTAGTGTTCGCTACGTTGATCCCAGTGGGATCTTCGAATACTGCACACCAGGAACCCACGGGAATACCGGTAACGGTGACCGTAGAGTTCTTGTTTACGCTTACCGAGGTCAGCGGCACGGTAACACTATCGGCGCTTTGTCCGGTAGCACACAGGTACTTCATTTGGAAGGTACCCGGTACGGTGCCTGCGCCCGCGGTCTGATCCACTACCTGCTTGGAGATTTCCAGTTTCCCGGTCTTCTCGGTGTAGGTGTTGGTGGCTACCAGTGCCACGGTGTTATTGGCATCGGTGCGGAAGGTAGCAATCCCGCCCGCTTGGCTCTGCGCACCAGTCCATTCCAGGGTGCGATTGAGGTTCTGCGGGGTGGCGCTATTTTCTTTCACCTGGCACTGAATGCCGGGCTTCACCGAAATGGCCTGAGAGGTCTGCCCCGCCGCGAGGGTGGGAAGAGCCTGCCAGGTGCTATCACCGTCACACTTATAGGAGAAGTCGAAGGAGTTCGGCACGCTGGCGTGGGTCACTCCCCGTGCTTCTACGTTCTTACGAACAGTGAACTTAGCTTCTTTCGGGGTGAAGGTGTTAGTCGCAATCACCTCTACGGTCTTGGCGTTGTCCTCAGTGAGTTTGAACTGTGCAACCGTGCCGTCGCTGTTCGTCTCGGTACCGGAGAACTTAACTTTCACCGTATTAAGGTTGTCGCTTACCTCTTGCTCGCTTACCTGGCAGCTCTGACCGCTGGTTAGTGCGGGGTTAGAGATCGTGGTTTCACCCTGAGTTTCACCTTTACCCACTACCACTTTGGCTGTGGTCTTGTAACCATCGCAGGCAACATTGAAACGGAATACCCGATCCGTGTTGGCGTTATCGCCTACGGTCTTCTTCACGATCTTGAACTCAGCAGGCACCGGGTTCTTGGGCGTTACCGTAATTGTCTGCGATCCATCGTTAATGTTTTCGTGTTTCGCGTAGGGCTCGCCGCTCGGCTCAGTGGTCTGCTTGCCTTGGTAGATACGTTCGTAAACTACGTATTTCCCGTCAGCTTTTACCTTCGAACCATCAACCGCCAGCTCTACCCTGGTATCACCATTTTCGGTGCCATTGGTAAATACCTGGCTACCGCTGGCAATCACGTTCTTCGGGTTGCTGGCATCTACCAGGGAGGCAAAGGCAGTGTAGGTGCCCGGCTTCAGATCATTGTAAATAATCTTGTCTTTGACATTGAAGGGCTTGCCATTGGCTTCCACCGTGCTAATCAGGTTGCTGCCGTCATCGCGCACCCAGGCCACCGTCTTAATAGTGGGCAGCTTATGCTGCTTGGGGTTGACGGTTACGGTCTGTCCCTTATCATTCGGGTTCTCGTGGATGGCCACCGGGGTACCGGAGGTGTTGTTTGCACCCTGGAATACCTTCTCGTAGACCACGTAGGAGGCACCGGCCTCTACCTGGTTTGCAGGCAAGGTTAGATCCATCGTCACCGTGCCGGTCTTACCACCAGAAACGCTGAAGGTCTTTTGAGTCGCGGTTCCAGGAACCTCAGTTACCTGGTCGCCGCTCTTCTTCATCAGCTTTCCGCTGAGGGTGTAGGTTCCGGGCTCCAGCTTGTTCCACACTACGGTGTCGACGATCTTAACAGCGGCACCTTCGGCGGGACGGGCTACCTTGCCGTCGTTCTCGGAGTCACCATCCACCTTAGCGGTGGTGCCGATCCGCGGTTTCTCAGTTACCGTCTGGCTGGCGTCATCTTTGTTTTTGTGCTCGGTGATTTTGGTTCCAGTTTCCGGCTTGTCGCCCTGGAAGAGGGTTTCAAATGCTACGAGTTTATCGTTGTCACGAATCGTCTGCACCGGCACCTGGAAGGTCATATCTATGGTTCCGGAATAGTAGCCGCTGCCGTTGTCGGTAGCACCCGAGGCTTTCGGATCGAAGGCTTTGCTAGTACCGGTCACGTTAACGGAGTTGCCATTACCGTCTACCAATTCACCTTTAATGACGTAGTTTTGTCCGCCCTTAAGGTTCTTGAACGCCACCTTGTCAACCAAGGTAACGGAGTCGGTTCCTTCCTTACCAGCAGTATCGATCTTCTTGGCTCCATTTTCGCCCGTCAGAGTGGTTTTGATGCTGGGCTTAGGTTCCTCCGGGACCACCGGGCAGTCGCCTTTGAACTTGAAATCGTGACTAGTGTTTCCGTTTACCGCTACCTTGTACTTCTGCAGCACTACCTGGCGCTGCAGGGTTCCTTTGTCCCCAAAGATGTAGGTACCGGAAATTTCGATTTCCCCGCTGAAGGAGGCCTCCACGGTGCCGGACAAGGTTTGGTCGCAACCCAAGCCAGTGGACTCAATCGGAACCGGAATACCGTCTGGCGAGGCAGCAGCTGCTACCGATACGTTATTTACCGGAACGGTCTCACCGTTCACGGTGAGGTTAACCTTAATGGTAGTTTTACTTTGTTGTAGTAACGCCAAAGCTTCGGAGGAACCGTGCAGCTTGATAGCTAGCTTTTTGCCGTCATCGCTTTTATCAACGTAGATCTTGATAGAGGACAACAGTTCCTTGTTGGTCTGGTAAAGCTTCTCATTGGCCTCTACCTGACGCTTAGTTTCCTCTTGCCACTTCTTAAGAGCTTTCTCGTACTCGTCTTTCTTATTCTTAAACTGATCCTTGTACTTGGCATATGCCTCGTACATCTTCAGGTCAGCATTAGCCATGACTTCGAGGTCAGCGTAGACGTCTTTCGCCAACTGAGTAAGTTCTTTATTTGGATTCTTACACTCGATTGTGCCCCCGGAATCGTAAGGAGTACAACCAGGTCCACCAATCTGCAACCACTTGGTGTCTCCACGATTAATTGCCCAGGCTATTCCCTGCAATACTTGATATTTCTGGTTAGGCTTCAGAGACTTAATTTTACTTACGGCATCACGCTGCGCGTTGATCAGCTCAACGTTGGCGTTATAGAAGTCTCCGATGGCAGGATATTCCGCAATCTTCTGCTTCAAAGTAGCTTCATCATAATTAACGAAGTCATTCAGGCGCGGGTCACCGCCATTATTGACATAGGCAAGCGCCTTAAACATGCCCTGTTTAGTACGTGAGTAGTTTTTACCAGTTTGAGTGCTACCATCAACTGCCTGTGCGGGGTCAATAGCAATCTTCGCCTGGGTATCCCTATCCCTCAGGTTCTTCTTATAAGTAAGGTATTCCGCATCCTGCCCCACGTGAGGATCAATACAGGCGCTCTCGGTTATCTTCTGATCTTTATTGGGACCCGCATACGGCATGAAATAGGCTTGAGGTTCAGCCCACTTCATGTACCACCGTCCATTCTGCCAGAATGGCTCTTCAGCAGTGTAATAGCGCTGACTAACCGGGACTTGATCGTAAGTTCCGCCGTTCCTCGCGTACAAGCGCTGCAAGAATTCGTTATACACCTGCCTATCATTGTTTCTCCACTGGTCCCACAGGGCCATCCCTGAATTATCTAGAGGTGCATGTGGGAAACGCCCCGCGTTATCAACCTCTGAATAGTTCAGCTTCAGGGAGGTGGGCTCACCTGTTACCGTACCTACGGTGAGGTTCTCATCGGTGGAGGCCTGGGAAGGGGCTACCAAAGTAGTGATAGTCCAGGCTAGTGCTAATGCGGCAGCTAATCCAGCGACGATCCAACGCCGCAATAACTTCGCAGTTTGACTGTTAATCATTATTCATCCTGTGTCTACTAGAAGGAGGGATCGGCATTTCCACCAACAGATCCTGACGAGGCGTTCGTCTGGGTTATGTCACGCCCAAACGCCCCGCCTGGAGGGACCTGGCCTGTTGTCAATGCCGACAGGAACACTATTAACTTGTCTTTGTGCAGTTAATATATTTTAATGCAGTTACCATCTTACAAGATTTTCATAGTACTGCACAACAGATTCTTAAGATTTTCTCAAACTTTTTTAGGCAATCGGGCCTACGTATCCCCCGTTATCAGCCAAGTTAGTTCCCCCAACCGGCGTTATTGCAGCAAAAAAAGTGTATAGATTCACAGGACAAAAGGCCTAGGGAAGTAAGTCGAAAAATATTATAGTTTCATGAGTGTCGCGAGGAAACATCCAATACCGCTATCACTAAACATTAGAACTATTGTTGCTACCAGCACAAATAATATTTCGGGTCACTAAGCACACCCAAAGTAAGCCCTTTAACCAGCAAAACCCTCCGGTTCTTTCGCCAGCCACAAAGTAAACGGTCCGTCATTAACCAAAGAAACCTGCATCATGGCGCCAAATACTCCGGTCTCAACTTCCGCGCCCGCCGCACGCAAATCCGCCACCAGTTTTTCAAATATCGGTCGCGCTACCTCACCCTTAGCTGCATAGGTCCAGGACGGGCGACGTCCCTTGCGCACCGAGCCATATAGGGTGAACTGCGAAACTACCAGCAAAGGCGCACCCGATTCCAGAGCCGAAGACCCGTCCTCGAAAATTTGTTGGTTCAGCAGGCGCCGCACCGTCCAATCAATCTGCTCCTGCCCGTCACCCGGCGTGATCCCCACGAAGGCCACCAAACCCGGGCGGGACAGTTTGCCGACGGTTTTACCCTCCACCGTGACTTCAGCGGAAAGTGCCCTCTGAATTAAGGTACGCATCGGATCCTCCTAGCCTGCAATATTTAACGATCCCGAACCCGAGCGCGGCGGGGCGCCCGAAAAGGCTTTCCGATCAATGCGCGACTGTCCCTGCCAGGAGACCCCAGAAGGATCTACGATCGCGGTAACCGCAGCTGCCACCGAATATTCTTCTTCGCCCTCTTGCCAACGGACAGTAAGTTCCCCCGGGGGTGCCGTCCGTTTAATTAGACCCAAAGCAATCGGCCCGTCTTCGAAGTGATTGGCGCTTGCCCGCACCGTACCCACTTTGCGACTGCCGGCATAAAGCTCCGCATCCGCAGGAGGGAGCAGAGAGGAGGTACCGTCTAGGTGCAAGAAGACTGCCCGGCGCGGGGGATGCCCCAGGTTAACTATCCGGGCCACCGTTTCTTGTCCGCAATAACATCCCTTATTGAGATGCACGGCGGTGCGCAGCCAATCCAGTTCATGAGGCAGGGTGCGCGGGTCAATATCGCTAGCGTAGGGGCGCCAAGCTGCAATCCGCAGCGCTCGCCAATCCGACTCCGTAGCAATCGCCGGACCGGCCAGGCTGTAACCATCCTCCGTTTCCAGCGGCCAAGAAACTTCTTTCCAGCGTTTAAGCAGTGCGGCGTGCACCTTCGCAGTCTTCGCACCGGGAATAACCCCCAGGCGCGCCGGGTAATCCTCCCCCGGATGCACCGCAGAGCGCGGGGAATAGGCAGTGCCACCCGAAGTTATCCCTGGCCAAGGGTCAGCCCAGATGGGGCCGAAACTAGCGAGCACTTCCTCGGCAGCGCTGGGGGCGAAAAATCCCCAGACCCTAAGGTCGGCGCGAATGGTAACTTCCACCCGGGACAGGAACTTCATGGATTCTAAAAACTGTGCCAGGGCCTGCGCATTCGTGGTAAACAGCCAGGCAACCTCGTCAGCCCACACGATTCCGGCGGCGTGCGAGATGCGCCCGTTAGCATCCAAGAACAGCATTTCCCGGCTCTCCCCCGCGCCCATATCCGCTACTACCTGCGAGGATAGGGTAGTTAGCCAGGAGGGAGCGTCCGGGCCTCCAACCGTTACCACTTCCAGGCCGGTCTCAGCGATAGCGAATCCGCAGCGCAACGCCACCTGATTGTCTACAAAAGTCACGTTTTAGGCTCCTGCTTCCCCATTATTGTCAGGAGTTTCCTCGCGCTCCCCTCCGGCTGCCTGACCGTTATCTTTTTCCGCTTTCGCCGCAGCGGCTTCCTCTTTATCTAGATCCCCGCGAGGATCCTCTCCGGATGGCAAAGAAGTTACCCCGGGAGCAGTTAAGGTCTCCTCGCCTACGGGCAGGCGCAGCAGGCGCGCCGAAAAATCCGACTGGGAGTCTTTACCCGGCAACACTGAGTCTTGCGCCCAAAATAATTCCGAGGAAACCAGCCCCATCATTCGTGAAAGTTGCTCGAAGGGGGCGGGGGCGCGCCGCGAAGAAATCATAACTCGCGGCCCCATCGAGACTGCCTCCCAAGAAACCTCTTCGGTGTAGGGGCCGCCGGAAGAAGTCAAACGGCAACGCGACCTCGCCTCTTGCTCACTGTCAGCTACCGCCGAAGCAGTCACCCGCCAGGACGTGTCCTCCCGCCACAGCAAAGCGCCCCGCCGCAGCTGCGAAAGCCCGGTAGCCGCATCCGCCTGCATATCGGGGGCCTTATCTGTTGGTTCAGCCAACCAAGTTAGGGTTGCTTGCTGCAGGTTAGTACCGGTAGCGCGGAAAGTGGTTTCTTGCCAGATAAAGCATTCTTCGCGCTCGCCGTTTTCATTTTCCGAATCTTTAGGCAGATACGCGGTTCCCCAACCCCGCCAGGAGCCTAATAGCCAAGCTAGGGGAATTAATTCTTTCGCCAAGCCCAAAGGTAAATCCATCATGGACATAAGCCTAGTAGAGTAAGGAAGCAGCAAGCCAGAAAACTGGCGTAATTGGGCGAAGAGCAAAACCGTGAGAATATCGAGAACATGGAAGATTCGGCAGCTAAATCTCATAGGGCATCCCGCAGGGTAAGGCAACCCGCACCCTCCGGTAAACCGGAAGCGGCAGCGGGCGACACCACCGGCTCTCTGACAAGTGCTTCGGATTCAGCCGCGAAAAAATCAGTTTCCCCCATAGCCGCGCGCAGCTGGTGGGTGGCCTTGCTAGCCGCACTTCCTCCCCTAGCGATGCTGTTTTTCCTGAATTGGAATTCCTATTTGGCGGTACTTACCGCCGCCGCCGTAACCATTGCCGTCTCCATTACTTGGGGCAGCCTCTCCCAGGCTCCCAGTCCCGCGCGCACCGGATTGGTGGTGGCACTGACCGGAATCGGCTGTCTGTTGGCAGCATTTTTAACCGATAATCTCACCTGGGTTCCCCTGGTGCTTTCCTGGTGCGTGCTGGCGGCTTTTATCGCCGAAATGACCCGGGGAAAACATCGCCCGCTAACTACCTGGTCGCTAGCGAGCACTATCGCTGGATGTGCACTGATAGCGGCAGGTTCTGCCTGGGGACTGGCCATCGCCTACCCCACTATGAATCTGCTGGCGATGGCGGCGCTGCCAGCCACGGGATTAGCTTGCCTAACCTTGGCACTGCCCACTAAATACGCCAGTATCCGTTGGCTGTACTGCTCTGTGGCCGGAATTGTGGCGGCGGGACTCCTAACCTACTTTGTGCTCTACCAATATTCGGATCTGGCGTTGGCGATTCCCTTCGCCTACCGCAACCCTGCCTTGGCGATTTGGGTTATGACCCTGGGGCTAGGATTCCTTTCGGGGCTTTTAGTCGCCTGCATAAACGTATTGTTTATGGTGCCGGCAGGTAAGAATTATCGCTGGCGGCAACTAGCCTTAGCCCTGCTGCCCACTCTGTTTATTTCGGTCCCGATTTACTCGCTGGCACGCCTAATTACCGGGTAAGGGCAACGCTTTCCTGCTTTCCCCCCAAGAAGGGCTGGGAGCAGGAAAAGAAAACGCCCACATTTAAACCTGTACGCATCGGGGCACAAATATGAGGGCGCAGACCCGGGCACAGCGGGTAGCAGGGAGAAAACGCCCGGTAGAGCGCTTTCTGCCCTGCCTACTCTTCCTAGCTTTCCTCCGGAATCATCATGATGGATCCACAGGGGCATTCTTCGGCACAGATCCCACAACCCTTACAGTAGTCATACTTGAACTCGTACTCGCCAGGTTTGATCTTGGTGATGGCGTTATCGGGGCAGACTCCGAAACAGTTATCGCAGCCGAAACAGTTGCCACAAGACATACAGCGCCGCGCCTCAAAGAGGGCGGAATCTTGGTCTAAGCCCTGCACCACCTCGTCAAAGGTAGAAGCCCGGCGGGCAGATTCGATCTTGGCGCGTACCCGGTGGGGAGCATCCGCGTAATACCAGTTAGTAAGGCGGTCATAGGTGGCGTCCCCAGTGACCGGGGGCTTGTGGTATTCGGTGCCGTGCAAGAAGGCATCGATATAACGGGCAGCTTTCTTACCGTGACCAATCGCTACCGTAACGGTGCGTTCGGAAGGCACCATGTCACCACCGGCAAACACGCCGTGACGCCCCGTCATCATTTGCGAGTTAACCTGGACTACACCCTTTTCGATTTCGATATCGCGGGCGCGCTCGACCAGCCCCAAATCGGATTCTTGGCCGAGAGCCATCACCACCGAATCGGCGCCGAGTTCTTCATATTCGCCGGTCGGCTGGGGGAAACCGTTCTCATCCAGTTCCATCTTTTCGACCGTGAGCTTGCCGCCATCAATATGTTTAATGGTGGACAGCCAGCGCATCATGATCCCCTCTTCCTCGGCCTCTGTAACCTCAGAATCGTGGGCGGGCATCCGGTCACGGTTACGGCGATAAACAATCACCGCTTCTTCTGCGCCCAGGCGTTTGGCAGTCCGAGCAGCGTCAATCGCGGTATTACCCCCGCCATAGATAACAACCCGCCGCCCCAGCATCGGCTTGTCCTCGCCCTCCATATCGGCAAGTAGCTGAACCGCGTCCATAACTTTCGCAGAGCCACCAGCAGGAATATCGGCGTGACGACCAATATGGGCACCCACCGCCAAAAACACGGCATCAAAGTCATCTGCTACATCGTCAACATTTTCGACTTTGGCATTGAATTCGAAACGTACCCCCAGATCCTCAATCCGTTTAATTTCGGCATCGAGTACCTCGCGCGGCAGGCGGTATTTCGGAATTCCAAAGCGCATCATCCCGCCGGCCATCGGACCGGCCTCTTTTACGGTGACTTCATGGCCGAGGCGGCGCAGGTGATAGGCAGCGGACAGCCCGGAAGGACCCGCCCCCACTACCAACACGTGTTTACCGCTAGGAGCCGCATCTACGCTTACATTCCAGCCCTCTTCGATGGCTTTGTCGCCCAAGAAGCGCTCGATCGCGTTAATCCCTACGGCTTCATCCATTTGCCCGCGGTTACAGGCGGTTTGGCAAGGATGGTAGCAAACCCGCCCCATCGTGGCAGGTAGCGGATTATTTACCATGATTTCACGCCAAGCAGCCTCGTAGTCGCCCTCTTCGGCGTGATAAAGCCAAGCCTGGACGTTCTCACCCGCCGGGCAAGCCTTATTACAAGGGGGCAGCATGGATACATAAACCGGGCGTTCGGTGCGCCAAGACCCCGTTTCGTTTGCCAGCGAAGAACCCACGTTCAAAGTCACCGCCCAAGGAGCGGTATCTTCGCTGCGTACCTCCGGTGTGGGCAGAGCAGTTTCACTCATTTAGTTTTCCCCCTTTGCAGCCGTGTTTCCGGCGAAATGGCGCATCGCAGAAGCAGAGGTTGCCCCGGAAACCGGGTGGTCATCTGTTGAAAAAGCATCGCTTTGAGTGCGTTTGGCCTTCGAGGCCTCTTCGATGATGCGTTTAGTGAAGCGCCCCTCGGGATCTTCACCTGCCGCCAGAATGCGTTCTAGCACGTCCTCGTCAAGTTGATCCGGATCAATCAAGCCGTAGCGGCGGATATTACGATCCGCGATTTGCTGCATCCGCTCTAGCACTTCCTCTTGCCCTTTCTTAAAAACATGGGCGAAGCGGCGCTGCGGACGCATATATTCGGTGACCGGTACCGGGCGGCGCAATTTGGTAACTGAAGTGATTTCCCCGTTCTCGGCCTCATACACCGGGAACAGGCCGCATTGGGTAGCCAGGCGCGCTAAGCGAATAGTCAGATTAGAGGCCGAACCCCAACCCAGGGGACAGGGCACCAGTACGTGAATATAGCGAGAACCGTGGAACTGCATCGCTTTGCGCACCTTGTATTCCAGGTCGCGCAAATCCGCTACCGTCGCGGTCGCCACGTAGGGAACTTCGTGCGCCATCGCGATTCGCGGCACATCTTTACCCTGGCCAAACACATTTCCGGGATTTTCGCCTACCGGCTGGGTGGTAGCGGTACGTGCCGCGGGCGGAGTAGCACCGCTACGCTGTACCCCGGTATTCATATAGGCGCCATTGTCGTAGCAAATGTAGAGGACGTCATCGTTACGTTCGAACATGCCTGACAGGCAGCCCATGCCGATATCTACGGTGCCGCCATCTCCACCCTGGGCAACTACCCGGGTGTTCTTGCCTTTGGCGCGCAAAGCTGCCGCCGCCCCGGAGGCGACTGCAGGCGCATTCCCAAAGAGGGAGTGCACCCAGGGAATCGTCCAGGCAGTTTCGGGGTAAGGAGTAGAAAAAACCTCTAGGCAGCCAGTGGCGTTAACCGCCACCAGATCTCGATCTGCGGCATCCATCGCAGTGTCGAGAGCGTAGCGTGCCCCCAAAGCCTCCCCGCAGCCCTGACAGGCACGGTGACCGGAAGTTAGGGAGTTGATCCGGTTGGGATCTGACTGCACAGAACGGTAATCCAGTTCCGCCAGCCGATTACCGACCGCATAGGAGCCTACCTGGTAAAACTTTACATTTTCGCGTGCCGGAATCGCGGTTTCAACGCTTTCACGAAACTGCGGTGCCGGAAGCGGAACACTCATAGTTGATGACATGGTCTTGCCTCCTAAATTCCGCGCGCCGCATTGGCCCGCTGAGTGGCGTGACGTTGAATGTTTTCACTGATCGGACCAGAACGTCGGGTGGCTTTCTCCCGTTCCAGCTCGGCTTCGACCAGTTCCTGATCCAGATCCAAGAAGGTTAGGTGTTCTAGCTGATCGGCGGCTACCTGATCAAGCATCTGGTCTAGAGAACGCTCGGTAATGTTGCGCCCGCCCAAACCGGCAATCACTTCATAGTCACGAACTGACTTACCGGCGCGCGAAAGAGCAGAGCGGCAATGGGAGGCCACGATTCCCCCGATGCCTAAGGAGAAAGCTTTCTCTAGGCACACAAAGCGCTTGGCACCCCCCAAATATTTTGCTACCTGCTCGAAGGGGAAGGGACGGAAGGAACAAATCCCCAGTACCCCAAGCTTTTCGCCTTTATCCCGGCGCTGGTCGACTACATCTTTAATGGTTCCCAGCACCGAGCCCATGGCCACGATTACGGTTTCGGCGTCCTCGAGCCGATAGGGACGCACCAGCCCGCCGGAATCGCGTCCGAAAACTTCCTTAAACTCTGCCTGTACCTTGGGGATGAGCTCTAAAGCTTGCAGTTGTTTTACGTGTTGAAGGTACTTTACTTCGGTAAAGGCTTCCGGCCCCACCATCGCCCCAATAGTAATGGGATCTGCCGGGTCGAGGACGACGCGAGGACTATAAGGGGGCAGGAACTTTTCTACCTGCTCTTTTTCCGGTACATCTACCTGTTCCACCGCGTGGGTCAAAATAAAGCCATCCATACACACCATCACCGGAACCGAAAGTTCTTCGGCGATCCGAAAGGCCTGCACGTGCAGATCCGAGGCTTCCTGGTTGTTTTCGGCGAATAGCTGCAGCCATCCGGATTCGCGTTGACTCATGGTGTCGGAATGGTCGTTCCAGATGTTAATCGGCCCGCCAATCGCCCGGTTAGCCACCGTCATCACAATCGGTAACCCCAGGCCAGCGGCATTATAGATAGCTTCAACCATATAGAGCAGCCCCTGGGAGGCGGTGGCAGTATAGGTGCGCGCCCCCACTGCCGAAGCTCCGATGCAGGCCGACATAGCCGCGAACTCGGACTCTACGTTGATATATTCGGCGCTACCCATTTTGCCCGCTTTTACCAGCGCAGATAGCGCCTCAACGATGTGGGTTTGGGGGCTAATCGGGTAGGCGCTGATAACTTCCGGGCTGCAGGCGGCAACCGATTGCGCTATAGCTTGCGAACCTTCGATTTGTTTTAGCACGTTACTTGGCCTCTTCTTTCATCGAGCTGACCATTTCGTAGGCGGCGACGGCGGCGGCGACGTTACCTTCTCCCACTTTGCCGTGGAAACGATTTTGAATCGCCTGGGTAACACTGGATAGCCGCACCAGCCCGGTGAGGGCGGCCGCTCCCCCCAGCATCACCGCGTTCGGCAGGGGACGCCCCAGGTGTTTCTTCGCAATCTCGGTAGCCGGAATCATCACCACATGCCCTTGCGGGTGGGCGGCAACTACTTCCTCTATCCCTAGTTCAGCGGCTGATTTTGCCGAGTTCACCAGGGCGAAACCGTCTGGTTTCAGTCCCGAAAATACGTCCATGATCGCCAGTAAAGTAGCGTCCTGCACCACTACCAGGTCAGGTTCCTGTACGGGTTCACGGGTACGGATCTCTTTATCTTCAATGCGGCAATAAGAAACCACCGGGGCACCGGTGCGCTCCGAGCCAAACGAAGGGAAAGCCTGTGCATGATGCCCATCGGTAAATGCCGCATAGGCAATCAGGTCAGCTGCAGTAACGACCCCTTGCCCGCCTCTGCCATGAATACGAACTTCAGTCATGCTTTCACTCTATGACTGCCATCCCAGCTAGCAGGCATTGGACTTTTGCAGCGGGATTACCAGCACTTTTAAGAATTGCAGCTATTGCCGCAGCTAAAAGATTCCCTGACGCAAATGTATCTTAAATAAGAAAAACACACTCTGGACCCGCGTTGAAATTGTGACCAAAGTGTTATTAAGTACGGTAGCCGGCGCTTATATATCTAATTGATACCGAATCGTTGCCGCTTCGTGAGCCAGCGTTAAGCCGAATCTCATTAGTTCATAGTACGGTGGCCCATGTGCAAAGAGCGTATGGAGCCAATAAACCCGAAAATTTAGCGGGGGCAGGCAAAGACCAACACCAGGGGATGCCCTCCCCAGGCCAGCCTGTACGCAGCACTATTCCCCAGGTATCCGCTGAAGCAGCGGTGTCTTCACAACTTTCTCGCGGCAAGGACTCTGCGTCACCGCCAGATAAAAATAACCAGACCGAAAGTGCACCTGGTGACCAGAATGGGATCCCTACCCGGCGTTCCCTCCTAGTGCGAAAACCGCAAGGTTTTAGTGCCGAGGACAGAGTTTCCACGACTGCTACCGGCGGGGTAACTGCCGTTCCCAACACCGGCAATATTCAAAAGATACACGCCCCTTTGCTGGGAGAAACCAGCGAAAACACCCCGCGTATCCCTAAGGAAGACCTCCCCGCACCTGCCGAAGATTCCTCGCCGGGCCCACTCGCTACTTCCTTAGAAAATCTGCATCTACCGGGGGTAAAAGCGCACACTTCTCGCTTCCGGAGGATCAGGAAAGCCGATTTTTCGCAGACAAAGAGTCCTCGGCGCAACCGGACCCACTCCGATAGAGTCCCGCAGGAAGCAAAGCGAAATAACCGCTGGAGCAAGTGGGCGCGCAAAGGTTGGGTTCCGACTCAAGAAGGCGCCTACGCGATGGCACTGCTGCCCTACTGGATTGGGGTGATTGAGTCTTCGCTGCGCCCAGTTCACTGGTTGGTTTTTGCGCTGTGGATTTGCGGATATTTCGCATTTAATGTGGGGGGAATCTGGCTGCGCTCCCGCCGTAAAGACCGTTACTTTAAGCCGGTACAAGTTTACGGCGCTATCACGCTAGTTCTAGGGGTTATTAGCCTGCTGGTGGCTCCCCCGCTACTGGAGTGGACGCTAGTATTTTTCCCGCTGATAGCAATCGCGGTTGTCGAATCAGTGCTGCATCGAGAGCGTTCCTTATTGGCCCGTACCAGTACCATTTTGGCGACCGGAGTAATGAGCCTAGTTTCCTACGACATCGGCACGCAGTTCTCTCGCTCTTTCGCTGCTATACCCTGGTTGGAACATACCGCTACCAGTAACGTTAACTGGGTAGTGTCTCCCACCGGGAATTTGCAGGGTTGGGGCTGGATGCTGGTAGTGGCCTGGATAGTCACCTCCTATTATTGGTCAACTGTTCCCTATGTACGTTCCCTAATACGTAAGCGTGGTTCCCAGTCATTCTTGGCGTTTTCGGTCGCCTGCCACGCCGTCTTAACCGCAGTCGTCGTGGGGTTCTTTATTTTGGGCTGGGTAACCTGGTGGCACCTGCTAGTTTGGGTGCTGCTATTTGCGCGCTCATTGGCAGTACCCCTACTCCAGCAGCGCTCTCCGCAGCTAGTTACGGTTTCGCGAGTAGGATTCTGCGAGATTGCGGTGGCGATGCTGGTGATAATAACTTTGCTGGTCTGATGGCGTTAAAAGGACGCCCATAGCCTTTTTATAGGTCGGGGATTTCTAGGACGCGGAGCTTCGAAACGGTGCACCACAAAAGACTGCGCTGTGGCTTTCGTAGCCTTATTTATTCCCAAGTTGTGGTTGCGAGTCTCGATAAAACGAGCATAATCTCCATCCCCCGACTGCTCCCAAGTTTTCGCCAGCTGACCATATAGTTCTTTAGCATGATTGGCTCCCGCACCGTGGAAATTCTTGTAGGTCTGGACTGTGGTTAGGTTGGGAACATTGAGATTTCGTTGCCCATCCAGCCGGGGCACAATATCAGCAGTGTTTTCTAGAGATACCATATGGACTCCCGGTGCCGGGCGAAACCTCCCAATATTAGACCCCATAGTTACCACGCTTTTCACATTGTATTTTTTAGCCAATTCAGGATTTGAACCAAGCTGGGCAGCGACCGCTCCCCCTTGAGAATGGCCAATCAGTTCTACCGGCTGCCCTCGGCGATAGCCTGCCTGATCTAAGGCGCGGGTAACCGCTATCGTCATATCCGAATTTCCCGCCAAACCCGAAGCGTTTGTTTGCAAGTTAGTCCGCATATCTTGAGGGTTCGTCCCGGTTACGCTCCACACCTGAGTGCCGCGGATATCAACTCGCCAGGCAACCTGGTTGCCGGTACGGTACTTAACTACCCGCAATTCGCCGTGGTCAGGATAGGCTTTCGCCCGATTAAACTCACCTACCAACCCAGAAATATTTAAGGGAGCGGAAACTTTTTGGGAGCTACTTCCAAATTTTGGTGCCACCGACAGCAAAATTGGTCCTTGGGCAGCCGCGATCTCCTGTGTGACCTGGGAGGACAAGAACTGCACTAGTAACCCGGAGACATGTGTGCCGTGATTTCGCCAGGCTTGCAATAAAAAGTAGGCACTGCTCTGAGAATTTTGTTCCACCC
The DNA here is from genome assembly GCA_947255165.1 of uncultured Varibaculum sp. Next base: position 21,450 of record CAMYFZ010000003.1, read on the forward strand.
ACCAGGGGGAATCTCCCAGAGTGTCATTATATTTTTTCCAGAGAAAGAATCCGGGAAGATTACCGCAGAGCAGAAAACCCGGAAGCATATCCAACGAAGATACTATTTGCCGGGACCGCGCTTCGCTGTTTTCATACTTCGCTGCCACCTGCAGCAAATTGCTTTGCAGTAAGTAGATGTGGAGAGAAAAATTTATCGCTGATTCCACCAGCATCTGCAAAGCTGCAAGCAGTTTTGCCGTTTCCGGGATACGTGGCAAGCTCGCAGCTGCACTTAACGCCTGTTCGGCAAGCCGCCTGACCGTCCCGGCGCTTTCTATCGCACCGCTTAAACTTTGAGCTTTGCTGCGAATAACGGCAGTATTGATACCCAGCTGATGACCGCCGACTACGCTAATCGGAAGAGCATGATCATCACTTGACATATTCACCCCTTAAAATCCCCGGCGGAGGGGAAAATCTTCATACCTGCCTGCATTTTTCCGGTAATAGTGCTTCTGGAGACCATTAGTCCCATTCATCGGGTACCTACCTGCTGCAACGCCAGCAGTGCGGGTATCGATTCCTTTGCCAACCTGCCGGCTTGCACAGCGCTATCCGCCAGCGCATTCATTTCTTGCTGGTAATGCTGCAAGGTTATTTGGGCTGCATCGGCGGCATTTGATGCCCACTGCTCGCGCAGATCTATCGCTGCCATTTCTCCAGCACCGCAACTTGCTACCGTCGCTGCCCGCCGCATCTGCGCACTTATCATCACGGCCACTGCCACCTGACTTGACATAGTGTCCCCCTTCCGAAGCTTTTGCTACCTTAGTTGGGCAAGGATTCGCGAGGCTACTGCCCGATAAACAAGTCAGGAAAACTAAGATTCATCTGTCTATGTGCATTAAAGAGGCGAGTGATACTACCGGAACCCCTCCCGGTATGCGATAACATAAACCATATGGTGAACTCCGCAGATACCCGCCTGAAAGCCGGACTAAAGCTGCCTTCAGACGTGCCTGACCCGGTGATTGTGGTCAATAACTTGACCAAAGATTACGTTTCCGGCGCGGGAACCGTACGCGCCCTAGATCATATTTCGATAGGGATCGCCCGGGGAAGATTCACTGCCATCATGGGACCCTCTGGGTCAGGAAAATCTACATTTATGCACTGCCTAGCCGGGTTTGAATCCGCTACCTCTGGTTCCATCAAGATTGACGATACCGAAATCGTAGGGATGAATCAGCGCCGCCTCACCCGTTTGCGCCGGGACCATATCGGTTTTATTTTCCAGGCGTTTAACCTGATCCCCACGCTTAGTGCGAAAGAAAATATTCTTTTGCCTTTCGAGATTGCTCGCCGCAAAGTTCCCCAAGATCGCTTTGAACAGGTGGTTGCGGCATTGGGATTGGAAGATCGGCTAAAACATCGCCCTAGTGAACTCTCGGGGGGACAGCAACAGCGAGTAGCTTGTGCTCGAGCCTTAATGCAAGATGCGGTGGTGCTATTTGCCGACGAACCCACTGGAAATTTAGATTCTGAATCCTCCAAGCAAGTACTGCGTTACCTGCGTAAAGCGGTAAATGATTTTGGGCAGTCAGTAGTTATGGTTACTCACGAGGCAGCAGCTGCGGCCTATGCTGACCGGGTACTTTTCCTCTTGGACGGCAAAATCGTGGCCGAACTAGATCATCCGGAACGCGAGAAAGTTTTGGCGGCACAAACTGAGCTACCCCACTTCGTAGCGACCTCTCCGCTACCTGGGGAAAAAGAATCTTTGAGGCACCCAGAAAACAGTTCTGAGGCGAGTAAAGATTTCTTGCCGACAGGAAGTAAGCCGGGAGCTTGGCCTGATCGCGAAAAGATGCAGGCTCGGTTAGCGAACTTGCAGCTGGCTCGAGGAGCACAAATTGAAGTCCCGAGCCGGCCGACAGGTAGCGCTCAAGCAGGGAACATAGATGCCGGAGCATTGAACGCTTTGATGGGAGTGGGAAAGCCGGTGGTCCCGGCGGAACTTCGTACTAAAGAGGGCGCGCGGCGGGCCCTAGCGCAAACCCAAAAATCTGTAGCTAGCCAGGATAAAGCTACCCCGCAGGTAGAACCGGCAGCACCGAGCAACGAGCCTAAGCCCAGTGATCCGGGCACCTCGAAAGAACCTAGTACCCGGTTGAAGGGAAGCGTGCTAGAAACCCGGGATGAACGGGGCACCACTTGGCAAGGGTGGACACCAAAACCCGGGCAGCAAACTGAAAAGGCAAATAACCCCCGGCCGCGACTATCTACAAAAACCGCTAGTTTGCCGGAGTCTTACCGTTTGAAGTACCCGGGCGCACCGGCCAAATATAAATCTACGGGTAGCGACAGCGGTAGCAGTAATCAGACCGGGAAAAACGCGGAAAAAAGCTCGGTCCCAGAAAAGAAAAACACTGCGCAATCTCGTAACCCAGAAGCTACGCCTCCTCCTGCGGGGTCGCCCAGAAACATTCCGGGCAAAAAAGATGATAACGAACGCTGGGCGGGGCTTTATTCCGTGTTTTCCAATCCGGTAGCCGAAACTACGGGATTTTGGGAGGACACTGCGACCGCGCCGGCACCTGCGGGAACTTCCCGCGCCGGGGAAACTAAACCCGCAGGTAAAAACGATGCCCAGTCGAAAGATGCTTTAACGGAAGCTAAAAATATCCACAGAAAGCATCCCGCTAGCACTTCCCTTTCGAAGGAAGGCACTAGCGCAGCAAACAGTAAAGAATCTGCGGGACAAGGCCGACAACGGACGGAGGATAGTCCGAGTGCATCGGTACCGCGCACCCCGGAAGAAACCTTAAGTCAGGAAAAACAGCGCCTACTGGACATGATTAAGAAGGCGGAGGCACTGCTTGATTCCTCTCAGGACGCGATTGCATCTTTTGAGGCTCCCCAGGATAAAGCATGATGAGGATAGCTTGGCGGAATCTACGCGCCCACCTGGTGCGTTTCCAAATGGCGCTGCTGGCGGTAGTGCTGGGAGTGGCTTTCTTATCGGGGATTTTCGCCCTCCGCGCCACCCTCGCCGACTCCTACAATTCCCTGATTTCCTCCACCAACACCTACGACTATTACCTGGTAGGGAAGGTGCAAGGCGAAAAAGTAGACGGGCAGGCACCGGTGCGATCCAGCGTGCCCGTACAGGCCGCGCACCAGGCCGAGAAAGTTTCTGGGGTCAAATATGCCGATCCCTATCTGGTAGATGTTTGTATGCTCGCTGACCAGGACAATAAGCGTCTGGGGACCGGCAAACAAGTTTCGATTTTACAAGCGATTTATCCGGGGCATTCCGCCCAACCGCGCCTAGTAAAAGGCGAGGCTCCTCTAAGTACCGGCGAGGTTGCTTTAGAGGAATCTGCGGCCAAGCGCCTAGGGGTAACCACTGATCAGCGCCTGAAAGTCTATGTTTCCAGCGAGGGGAAATCGGTAAGGGTTACTGGAATTTACCGTTTTCCCTCCCCGGTGGCTTTTACTAACTATGTTTTCGTGTCCGAGGATGCTTTTGCAGTTCTGGCTCAAAAGCCGGTAGCCACTACCGCGATTGCTATCACCGCTGAAAAAGGAGTGTCTTCCCAGGCGCTGCGTACCGAACTCGATAAGGAGTTTTCGGGCACCGGAGAGGTGATGACCCAGGCAGAATATAACGATGAAATCAATACCGCAGCTGCCAGTTCTCTAGATTTTGTGAACGTGTTTTTACTGGTATTCGCGGCCATAGCCCTGTTTGTAGGGGCATTTATTATTACCAACACTTTCCAGATGATGGTGCGGGCCCAGCAACCCCAGTTCGCGATGCTACGGGCTATTGGGGCTAGTGGGGGACAAGTATTTTCGATAGTGGCTCTGCAAGGCCTGCTAGTAGGCATCATAGGTTCCGTAATCGGGGTAGGAGCCGGATATCTGCTCACCCGCGCGGTTTCTTGGGGTTTGGCAAAATCCGGCTTCGACGCGCTAAGAATCGGCTGGTCATGGTCCATTACCCTCCTGGCTTTAACCGTGGGCATTTTGGTGACGGTCATCGGTTCCCTTTGGCCTGCCCGCGCGGCGGCACTTACTCCCCCGGTCGAGGCAATGCGGCAAAATACGCAAACCCAAAAGCCGGTATGGGCGCGTGCGATTATCGGAGCGGTCGTACTCGCAGTCGCGGTGGGACTACTGGCTTGGGCGTCCTCCGAGGGCGGGCAAAGCGGCCTGGGGCTAGGGATTGGCGCCGCACTATTCTTGCTGGCCATGCTGATTTTAGTAACCCCCTTAGCGGCGGTAGTGGTGAGAGCTTTAGCGGGACTTGTTTGGTGGCTGCGCCCGCATGCCCGCCTGGCGATGCGCACCCTGACTGCCAATGTGCGACAAACCGCTAACACTGCTGCTGCCCTGATGATTGGAGTTGCCCTGGTAGCAGTGGGAGCGACCTTGGCGGCCTCTACCAAAGCCTCTACCCAATCGGCAGTTGCTCAGCAGATAAACGTGGATTTAATGATCTCCCCGGATCCGAAAGTAGTTTCCATTCCCCCCAGTCTTTTAGATAAAGTCGCCAAGGTTTCCGGGGTGAGCCGGGTTGATCCCCTGGCCGGAATGGGGCTTTTTAGGGTTACGGTTGCCGGAAAAAATCCGGAAGAAACCATGACCCAAGTAACCTATCCCCAGTTCAATCGCTATGGAAAGGTGAGTGCGGTTACCGGGTCGGCTAAGGACTATTTCTCGCAGTCACCCCGGGCTCCCCGCGCACTGGTTTCTCGCTCTTGGGCGAAATCTCAAGGACTCGCTCCCGGAGATACTTTTCAGATGACCGGGCTGCGGGGACAAGAGACAGTCACCATCGCCGCCACTATCGACACCGGATTCCTATTCTTGGATGTGGTGATACCGCGCGCCCTCGCCACCCAGCTAGGCCCGGAAGCAGCCGATATTACCGCCAGTGCCGGCATTAAGCTTGAAACTGGGGCTGACCTAGATAAAGTGCAGCGTGAAGTGAAAAAGGCGATTGCCGATAACCCCTTTATGGTGGTGCAAACCCAAAAACAAGCGGCAGATAAAGTGGCTGCTACCGTAGATCAAGTCCTGGCCGTCCTCTACGCTCTGCTAGCGTTATCCCTGATAATCGCAGCTTTAGGAATTATGAACACCCTTTCGCTTTCGGTGCAGCAACGCTTTAGAGAACTGGGGCTGATCCGCACCGTGGGGCTTTCTTCTTTCGGCTTGAGCGTGATGATAACTACCGAGTCGGTGCTGATCACTCTGGCGGGTACCATTTTGGGGATGGCAGGCGGAGTTTCGCTGGCAGTGTTTGTGTGTCGTTACCTTGCCGACCAGGGAATCAGCACCATCGAAGTTCCCTGGGTTTCGCTAGGTTGGATTTGTCTATTAGCGGTGCTGGTAGGAACTTTGGCAGCGCTCCTGCCGGCGCGCCGCGCCCGCAAGATGCCGATTCTTCAGGCGGTCTCCTCCGGGGATTAAACATGGTAATCCGCCGGGAGCTGCTACCTAACGCCGCTTAATGCCTCTAGATATACCGCTACCCGGGAATGGCTCCGGGTTAGTTAAACCAATCGTCGTCGGTTGCGGACGGAATATGCTTACGCCAATCTTCATAATCATCGCCGCTATCATCTTCGGCTTGATCGCGTTGTTTAGCCTGCAGCTCCCGCTGCAGTGCTTCATAGTCCGTCTCGGGACTGTAGTACTTAAGCTTGCGCGCTACTTTTGTCTGTTTAGCCTTTTGACGGCCGCGCCCCATGGCGTGACCCCCTCCACTATAATCACGGATACGCCGGGCGCACCCTAAAACTTCTAAAATGTTCTGTATAAAAAGATACCCCATTGCGGGCGTCAAGACCATTTGATCCCGCAAATAAGGTTAATGACACCAGGTGTCACCGGGAATAGACTGCCGCCGCAATAGCGAAACTTTAAGGTTACTTTAGCATCCGGCGTACTAGCAGAGCACCCAGTACCAGCGCACCCCCGGCAATAGCCGCCACTTTCTTGATCGCCTCCGGCTGGCCGGCACTAGCTTGCCCCACCGTCTCCTGAGCTTTATCTGCCAAGGCCCGCGCCTTTTGTTGGGCATCGGCTTTCGCCCGCTCTACATTAGCTTTCGGAGAAAAATAATCAGAAAGTTCCTCTACCGTGCTACTCAGGTCTGCTCGGGCAGCCTCGAGATCCGCCTTAATCTGACTTTCGCTACGTTGCGTCATTTTATTCCAAGCCTTTCTTTACTGCCGCGATACCTTCTTTTATGCCCTCTTGGGGATCTGGTTTATCAGCAATTCCTTTTTGCAAAGAAGCCTTACCTACCAGCGCTAAAATCGCCACCAGCACCAATAGAATGCCTGCCACGATCAGTTTTGCTGCCCACATCGGCACTGCTAGGACGAGGGCTTCAGCGGCCGCCCCAAAAAGGAATCCCAGCATATAGAGGGCGAGCACCCCCGCTACCACCAGGAGGGCGATTCCCACCCCGGAACGCTTAGCCATATTGGTGGCTTTAACTTTCGCTAGTTCAATCTCACCCTTTACCAGCGCCTGTACCTGGTCAGAGAGCTTTGATACTAGATTCCCCAAGTTAGGGCGACTAGCGGCATTTTTCGTCGGTTCCGGAGCCGCGTTATTGCTCTCCGCGCCCGGTTCACCCTGAGCTGAGGAGGCATTAGGGGTAGGGGGCGTATAGGAGGGAACCGGGTTGGTGGCCCCGGCCGCTGCTTTAGCTGCACTCGAGTTAGCGGTACCAGTACCGCCTTGACTCCCAGATTCCCTAGGACTGGAGGGACCGGCGGAACTTTGATTCGGATGGTAACCGGGCGTTGCCGGTACTCCCGGGGCTGGCCGGTGGGCTGGCGGAGTTCCCGGTACGGGATGATAACCCGGCGTTGGAGGCACGGGTCGCTGCGGATCTGACATTTTCAATTCGCTCCTATTCCTTGCTGAGAGCTGTTCTTGATAGTAACCATATTCTAAGCTACGGGCAGTTTCTATACTTGAACCTGGTTTCCCCCCTTAGCGAATCAATCCGGGCGGGACCTTTAGAAACCATCCCATACGATCTAGGAAAGAGGTGGGGGCGGGGAAAATACCGGCAAATAGGCAGTTAAATCCGAACCCACCCCAGTTGCACTAATCTGCTGGGTGCGCACCGCATCTTCCCATTTCAAAAAGCCAGTAGCCAAAAATAACCAGGTATCAGTTTTCATTTCCACCACCGCCGGCGGAGTTCCCCGGCGGTGCACGGTTCCGGTGCCGATCTGGACTGCCCCAAAAGGCGGCACCCGCACTTCAACTGCCTGTCCGGGATGACGCTCGGCTAAAATCTGCAGGCTGTAACGCACTGCGGTGCCTTTGTCTGCCCGACTCGCATTTCCCCTACTCCAAGCCGCTAAAGCTGCCTGCCCGTCCTCCGCAGAAATTATTCTTCCCAAACCGGCCTCCCAAAGTTCCTAACCGGGGTAACGCTGACTACGCCCGGGATCCGCTAACGCTTTCACCCCGTCACCCCTTAGGCTATAACCGATGCAAAAGCAATCACTAGACCAGCCTCAACGTTACCGCGCCCTCTACACTTTGTTGGCAGCGGCAGCCCTGACCTTACTGGCAGTGTCGATGCTTAACGTTTCCATCCCTTCGATGACCAAGGCATTGGGACTAACCAGCAACGATGTGCAATGGATTATGGCGGGCTACACCCTGATTTTTGGGATTGCATTGATTCCAGCAGGACGAATGGGAGATACCTGGGGGCATCGCCGCCTGTTTGTGATCGGGGTAGTGGTGTTCGCGGTTTCCTCATTAGGTGCCGGGCTCGCCATGAATCCCCTAACCTTAATCCTGATGCGCCTGCTGGCCGGCATCGGAGCCGCCATCATTAGCCCCCAAGTATTAGGGCTGATCCAGATACTTTTTCACGGGGAAGAACGCACCCGCGCCTACGGGTCCTTCGGAATGATTATCGGGATTGCCACCGCCATCGGTCCCACTATGGGCGGGGTGCTAATCGCGCTGCTGGGTACTAATCTCGGTTGGCGAGCCGCATTCTTAATCAACATTCCCATCTGCGCGGTAATTATTTTCTTCACCTACCGCACTATTGCCCCTGACCCTGCCCGCACCGCTAGCGACACTCGCCTCGATCTACCAGGAATCTTCCTGCTGGCGGCAGCCTTTTTGGCAGTGATGTATCCCTTCATCGATGCCACTATGCCTAGTGGAGGACTCGGAAACTGGCGCTGGCTATTGCTGCCGGGCGGAGCCGCCGGTTTCTTAGGATTTTGGGCGCTGGAAAACTTCCGAGAAAACCGCAAGATTCCGGTAGTAATGCCTCGTTCTCTGCGTCTAGATCCCTCCTATATGGTGGGCACCGTGGTGCTGACTGCCTACTGCGCGGGCTGGACGGCGCTATTTATTATTTACACTCTCTATCTGCAACAAGGATTAGGAATCAGCCCCCTGGTAGCTGGGCTTTTACAGATCCCCTTGGCACTAGGCTCCGCGATAGCTTCCGCCCAATCTTCCCGCCTCACCCTAAAGTGGGGTCGCTGGATTTTAGTGATCGCCTGCGCTGTAGTTATCGTTTCGTTGACGGTTACCGTGTTGATCACCCGGACTGCCTCCCCCGGAAGCATCCCCTACCTGCTAATAGTCTCTATGTTTACTTCGGGTTTAGGATCCGGAATTTTCTTTTCTCCCGCCCAGGCACTCTCGCTGCTTTCGATACCACCGGGAAGGGCCGGTGCGGCCGGGGGGATTTCCCAAACTGCCCAACGGGTAGGAGGAGCAATTGGGCTGGCGGGAGCCACTTTAGCTTTTTACCTGCGGCTAGGGGCCGTCGACGCTCCTCCCGGGAGCGGGCCAGCAAGGCAAGCTTATACCGGGGCATTTAGCTACGGAATGGCCGCGGTAGTAACTTTCATCATCATCGCTTTCCTATTTGCGCTGGCTGACGCGTTGAAACGCCGGGAGAATCCGTTAAAGTTGGAAGTGAATCCGCCAGAGAAAGAGAATGAATAAATGATGGCTTTGGTAATTGGTATCTGCTACCTATTGCTGGCGGCCTATCTGGGGGCGGTACTGATTTTATTTCATCGCCGCCGCCTGCCTCGCGGCTCCCGCTGGGGGATCGTCAATGCCGCCACCACTGCCAGCGATAACGCCTGGTTCCAGGCTCACCGCGCAGCCGCACCTCTGTTAGGGGCTACCGCGGTGCTTTGCGTGATTAACGGCTTTGCCATCGCGGCCCTCACCGCCGAACATGCGGTGTCGGTGCAGCTTATTTGCGCATTAGGTACCGCGATTTTTACCGGCATCGTTTACTGGTCGGCGCGCCGGGTGGCCACCGTGCACGCTAAGAAATCTAGCTAAACCTAGGTTCTAAGACCGAGCCAAGAACTCTACCTCTACCTCGCAAGGAGCCCCTAGCGGCAAAGAGGCAACCCCCACTGCGGAGCGAATATGGGGCTGGTCAAAGAGCTTCCCATAGGTATCTGAGGCGCCGTTTGCTACCGCTGCCTGACCGGTAAAAGTGGGGGCAGAGGCCACGAATACGGTGACTTTTAGTACCCGCTCCAGGCGATCCACCCCGCCCGCTACCTCGGCTGCGGCGGCCAGGGCATTGAGGGCGCATACCTGGGCAGCGCGGTAGGCATCCTGGGGACTAACTTCCGCCCCCACCAGGCCGGTTGCCACCAGTTCCCCGTCCACTACCGGAATCTGCCCGGAGGTGCGCACCACTAATCCGCCTGCGCCCTCCAAAGCGATGGCGGGGGTGTAGGCCGCAACCGGGGCCGCGACCGCTGGCAGCAACATACCTGCCTGCTCCAGGCGCTTAGACACCGCAGACATATTATTCACCGCGCGGACGTTTTAGATAGGCGACTGGGTTTTCCCAACCGTTGGGACCGGCAATTACGCTGACAAGTTCCCAGCCGTCCTCGCCCCAGTTATCAAGAATTGCTTTCGTATTGTGCGACAGTAATGGAATCGTCGCATATTCCCATTTAGTCATGGCTTCAGTCTAGCGGCAGCGCGACGCCTAACGCACCCGCGCTAAAACATTGGGGGTAGTTGGCTGGCGAAGCTCGGCAGCAAGTTCATCAGTAGACTCATTTAGCCATTCCCACCAGTCGGTTACGCTCTCGTAGTGGCGTAGCATCGCGCGGCGCTCCCGTTCGGTGAGGCCACCCCACACCCCGTAGTTGGCTTCCGATTGTAGGGCATCAGCCAAGCATTCAAGACGTACCGGACAGGCAAAACACCGGGTACGGACCTGTCTTTGCGCCGCTCCCTGCACAAATAGAGCATCCGGTTCTTGACCAGCACACAGAGCGCGCGCAGCCCACGTCTCATCCTGGCTAAAGCTCATTGTTCACTCCTTGAACTCTCGCGGCGACATTGCCCATATATGTGACCGTACCTACATTTTGTTGAAAACACAAAAATAAACCCAAGAAATATTTTATCCAAGCGATTAGATAGTTATTGCCCACAATCTGCTTGCTAACTGCCTCCGAAGGTGCCTAAAAGACGCTCAGCCAAGTAGGGTAGAAATATGCAAAAAGGCACCGCTCGTTATCTGCCGCGTCAGCAACTTCGCCGCACCCTCGCGGCGCTGGCGGCTTTAATCGCACTGGCAGCAGTGCTGCTCGCTGGACTATCTTTACCGGTCGTGGGAGCGGCAGGGCTAGCGGCCCGTGCCGGGATGAGCGCCATGACCGAAATTCCCAGCGAATTCAAGCCCACCCAACCTTCGCAGCAATCGGTGATTTACTCGCGTGACGGCAAGCCAATCGCCCATTTTTACGCTGAGAATCGCATCGTAGTCAAGCTCAAAGATATGTCCCCCTGGGTGCAGAAAGGGACAATGGCAATCGAGGATCACCGTTTTTACCAGCATCGCGGGGTTGATCTCGAGGGTATCGCCCGCGCCATCGCCAATAACTTGGCCGGTAGAGACACCCAGGGTGCTTCTACCCTGACCCAGCAATTGGTGAAGAACACTTTGATTGACAAGGGCCTGCGCGCCGGAGATATGAACGAGGTTCGCAAGGCCCGCGAGCAGAGTATTTCCCGAAAATTGCGGGAAGCCAAAGACGCCCTCGCGATTGAAAAGAAACTCTCTAAAGACCAGATTTTAGAGGGATATTTAAACATTGCGCCCTACGGTGTCTCGGTATACGGGGTAGAGTCTGCCAGTCGTTTCTATTTTTCTAAGAGCGCGAAAGACCTTACTATCAGCGAGGGTGCACTACTTTCTGGTATCACCCAATCCCCCGCTAAATATGATCCCACCCTGCATCCTCAGGACAGTCAAAATCGGCGTGACCAGGTATTAAAGGCGATGTTGCGCGAGCAAATGATCACTTATGATCAATACAACGAAGCCAAAGCTATCCCGGTACCCGCCTTATTGAAAATTTCACCTGGTCAACAGGGGTGTGCAACCGCCGGGAAAGCCTCCTTCTTCTGCGCCTATGCGGTTAATGAAATTTACAACAATCCCGTTTTCGGTAAGTCCATCAATGACCGGCGACGCCTGTTGCTGCGCGGGGGTCTGAAAATCTACACCACTATGGACTCCAATTTGCAAAACTTGGCTACCGATACCGCGTTTAATCGGATTCCAGAAGGGGATAGTTCCGGACTTTCGATCGCGATTAGCTCGATCGAACCGGGAACCGGAAAAATTCGGGCCTTGGCTCAAAACACACCTTACGGAAATCCCGATAAGGAACATCCCCGTGCTACCCAGAACTCATTCGGGGTAGATAAGGCCCATGGGGGTGGCGCCGGTTTCCAGCCAGGATCTTCCTATAAGCCTGTAACCTTAGCTACCTGGTTTGATAACGGTTACTCGGCTTATTCGGTGGTGGGCGGACGCACCCATTATTCCACTAAGGAATGGAAGGTTTCTGGTAACTGTCCGGTACATGCCGGTCCGTGGGAGCTAAAGAACGCTACCGGGGGCAATAACTTTGCCACTTCGGTTTTGGAAGGCACCCAGAAATCTTTAAACACTACCTACGCCGGGATGGCTGCTAACCTCGACCTTTGCGATATCTACAAGATGAGCGAGAAGCTCGGGGCGGTAACTGGCGATCCTTCTCAGAAACAGGATTTAGGACCCTCCTTCATTATTGGTGCCGCCTCTATTCCGCCTTTGAATATGGCTAATGCCTTTGGCACTATTGCTTCGGGGGGCACCCTTTGCTCCCCGGTCGCCCTGGAAAAAGTGGTGGATGCCGACGGAAAGACTTTCAAAGTTTCCGCTGGAAACTGTAAACGCACCGTGGAGGCCAGCGTGGCTAACAAAACTGCGCAAGTATTAGTCTCTACCGCGAATAGCTATGGGGGCCGGGTTAATATCGGCCGGCAGGTAATGGCGAAAACCGGGACTACTAACGGCCCGAAGGCGGCCTGGACCGTGGGGGCAACCCCGAATCTGGCGACAGCGGTTTGGGTTGGCTACTCCCAGGGAAGTTCACGCAACCTGGTGGGAATGAGAATTAACGGTGCTTACTATGGCATTCTTTACGGTAATACCGTTCCCGCCATGGCATTTAGAGAATACATGGCCGCGGCGGTACAAAACCTGCCGGCAGCAACTTTCCCCGACGCCAACATTGGGGAGGGTAAAACTGTTTCCCAAGGCAGAGCGCGACCTAAGTCCACACAGCAACCTAGCGAAGGACCCGCCTCCCCTAGCCCGAGCGCTACCGAGATTGCGCAAACGTTTTATTACGGGGACAACTAGATTTTGAGGCCGCGCCGCACCCTATTAGCTTTAGCCGCGGGGACGCTAGCCTATCCTTTTTTCGAGGCTCGCCGCCCGCGTTTGCGCCGCTATCAGCTAGTCAAGCTTCCCGAGCAAGGAGCGTTAAGCATCCTGGGGGATCTGGGTTCTCGAAAGCAGGGTGGTAAAGCTTGCGGCCATAAAACAGTGGCAGACTATCGGCAAACTCCCGGAATTGGCACTGGTTCTACGGAAGATCCAACCTGGCAATTGCGAATACTACACCTGTCTGACCTGCATCTTTGGTCGGGAAGTGGTTGGCTTGCCGATTGGGTAGCTTCGCTTGCCGAATTTCCGGATATAGATTTTGTGGTCCTCACCGGAGATAATTTTGCAGATGCTTCCGGGTTAGAGATGCTGCAGCGCGCCCTCGAACCTTTAATAAAGTTACCGGGAGCTTTTGTGTTTGGCTCCAACGATTACTATTCGGGCATCCTCAAGCTGCCATTGCACTATTTTTTCCCGAATAAGAAACCTAAATTACGAAACGTTCCCGACTTGCCCACCGAGAAATTCCGAGACTTTTTAACTGCTTCAGGCTGGAGTGACCTTAATAATCAGGTGGCTACCCGCACGGTTATTTCCCCGGCGAGGCAGGGACGCCGCGCCAAAAAGTTAACGGTGGCGTTCTCGGGAACCGACGACCCCCATATCGGGCGCGACGAGGCGGTGCGGGTACCGGATACCTGGGGAGCAGCAGATTTACGTCTCGCCCTCACCCATGCCCCCTATGCGCGTATCCTCGACCAATATGCTGCCTGCGGGGCCGATCTGGTGCTGGCCGGGCATACCCACGGGGGTCAGGTTTGCCTGCCAGGATTTGGGGCCCTAGTAAACAACACGGATTTGCCGCTGTCCTACTCGGGGGGAATGCATTCCTGGAAGGCGGGAACTATACCTAATCCGGCACCGCGGGTGCACAAAGGTAAAACCTATCCCCTGCCAAATCTGGAGGCACTTGCCGGTGCAGCCGGAATCGCCCCCTGGGCGCCGGGAGAACGCACCACCGTGCATATTTCGCGCGGACTGGGTACCTCCAAGTACACACCGGTGCGCCTGGCATGCCCGCCCGAAGCGGCGATTATTACGATTACTGGCCCCCACTAAGACCAGTAACCAACCCTGACCAGCTGACGCCAAGAAAACTAGGTCGGGACCTCTGCTTTCAATACCCGCACCTGACAAAATCACAGGACAAAGAGATTTAATTCCCATAATCTGTGACCTAGACACCCTCTTTAGCAGGTAAAGCTGATTTGCGGTAGAATGGGATCCGGAAAATTTGTATTTGGGAGCCTGTAAGTTATGACATTTGAAATCGGCCAGACCGTTGTTTATCCCCATCACGGTGCCGCGGTGATCGAAAATATCACTACCCGCAAACTCAAAGGTGAAGACACCACCTATTTGATGCTGCGAGTCACCAATGGCGATATGACCATCCAGGTGCCGGCAGCAAATGTGGATATGGTGGGGGTCCGAGACGTGGTGGACGAGGAAGGCCTCAAAGAAGTACTTGCCGTATTGCAGGAACCGCATATCGAAGAACCCACCAACTGGTCCCGCCGTTACAAGGCTAATGGCGAAAAAATCGCCACTGGGGACATTTTGAAAGTCTCGGAAGTGGTGCGGGATTTGACCTTCCGCGACAATGAACGCGGGCTGTCGGCGGGTGAAAAGCGAATGCTGGGGAAGGCGCGAGCGATTCTAGTGTCTGAACTTGCCTTGGCTAAGGATGAGGATGAAGAGGCGGCCTCGGATCGTCTGGATAAAATCATGGAAGAAGCCCAGGTAGAATACAACCGGGTCAATAATAAGTAAAGGTTAAAGGACGGGTTATGGGACGCAGCGTCTACTGCGTCGTGACCGCCGCTGGTTCCGGATCTCGACTCGGCACTTCCGGGCCAAAAGCGTTGGTAGAATTTGCAGGTAATACTTTGCTGCATCACGCCCTGCGCTCCCTGGAGCCGGTGGATAATTTGGTCGGGGTAGTGATTACCGCCCCCCCGGACTGCATAAGCGCTTTCACGAAGGTTGCCCGCTGCGCTGCCCTGTCCTACCCCTGGAAAGTTGTCGCCGGAGGCACCACTCGGCAAATCTCTGTCTACCAGGGTCTACAGGCACTTTTAGCTTTCAATCCCGGCGTAGGACAGGTAGCCGCCGATGACCCGGAAGCTATCGTTTTAATTCACGATGCGGCCCGGGCCCTTACCCCCAAAGACCAGTTTGAGCGGGTGTGTACGGCGGTTGCATCCGGTTGCCCCGCAGTAGTACCCGCCACTGCTTTAGTCGACACCGTACGGGAAATCGCCGGCGACTCTTTTTGCCGCAAAGGGGTAGAGATTACTCCCTCGGGCGCTACCCCTGACCGCTCTCATTTGCGCTGCGTGCAAACTCCGCAAGGTTTTGCGGGAGACGTTATTTTTGCGGCTCATGAACAGGCTCGGGAGGAAACAAATTCAGAGGGTGGAGCCCTAGACGATGCTCTGCTGGCAGCTAGGCTCGGATACCAGCAATACTTTGTGGCAGGATCTCGGCGAGCCTTGAAAATCACGTACCCCTTGGATCTCAAACTAGCCACTTGGCTGGCGGAAAATCCCGAGCAAGCGTAAGGGCAGGAAAGACATGGCTGACACCGGTGACCATCAAAAATATTTACCAGCGGAAAACCACGACCGCACCAAGGGTAAAATTTTAGCCTGGTCACTGTGGGATTGGGGTTCCGCTGCCTTCAATGCGGTGGCCACCACCTTTGTTTTCACTGTCTACCTAACCACCAAAGATTTATTTGCCCCTGGCAACCAGGCCACTACTGATTTATCGATTGGCTTAGCTTTTGCGGGGCTGGTGATCGCGTTGGTGGCACCAGTTTCCGGGCAGCGTGCCGACCATAAAGGTCGCGGCACCCGGATGCTGGCACTATTTTCTGCTCTCGTCACCATTTGTATGGCATTAATGTTCGCGGTCTATCCCACTTCTCCCCTAGGAAAGACCGGGGCGCTCTGGCTGGGGGTAGCGCTGCTATCATTTGGAAATATTTTCTTCGAGTTCGCCTCGGTGAACTATAACGCCATGTTGGCGCGGGTTTCCACTAAAGAAAATATGGGTAAAGTCTCCGGGATCGGCTGGGGCATGGGGTATTTGGGCGGCATTATTTTGCTCGGGGTGCTCTATATCGGTTTCATCTCCCCCGAGGTGGGCTGGTTTGGGGTTACCGGGGAAAACTTCCTAAATATCCGGATCGCCATGGTATTTGCCACCATCTGGTTCGCAGTTTTTTCGATTCCAGTAATCGTTGCTTTACCGGGACGCCGGCGCGGCGTAGACGGGAAGCTCCATCCAGTGACTATGGCGGGGGTTGATTCCCAAGATAAAGAACCAGTCGGAGGATTGGCGGGAGTTAAAGCCGCCTATATTGAGCTGTGGGAAACCATTAAACGGCTAGCGAAAACCGCCCCCGAAATTTTACGCTTCCTAATTGCCTCCGCGATTTTCCGAGATGGCCTCGCGGGAGTATTTACCTACGGAGCCATCCTGGCCTCCACCGTTTTCGGCCTAAACGGCGGCCAGGTAATGATTTTTGCAATCGTCGCTAACGTAGTGGCGGGAATCGCCACCATCGCCTGTGGGGCCGCCGACGACTTCTTCGGCCCCAAAAAAGTCATGATTTTTTCCCTGGGCTGTATGACCACCCTGGGATTAATCCTCTTTTTTGCCCACAATGGCGGTGCCAAAATCTTCTGGTCCTTCGGGTTACTGCTTTGTATCTTCGTCGGCCCCGTACAGTCGGCCTCCCGTTCTTTCCTCGCCCGGATTATTCCTAAGGGGCGCGAGGGCGAACTATTCGGACTTTACGCCACCACCGGACGCGCAGTCTCCTTCATGTCCCCCACCTTGTTCGCCCTGTTCGTGTGGATTGGAAAACTTTTTGTGCCCACCGGCACCAGTTCCCAACATTTTGGAGTCCTGGGAATCACCTTGCTGCTGGGGGCAGGGTTCGCGCTGCTCGCTCCCTTAAAAGCCCCGGAGCGTCCTCAAAAGTAAAACTGGCCTAAATCGACTTTAACTGCGGCAATACGATGAACTACAAAATAATTTTTCACCGAGGAGGTGCCCGGAAAAGAAACACACTGGCAATGCCGAAAAAGTTTAGATTGCCAGCAGAAAACCAGAGTCCCGCACCTGTCTGATAAATCAGTTATTAGCACCCGGGATAGTAGCGAAACTGGATAGTGATAGATTAGCTACAGCGAATATGATAGGTCAGTAAGAATCTAGGTAATACCCCATCTTGATTAAACACAGGAACAACCGCAAAAATAGAATTACTAAGACCGCTGTGGCGATATCACTGCTTTTATCGTCAGTGACAGCAATATTGCTATTTGGACGTAACCGTCGTAATGAAACAACTAATCAACCCCATCTAACGAAAAATAGAGAACGCCCTGTGAAATCGCCAGAAACGAAATCCGTGTTTAACCAGAAGCGCCGGAGTACTGCCATTCCGGTTGCCAAATTTCCTGCCGGCGAGCCCCGGGCGTCCCATATTCCCTCTGCTGACCAGCCTCCATTGCCTGCCGGCGAACCCCGGGCTGCCCATATTTCCCCTTCCCCCCAACCCCCATTGCCTGCTGGCAAGCCCCGGACTGCCCATGTTCCCGCTGCTAACCAGCCTCCTTTACCTGCCGGCAAACCTCCAGCTGCTTATATTTCCCCCTCCCCCCAACCCCCATTACCTGCCGGCAAGCCTCCGGCTAAGCTTTCCACTACTAAACCGGGGTCTCACTACATCCCGGGATTAGATGGCTTGCGCGCCCTCGCGGTAATCTCAGTGATCACCTATCACCTCTACCCCATTGGCTTTCCCGGCGGTTTCCTAGGGGTCGATGTTTTCTTCGTGCTTTCCGGCTTCCTGATTACCACTTTGCTACTGCGGGAACTATCCAAAACCGGAAAAGTTTCCCTGGGGCATTTCTGGCTGCGCCGTGCCCGCCGCCTCCTGCCCGCCCTATCGGTACTAATAATCACCGTGGTACCCACGGCCTTTTTAGTTAACCGCGAGCTGTTAGTGGGTATAGGGCGCCAGGTACTGGGAGCGTTAACTTTTTCCACTAACTGGTTGGAGATCGCTCACGGCAGTTCCTATTTCGCTGCCACCACCCCGGTTCTGTTCAAGAACTTTTGGTCCCTAGCGATTGAAGAGCAGTTCTACCTGGTTTGGCCGCTAATCTTCTTGCTTTGCATCACCGCCATCAAACGAAGGTGGATGCGGATGATAATCCCGCTAACCTTAGCGGGAATCAGCGCTTTCCTCATGGGATACCTATTCGATCCTGATAACACTACCCGCGTCTATTTCGGGACTGACACCCACCTATTCGGCCTGGCACTAGGGATTTGCGTAGCGTTTTTGTGGAGCACATCAGACTCGGTACAAACTCCTAATTCCCCCGCAAAATCCAGCGGTAAATTTAGGAAAGCCCTGGCACAAGTGATCGGATTTATCTGCCTAGCAGCCCTAATCGCCGCCATGTTCTTATTAACAGATGCCTCACCCTACACCTTTAGGGAAGGCATTGCCGCCTGCAGCCTAGTAGTGGCAATCTTGATTTGGTGCCTGCTCAAGCCGGGAAGCCTGCTGGCTAAAGCGGGCGAACTCCGCCCTCTGAAATACATAGGTACCCGCTCTTATGGTCTTTACCTGTGGCATTGGCCGATTTTTATAGTTGCCACCGCCCTTTACCCCGCCGCAGTGTACTCCCTCCAGTATTGGGTAAGATCTGCCCTGTGCGTGTTAGTCACCTTGCTGATATGCGAGCTTTCCTACCGCTTCCTAGAAACCCCGGTGCGCAAACGCGGTTTCCGCAAAGCGTTTTCGCGTGCCCAGGCACCCATCTCCTACCGCTTCACCCAAGTGATCTCGGTATTAGTTGTCTTGGCACTGACCAGCTTTACTGGGGTGGCGATTGCGAAAGCACCCGCGAAGTCACAGACTCAACTGGCCATTGAAGCAGCAGAAAAGCTAGATCAACAAGCAGCGCCGAAGACCGGTGCTCCTAAACCCGTGACTACCACCCCCAAACCTAAGCCCACCCCGGTGGATAAGCGCCTAATCCTATCGGAAAATCTAAATACTACTAATCCTACCGGGGAAGAAATAACCTTCATCGGAGATTCCATGTTTTCTGCTTCCCGCGGCGGCTTAGTCTCTGCTATACCCGGTATTAACCTCTTAGCCCGCCCCAACCGACAATGGGGAATTGCCCCTCAAATAGTTTCCGAGGGACTAGCAAGCGGACAAATCCGGCGAACTGTGGTTATCAGTTACGGAACTAATGCGGGAGTCTACGATCCTGCCTTAGTACATCAAGTGATCGCTCAACTAGGACCTGACCGGATGATTTTACTGGTAAACCTGTATTCACCTTCGACTTTCGTCCCGAAATCAAACCAGATTTTAGCCGAGATAGCGAGTCAGTACGCCAATGTGAAACTGGTGGACTGGAATAAAGTAGTCTCCCAACATCCCGAATGGCTGGAAGTAGACCAAACCCATCCCAGTATGAAGGGATCGGTCAAGCTAGGTGAATTGGTTCGTCAAAATATAGACCAAATGTCGGCAGATTTAACCGCCCTTAAAGCTAAGCAAAAAGTTAAGTAGCAAACCTACTTCCGCGCGTACCCAACAAACGGTAGCGCCCAGAAGTGCTCCATGACACAATGGGAGACATGAAAAAAATAATTAATTCTCCCGACAATGTTGTCGCAGATTCATTAAAAGGTTTAGAACTCGCTCACGGGGATACCCTACGTATCGATCACGAAAACAAAGTAGTTTACACCCGCCGCGGGGCTGTTAAAGGCAAGGTGGGTTTGGTTTCCGGGGGAGGCAGCGGGCATGAGCCCCTCCATTCCGGTTTCGTAGGCCCCGGTATGCTGGATGCCGCCTGCTGCGGAGAGGTCTTCACTTCCCCGGTGCCGGACCAGATAATGGCCGCCACCAGTGAAGTAGATGGAGGTGCAGGGGTTCTCCATATCGTGAAAAACTATACCGGCGATGTGATGAACTTCGAGATGGCCGCGGAAATGGCTAATGCCGAAACCGGAGTGGAAGTGCGCTCGGTAGTGGTAAACGATGACGTAGCGGTGCAAGACTCGCTCTACACTGCAGGCCGCCGCGGCGTTGGCGCCACCGTGTTCGTAGAAAAACTGGCGGGAGCGGCAGCCGAAGCTAAAGCCAGCTTGGACGAAGTGGAACGCATCGCTAAGGAAGTAAATGACCGTTCCCGCTCCTACGGGATTGCCCTCACTTCCTGCACGGTTCCCTCTGCTGGGAAACCCACTTTCGACCTCGGAGAGAACGAAATCGAGGTAGGCATTGGTATCCACGGGGAGCCGGGACGGGAACGCCGCCCCCTAGTTACCGCCGATGAACTAGCTGCCGAACTAGTAGAGCCAATTTTGGCAGACCTAGATTTTAGTGGCGAACCGGTGTTTGCGATGCTCAACGGCATGGGCTCCACCCCCTTGATCGAACTCTACCTAGCCTACGGCGAAGTAGCCGCGATCCTAGAAGCTAAAGGGATTAAAGTAGCTCGCTGCCTGGTAGGTGACTACATTACCTCCCTGGAGATGGCAGGCTGTTCCCTGACTCTGACCCAGGCCAGCGAAGAACTAATCAAACTTTGGGACGCTCCGGTGAACACCACCGGTTTACGTTGGGGGTGTTAGTTGTGGCGGAAACTAAAGATTTTTTCGCCTGGCTCACCGCCTACAAAGAGTTAATAGTCGAAAATGCCGACTACCTGACTGACCTCGACAGACGCATCGGGGACGCCGATCACGGCGCCAATATGGCTCGCGGTATGACCGCGGTCGCCCAGCTGGATCCGACCAGTTTCGCTGATGCCGGCGCCCTGTTGAAGAAAGCCGGCATGACCTTAGTTTCTAAAGTGGGGGGCGCTTCCGGTCCGCTGTATGGCACCTTCTTTATGCGAATGGGGGCAGCGCTCTCCCCCGATGCGGATACTGCCGCAATCGGGAAGGCGCTGCGAGCCGGAGCCGATGGGGTAAAGATGCGAGGCAAAGCTGAACTAGGTGATAAAACCATGCTTGACTGCCTCTATCCGGCTCTGGATGCTTTCGACGAGGCAGCCCCCGAAGGGCTTCAGGCCGCATTGGCGGCAGCCAGCGAACGCGCTGATAAAGCTGCCAGCGAGACCGAACCGCTGATCGCGAAGAAAGGACGCGCCTCATACCTAGGGGAACGCTCAAAAGGGACTCCAGATCCAGGAGCGACTTCCTCCGCTTTACTGTTCAAAGCTGCCGCCGCAGCTTTGGCATAAACACCGGTTAAAAGGAGTTGGCATGATCTCCCTGGTAGTGGTGTCTCATTCGCTGCCTTTAGCTACCGCCGCTAAAGAGCTAGCGATGCAGATGACCGTCGCCGACAGCGCCCCCAAAGTATTGGTGGCAGCGGGAATTAGCGATGGTGAGCAGGTAGAACTAGGCACCGACGCTCAGCAAATTAGCGAAGCGATTGAGGCGGCTGATAGCCCCGATGGAGTGCTGATTTTAGTGGATTTGGGTTCTGCACTGCTCAGTTCCCAAATGGCATTGGAATTCGTCGATCCGGAGCTGGCTGATCGCTGCCTAATTTCTGCTGGCCCCCTGGTGGAAGGACTGGTAGCTGCGGTAGTGAGTGCCGCCGGGGGCGCGAGCCTGAAAGAGGTAGCCAGCCAGGCCCAAGCAGCCTTGGCGGGCAAGATCGACCAGCTCAGCGACTCACAGGAGCCTCACCCAGAGGGCGAAGCAGACCTTTCGGATAGTTCTGCGGCTGCGCCATCGGGGGAAGAATCATTTTCCGCCCCCGATGCTGCGGTTATGGAGCTGGAGATTATCGATCCTCATGGAATGCATGCCCGTCCCGCGGCTGCCCTGGCCGGCGCTATCGGGGCAAGAAAAATACCAGTTTTCGCCCGCAAAGCCGGGACTTTCCGAGCAGTAAATGCCGCTTCCCTCACCCAGGTGAGTGCCTTAGGGATTGGTAAAGGAGACACCCTGGAACTTTGCACTACGGATCCTGAATCCGAGCAAATTTTTGCCGCCATCCGGGGGGCATTGTCCGAAACCGACCCTCCTACCATAGCAGGCGACTCCCCGGCGAAAGAAGAAAGTTCCGTTAACACTGTCGCCGGGCAACTAGCTAAAGAAGTACCCACTCCTACCGACCCGGCTCGCAACGGCGACCAGATTGTTATCGGATACGCAATGGTGTTGGACGAACACGAGGAGGCCGAGTTTTATCGGGTAAGTCCCAATGAAGGGGAGGCGATAGACAAAGCCCGCAAAGCAGTAAGAGCCTACCTATCTTCCTTGGGATCAGATCCAATTATCAAAATGCAGATCGGACTGGTGGACGACCCGGAGCTGCGGGCTGAAATCGCCGATGAAATTGCTGGCGGGATTAACGCTTTTACCGCAGTAGACAATGCCTATAATGCTGCTGCTACCAAGATGGAGAAATTGGATGACCCTTACCTGGCGGAACGGGCTACCGATCTACATGCGGTTTCTCGCCTGTTAAAGAAAGCGCTGATTGGTCACGAACTCAACAACTTAGAAGAACTTATTAAGAAGCATTCCACCCCGGCGGTGCTGGTAGTTGAAGAACTTGATGCCCCGCTAGCTGCCAGTTTGCCTCCAGAAATCGAGGGGGTCGTAACTCGCAGTGGCGGCACCACCGGACACGGCGCGATTGTGGCAGCTTCTAGGGGAATCCCCGTGTATGCCGGCCTAAAGTGGGGGGTCCATGATGGGGACACCATTGTTTTTGATCCCCGCACCAAGCATCTGGAAGTTAACCCCAAAGCCAGGGTTTTTGCCCATTGGATTGAGCGGGCCCGCGAGCGCGTCGCTACTGCTACCAAAGCTCTAGAACAACTCGAAGCCCCTGCAATTACCGATTCTGGTATGCAGATCCCCATCCAGGTGAATGTTTCTACTGCGACCGGACCGGTAAAAGGTGCCGAGGGGTGCGGCTTGGTGCGGACTGAAACTCTATTTGCGGGTTACCAAGCGGCTCCTTCCCGAGAGCAGCAGGCACAAGTGTACGCCGAACTTGCCCGCGACCTGGGGCCAACTACGATTCGCCTGTGGGATATTGGAGCAGACAAACCGTTGCCGTTTGCCAAGCAACCTCCGGAAAACAACCCCTTCCTGGGAGTGCGGGGAGTCCGCTTACTGCGGAAGTTCCCCCACCTGTTACGCGACCAGTTGGGGGCGGTTCTCGACGCTAACCAAACTTTAGAATCCGAAGGACTAGGTACGCTCTTGCGGGTGATGATTCCCATGGTCAATCACGTGCGACAAGTGGATTGGGTACGTTCCCTACTAGAGGAGATCACTGCCGATGCTTTCGGGATTGATGAAGATGCTGAGCCGGTGCAAATATCGTTACCACTGGGGATAATGGTGGAAACTCCTTCCGCTGCTTTGCGGATGGAAGAGTTTTGTGGCGCCGTAGATTTTGTGTCGGTGGGTACGAATGATCTTTGCCAATATGTTGCCGCCGCCGATCGGGGAAACTCGCAGGTAGCGGACCTGGCTGATGAGGTGCGAGAAACGGTGGTGCAAATGGTGGGCACGGTGGCCCAGGTTGCCCACGACGCCGCAGATCCTATTGAAGTTTGCGTATGTGGAGATATGGCTTCTGATCCGGCTTGGGCGGGCAAGCTGGTGCAGGCGGGAGTGGATTCACTTTCGGTGCGCGCCGGGATGATCGCGATGATAAAACAAACTATCCGCCAGTTATAGGGCGAGGTTTCTAGCTACCGGAAACTTCTAGCAGCTCCTCTTGACGTGGCCTCCAATCCTGCGAGGCAGGGCGCAAAGGTGAAATAACTAATCTTGCCCCTAAGCGTAGCTACAGATCCTTCTTAGCAGGACTGCCAGTATTATCTTTTCGCCCCGCATGCTTTACTCCCCGAACAGACGGTAAAGTCATTCTCAGGAATAACGCATTTCGGGAAGGGGGAACCATGGAGCTTATCGCCATTTTTTGCGCGATGGTCCTCTTTTCCTTGCTTCCCGGATACGCCTTGGTGCGCTGCCTGATCCCGGCTCTTCCTCCGCGGGTGACGTTAGCGGTAGCTCCGGCACTGACCTTTTTCGTCCTCTTAGTGCTGGCAAGTCTACTATCTCCCACTAGTGCCCTCTGGCTGGGCAAACTAGGTTTTAGCGGAAGTTTTTGGCGGTGGAAACCGGTACTAGTATTCCCGCTGGTGGGGCTACTAACGATTATCTTTGCTGGCGGCGCCGTAATTCGGTGCCGCCAGCTAACTAACCGCAGTTCCAGGGATTTTCCGTTACTGGCGGCGGTGCTAGCAGGCATCACTGCCGGCATCGCCCCCATGGTTCGCACTATTGATTTCACTAATCCCGCCCAGCGTTGGGATCCTAGCTTTCACTACAACGGCCTGGTTCTACTGCGTCGCACCCAGGATGCGCACCCTCTTTACGCCCTTTCTGGGCAGTATTCGCAAAGCGCTCGGGTATATTACCCGAGTGGTTGGCACATTTTCACCGTATTATTCACCGGTTCTAAGTCGGTAATACCTGCCGCTAACCTGACGTTTCTACTGTTGGTTTGCTGGTGGATTTTGGGAGTGAGCGCCCTGGTCGCTTTACTGGGAATATCTCGGC
The DNA here is from genome assembly GCA_947255165.1 of uncultured Varibaculum sp. The sequence continues at coordinate 45,939 of CAMYFZ010000003.1, forward strand.
GGGCCCAACTAATAACCATCGTGCTTTCTGGATTTACCCTATCTTTCCCTGCTGATTCTTTAGCGCGCTACGCGCAGTGGCCCAACGGCACCGGGATCGCATTATTGCCGGGCGCCGCCGCATTAATGCTGGTTTTGGGCAGGCAGGTGCTGGCATACGCGCGCAAAATATCGGGATCTTGTACTGCTGGCCTCCAGCCTGCCAAACCCGATTCCAGTGATTTGCCACTGACTTTACCAGCCGTGTTGGCCACTTTATTCACTTCTTTATTCTTAGGGATTGGATCCGTATGGGTTCACCCCGCCATCTTTTTTAACCTGTTAGCGCTACTATTCCCGCTGTTAGCAGCGTTGATCGCCACTCACCTATATCGAGGGATCCGGAAAAGAAAACTTTCCAGTATCGCCGGCTGGCTGGGGGCTAGTCTCGGGGTGCTACTAGTCCTGGAAATCGGTTTTCTCAATCCCTCCAGCTTGGCGACCGCGCTTTTTGAGCGCGAGGGAGATGAATATTTAGCTTTCTTGCGTCCGCTGCTGCCTACCCCTTTCTTTTTCCCGTCCTCAGCTTTCATCTTTTTCATGACGTTAATGGCTGCCTTACTGATTATGGGAATAATCGCGGTCTTTTATGGCCGGGCACCAAAATGGCTGCTGGCCTCCTGGGCCCTGTGCGCGGGGCTAGTGATGATTTCTTTCCTGCCGGCTTCGCCCCTCAAAGTGATAACCGGTCCGTGGTATTCGGATCCGCGGCGTCTAATGGCAATCCTGCAACTCCCCTTAAATCTGCTGATGGGAGTGGGCTTAGATTTTCTGCTAGTGCTAACTGCTAGTTTTCTTGCCGCTGTCGGCGCCCCGGGGCGTATTTGCAAAGGCGCACTCGCAACTCTGGCTGCCGCCTGTCTTACCGTCGGGATTGCCGGCTCCGATAGCCGAGTGTGGGCCTTAGAAACGGTTTTCAATCCGGAGCGAACCGGAAGCGGGGGACTAGCCAATAGTGGGGAGTTAAGGTTGATTAAACGCGCCGCCCATTTCTTGCCTGCAGACGCTGTGATTGTCGGGGATCCTTCTATTGGCACCATCTATTTTGAGGCCATCGCTAATCGGAAAGTAGTTTTCCCTTCCCTGGGTAAAAGCGAAAAAGATCCCGACCGCACCCGCCTTTATTATCACCTGAATAATCTCGGGCGGGACCGGCAGGTTTGCCTGTCCCTAGAGAAACTGAAAGTCACCCATTTCTATGCCCGCCCTAACAGCAGATACATGGGAGTTCCCCGCTCTTACTCTTGGCCGGGCTTCTACCACGTGCCTGTGGATGGTTACTTCACGCAGGTGGCTAAGGGAGGGCGCGCTAAACTTTACCGTTTCAACGGCTGCGGTCGCGAGCGTGGCGAAAATAACCGTTCTACCTGGTCGAAAAGTTTGGAAAGCCAGCGGCAGGATAGATAGACTGACACGGTGCCTATGGCATTTGGCCGCTATAGCTCAGTTGGTAGAGCAACGCTCTCGTAAAGCGTAGGTCATCGGTTCAAGTCCGATTAGCGGCTCTGATAGTTTCCTTTTCTGCTTCCCTATTTCCGCGCCCTCTTACCTATTTATTCGGCGCGCACCCGCGCTAATGCTGCTGCCAGCTTACTTTTCGCCCTGGAAAAAATTGCTTTCTGGGTGATGAGGATGCAGGTAGGCTAGGGTGCAGGAGGTATCACTTGGCTAGCAGTATCGATAATCCCCAGAATCTGGAACTAAAAATCGGGGGCATGAGTTGTGCGGCATGTGCGGCACATATTGAAAAAGACCTCAATAAGATGCCGGGGGTGAACGCGACCGTTAACTATGCGACCGAGAAAGCCACTATTTCTCAAACCGGTGATTTTGGCGCTAAAGATTTTATAAAAACCGTGGAAAACGCTGGTTATAGTGCGTTTACGGGAGAAGATTTAGGAAACGAGGACGGGCAGGAAAACGCGGCAGTAGGGGCAGCCGAGCTAGCAGGCCTTAGGCGGCGCCTAGCTATTTGCGCGATTTTAGCTGCTCCCGTAATTGTGCTGGCAATGGTTCCGCCCCTGCAGTTCCCCTACTGGCAGTGGGTCTCCCTGGTGCTGACGATTCCGGTGGTGCTGTGGGGGGCGTACCCCTTCCACCGCGCGGCCTTCCTAAATGCCCGCCGCGCCACTACCACTATGGACACCCTAATTTCGCTGGGTACCTTAGCTGCCTTTATTTGGTCGCTATATGCCCTGTTCTTAGGGGAGGCTGGCCGAGTGGGTATGACCCACGATTTCCAGCTACTTGCCCAACCGGGGGATGCCGCCAGTCACATCTACCTGGAAGTTTGTTCCGGGGTAACGCTTTTTATTCTGGGCGGGCGCTATTTTGAGAAACGTGCCAAGGTCCGAGCGGGGGACGCTCTGCGCTCCCTCGCCGAATTGGGCGCGAAAGAGGTAACCGTGCTGCGAGGGGGCCAAGAGCTTAAAGTCCCGATTGAGCAGCTCACTGCGGGCGAAGAATTTATTGCCCTGCCGGGCGAAAAAATAGCTACTGACGGAGAGGTAGTTTCCGGCAATAGCGCGGTTGATAACTCGCTACTTACTGGAGAATCAGTGCCGGTCGAGGTAGCGCCCGGAGACTCGGTTACCGGAGCGACTATCAACACCTATGGTCGCCTAATTGTTCGCGCCACTCGGGTGGGAGCACAAACCCAGCTCGCCCAGATTACTCGACTAGTGGAACAGGCTCAGGCCGGTAAGGCTCCAATTCAGCGTCTGGCTGACCGAATTTCCGCAGTTTTCGTACCGATAGTGATCGCAATTTCGCTGCTCACTTTAGCTATTCGGTTACTTATTGGAACCCCGGTTACCGCTTTTACCTGCGCGGTCGCGGTGTTAATCATTGCTTGCCCCTGCGCGTTGGGGCTTGCTACCCCCACTGCCCTGCTGGTGGGAACCGGCCGAGGAGCAAACCTGGGGATCCTGATTAAAGGCGCCGAAATTTTGGAATCCACCCGGCAAATCGATACCGTCATCCTCGATAAAACCGGGACGGTAACCAGTGGAAATATGGAGCTAGTCAGCATTTATCCTCGCGATGACTTCCAGATTTTACAAACGGCCGCCACTCTAGAGGGCGGCAGCGAACATCCCATCGCCCAGGCGATTACCCGCGCGGCTCGGGAGCAAGGACTTTCCTCCCCTAGCGGCGCGGTGCCGGCAGATTTTACCAACTCCGCGGGTGGAGGGGTAAGCGGCACCGTTGAGGGGCAGCAAGTTCTGGCGGGAAACCAGCAGTTCATTAGCGCTGCCGGCGCGAAGATCCCCGAAGAGATGCTGACAGCACTTAACCGAAGCAGAAGCCGCGGGGAAACCACTGTGCTGGTAGCGATTGCGGGCGAAGTAAAGGGAGTGTTGGGGGTAGCTGACCGCATAAAAGAAACTAGCCCCCAGGCGATCTCGCTGTTTAAGGAGTTAGGGCTCACCCCGGTGCTCCTGACGGGGGACGGGGAAAAAGTGGCTCACCAAGTTGCCAAGCAAGTGGGCATTACCGAGGTGATCGCCGAGGTTAAGCCGGAAGATAAAGTGGTGGCAGTTTTCCGCAAACAAGGACGGGGCGCTACCGTGGCGATGATCGGCGATGGCGTGAACGATGCTGCCGCCCTCACACAAGCAGATTTAGGGATCGCCATGGGTAGTGGAACCGATGTGGCGATCCAAGCTGCCGATATTACTTTGATGCGCCCCGATCTTTTGGCAGCAGTGGATGCGATTCGGCTTTCCCGGCGCACCCTAAAAATAATCAAAGGTAACCTGTTTTGGGCATTCGCCTACAATGTCGCCGCCATACCACTGGCCGCACTCGGGTTACTTAACCCGATGCTCGCCGGAGCGGCTATGGCGTGTTCCTCGGCATTCGTAGTCGGAAATAGTCTGCGGCTACGCTCGTTTCAACCGGTAGAGGCGGGTTAGTTGCCCCCCACCGGGCAATAAATACCTAGCAAAGATCCTACTGGGGCGGGCGTTCCCCGTCTTGCCACACCCACTGGGGACCGTCATTGTGATAGCGAGGGCGATGTAAAATCCCCGATTCGTACTCGATCATCAAATTGGGGCCATTTGCCCAGGCCTGGCCGTCAACTACCAGACTCCAACCGTGGGGATAGGGGCTTTGCCAAATCAAAGTAACATTCGGGTTAGCGGCTCCGTTACGCAAGGCCGAATCCCGGGCATTCCTGATTACCAGTCGCCCGTCCTCTAATATCGGATCCACAGTATG
>CAMYFZ010000004.1 GCA_947255165.1 uncultured Varibaculum sp.
AGGAAAGGGTTTTCATGCTCACGCCAACTACTTTTGGAACCCCCATGTCGAAATCCGCTTTGCGGGTACTACTGCTCGGTTCCGGAGAATTAGGTAAAGAGCTGGCGATAGCGTTTACTCGCCTGGGGGTGGAAGTCCACGCCGCGGATCGCTACCAAAATGCGCCGGCTCAGCAGGTAGCACACTATTCTTACGTCTTAGATATGACCGATGGAAAACAGGTAGATTTCCTGGTGAAAAAAGTGCGACCCCATTTCATCATTCCGGAAATCGAAGCCATCGCCACCGATACTTTGGAAGAAATTGCCGCTTCTAGCGAGGTCACGGTAATCCCCACTGCTCACGCCACTCGCCTAACTATGGATCGAGAAGGCATCCGCCGCCTCGCCGCCGAGGAACTGGGTATCCCCACTTCCCGCTATGTGTTTGCTTCCGGGGAGGAGGAAATGCGCCAGGCGGTAGACAAAATCGGACTGCCCTGCATCGTAAAACCGGTAATGTCCTCTTCTGGCAAGGGCCAGTCCCTACTGAAAACCCCGGAAGATATCGAGCCTGCCTGGCATTACGCTCTGGAGGGAGGACGCGGCGCCAGCCAGGGACGAGTAATCGTGGAAGGCCTGGTAGATTTCGACTATGAAATCACGCTATTGACGGTGCGTTCCCTGGACAATCAGACCGGACAAACAGTCACCAGTTTTTGCGAACCGATAGGTCACCTGCAGGTAAATGGTGACTACCACGAGTCTTGGCAACCGGCTCCTATGGAAAGTGGGGTGCTAGAAAAAGCGCAAGCTATTTCCGAGAAAGTTACCACCGCCCTGGGTGGGCGCGGCATTTTCGGGGTAGAACTGTTCATTTGCGGAGATGAAGTCCTCTTTTCCGAGGTGTCGCCGCGTCCTCATGACACCGGGATGGTGACTATGGCTTCTGGTTACCTCTCCGAGTTTGAGCTCCATGCCCGCGCTATTTTAGGGCTACCGGTCGATACCCGCCTGCGTACTCCGGCGGCCTCGGCAGTAATTTGCGCGAACCTGCAGAGCCAGGCCCCGGTATACCGGGGCTTAGCCGCAGCTTTGTCGGTTCCGGAAGTAGATTTAAGGCTTTTTGGTAAACCTGAATCCCGGGTAGGGCGGCGCATGGGGGTGGCTTTGGCCCGCGGAAATACTGTTAACCAGGCGCGGGAGCGGGCAAAGAAAGCCGCCGGATTAATCACCGTCCAAGATGCCTAATAGCACGGGAATAATAGTTTTTTCTTTCAGGTAAAACCGTATTTTCTCGCTTTCTACCGGTTATCTTGGCTATATTCAGCCATAAATACCAGTTATTTCTTTTTAGGTTTCCGTCGTTATCGTTCCTATTTTTGATAGTTTTTAACTAGCTATAGAAATGCATTATTGCCGGCGTTAATATAAGAGGTAAAAGCAAACCTAAAAATGGAAAGGTAAAAAGCATGGCCAGGAAAACTCGAATAGTTCTGATCGATGATATTAACGGTGAACTTGGAGATGAAACCATTAAATTTGGCCTTGACGGTATTGATTACGAAATCGATTTATGTACCGAAAATGCCGCAAAGTTCCGGGACCTCATGGATCCGTGGATTCAGGCAGGACGCCGGGTAGGAGGACGCCGGGTGGCGGGCACTGATACCCGGCCGGTTTCGGATGCTTCCAAGATTCGGGCCTGGGCTCGGGATCAGAATATGCAGGTATCCGAAAAAGGCCGCATCTCCGCAAAAGTACGTTCCGCCTACTACCGCACGCATTTGAAATAAAATAGGGACCTATACCCCGGGTATTTTCATCTAAACAATGAGACACTAGAGATATGACTTACAAACTTATATTGCTCCGTCACGGGCAAAGCGAATGGAATGCCAAAAATCTTTTCACCGGTTGGGTAGATGTTCCGCTATCGGATCAGGGCCGTAAAGAAGCCACCCACGGCGGTGAGCTACTAAAGCAAGAGAACATCTTGCCAGATATTGTTTTCACCTCTCTGCTGCGCAGGGCGATTATGACCGCTAACCTTTCTTTGGATGCCGCTGATCGGCATTGGATTCCGGTTAAGCGTAACTGGCGTCTAAATGAACGCCACTATGGCGCTTTGCAGGGCAAAGACAAGAAAGCTATCCGCGACCAGTACGGCGATGAACAGTTTATGCTCTGGCGCCGTTCTTACAGCACTCCTCCCCCAGAAATTGAACTGGGATCCGAGTTTTCTCAAGATGCCGACCCGCGTTATAGCGGGGAGCCGATTCCGCGCACCGAATGCTTAGAGCAGGTATTAGAGCGGCTACTGCCCTATTGGGAACAGGAAATTGTTCCCGAGCTAAAGGCAGGTAAAACAGTACTTATTGCCGCGCACGGTAACTCCTTGCGTGCCATTGTGAAGCATCTTGACCAGATCAGTGATGAGGATATTTCCAGTTTGAATATTCCGACTGGGGTTCCTTTGTACTACGAGCTGGATGAGAATCTGCAGCCGGTCAAGAAGGGTGGAACCTACTTGGATCCGGATGCCGAAGCCAAGATTGCGGCGGTAGCCAACCAGGGCAAGTAGCCTCTTTCTCTTGACAGTCCCCGAGGGCAACCTCGGGGACTTCGTCATATCTAGCCCCGGTTGTTCCGGGCTTTGGGGTTAATCCGGATGCGCCCTCGGGAAAGAAAAATATGCAGATTTGCGGGTCTGCGGGCGAGGTAGGAGAAAAAAGTATGAAATGGCGCAAGTTTGGCGTATCTCACTACCGCGCAGAGGGTATATATGGGAGACTGATTTCAGGTGCAACCAGCGCCTGTGTCGCAGGTGACACGCGGGAATGATATTTCGCGCAGTTACAAAAGACACTCCACTCGGATCGTCGGGCACGTACCTGCCCGTGGAGGAGATATATAAATATGGGAAAAGTTATATTTGATTCGGTAACCCGAATCTATCCGGGGTCAGATCACCCGGCTGTTGATAAGTTGAATCTGGAAATCGAAGATGGAGAATTCCTGGTTTTGGTGGGTCCGTCGGGCTGCGGCAAAACTACTTCACTACGGATGTTGGCTGGCCTAGAGGATATTAACTCCGGCAAGATTTACATTGGGAATAAAGACGTAACCAATGTGCAGCCCAAAGACCGCGATATAGCCATGGTTTTCCAGAACTATGCGCTTTATCCGCACATGACAGTGCGTCAGAACATGGGTTTCGCCCTCAAGATTGCGAAGGTTCCGCAAGAGGAAATCGATAAGCGGGTCGAACAGGCCGCCGAAACTTTGGATTTGACCGAATATTTAGATCGTAAACCGAAGGCTCTCTCGGGTGGTCAGCGTCAGCGCGTGGCCATGGGGCGCGCGATTGTGCGCAAACCCCAGGTGTTCTTGATGGACGAGCCGCTGTCGAACTTGGATGCGAAGCTGCGGGTGCAGACCCGCACCCAGATCGCCCAGTTGCAGCGCACTTTGGGGGTCACCACTTTGTACGTGACTCACGACCAGACCGAGGCGCTAACCATGGGCGATCGCATCGCGGTGATTGCGGGCGGCATCTTGCAGCAGGTGGGCACGCCGCGTGATCTCTATGATCACCCTGCGAATGCTTTCGTGGCTGCTTTCATCGGTTCCCCGGCAATGAACATCGGTACCTTCAAGGTAGAGAATGGTTCAGCGGTACTTGGCGGAGCCAAGATTCCGTTGGCGAAGTCTACTTTGGATGCGATTAAGCCCGAGGATAACGGCGAGGTCATCATTGGTTTCCGTCCGGAAGCACTCGAGGTTCAAGAAGGCGGGGCGGATCCGGAACACACCATTCCGATCAAAGTCACCCACGTTGAGGAACTGGGCTCTGACGGCTATGTTTACGGCACTTTGGATGGACATGACGCTAAGGAACATCGCAGCGATGGTCGTCCTTCTTTGAACCAGGTAACTATCCGGGTGCCTCCGCATTCTGCGCCGCCTGCGGGATCAGTAATGCCGGTACGGATTAAAGAGGGCGGGCGTCATATTTTCTCGGCCTCTACCCAAGAGCGGCTACCGGAATAAACTAATCAAATAGCAACCACGATTGTTGGGGGGCAGGCGTTTCGCCTGCCCCCACTGCTATGCCGGGCGTTATTGCGAGGGGTGAACCTGGGGTTCTACCGAGTTAATACCCGAACCTTTATTCCCTAGTCGACTATTGGCGTGTTCCGCCAATCAGGTATTACCTACCAATTCGGGGCTGATAGCCGAATTGATTGCGGGGTCAATGCCCATTTTGAACATTGACCCCGCAGTACGTGATTTACGTTAGCTAAACAGGTGCTTCCTAGCGCACATGCTTAGGCTGGCGCCGTCGAGCCAGCAAATAGGCACCGGCACCCGCGCTGATAGTGGACAGCCCCAAAATGGTGGACAAGTCGGCGGCGCCGGTGTGCCCGAGGCCGGAACTGGATGCGTTAGCCTGTTCACCTGCATGTTTACCTGCCGAGGATGGCCCGGGCGCGATGCAGTCTTGGTAGAGCTTCTCGTAGGTGGCTTTCGCCTTATCCAACTGCGTGTTAGCCTGCTGCAAGGCAGCTTCGAATGGCTGCAGGGCAGCTTTAGCCTTTTGGTATTCTGGCTCTGCCTGCTTGACAGTTTCCGCAGCGGCTTCCGCGGCTGCTACCGCAGGCGGATATTCCTGATATTTTCCAATCACCGCAGCAATCGCGTCCTGCGTGGCTTGACTGGCGGTTGGAGCTACAGGCGCGCGGAACATCGAGATTGCCCTAAACGCGGCCGGGGCAGCCGGGGCAGGGTTAGTGTCCGGCTGATCCTTGACCCACGTGTCTAGGTCGGGCACTTCCTGCGCGGCTTTGTTATCTGCCGCAGCCTGATCTTTAGCTGCCTGGGCAGTATCTTTTGCCGCCCCAGCGTCCTGTGCTGCTTTATCAGCTTTTTCCTTTGCCGCTTTCGCATCGTCTACCGCTTTCGCGGCGGCATCGGCTTTCGTCTTGGCCTCATCCGCGGCTTTTTGGGCGGCGCCTTTGTCTGCGTAATCCTTAGCAGCCGCGTCGTTTGTCGTCTTGGCGTCCGCTGCTTCTTGATCAGCTTTGTCTTTAGCTTCCTTTGCCGCAGTTTCCTTGGTGGTAGCTTCGTCAGCTTTCTGCTGGGCTGCGGTCAGGTTGTTACCTGCTTCGGTTGCTGCCGCATCGGCTTTAGCTTTTTCTTCGTTTGCAACCTTCAGAGCCTCTTCTGCCTGCTTTACTGCATTTTCTGCGGCATCCAACTGCTTCTTAGCGTCAGCTTTGGTGGCAACTACTGAGTCATAGTTCTCCTTGGCCTTATCCCAAGCTTTCTGCTTTTCGTCTACTGTCTTTTGCGCGGCATCGGCAGCTTCTTGTTTGCTGTTAACCTCGCCTTGCGCCTCGGTAACAGCCTGATCGGCAGTAGCTTTCTCGGCATTAGCATCGGTTAGTGCCTTGTTATTCTGTGCAACCACACTTTCTTGAGCGGTAGTCGCTGCTTTGGCTGCTGTTAGTTCTTGATTTGCAGATGTCGCAGTTTCCTCAGCTTTCTTGAGTGCTTCTTTAGCTTCCTCCAGCGCTTTCTTGCACGCCTCACAGTTCTTCGCTTCCGCCTCGGCGGTAGCTGTTGCCTGCTCCAAATCCTTCGTTGCCTTGGCTAGCGCATCGCGCTTTTCTTGCAATCCCGCAGCTTTTTCTGCTTCAGTAAGCGCTTCCCTAGCCTTCTGGGAACCGTTAGCAATGGCATCCTTCAATCCGTCGTAATACTTCATGAAACGGTCAAGATATTGATCGTAAGTGTACTCCGTGTCGGTGGTACCACCCCAGAATTCTTGCTCGTGTATAATCCCATGCGCAGCATTTTTTGTACCGCTTGCGAATCCCGTATACAAGAAATCTTTGTTCATAAGATTGGTATAGTGCCCAACCACACCGCTTGTACCCGAGGGGTCTTTGTCGTAGATTGCTTTTTCAAAGGTATACCAGGAATGATCTGAACGCGTATAGGGGCTCCCCCCACCCCAAGCGAGGTTTTCACCAGCAGATTTTACAAACGGACCATCATTTTCTGAATGTCCATTATAGTAATTAGCGGAATAGTTTGCGTTAACCTGGGCAATAGCCATTAATTCATCAGTTACTTTAAGAGCCGACATTGCAGCGAAGTTATTATCACCCTTAACCCGCAAATCATTGCCCTCTTTCATAGTTTCGAGAGCAAGCTTCATATTCTCAAGGGAAGTAGCATCTTGAGGGTTTCCTATGGTGGTGTAGGAAGTAATTTTTTTTCCGTTGGGGGCAACATAATCTGTATTCAGCTGAGCTATAGCTTTGTCAGAACTATTTTTTTCGAAAAATCCTTTTGAACCTAAATTCCACTGCTTTTGAGCTTCGGCTTTGGAAGCTTCCAGAGCATCTTTTGCTGCTTTAACCGCTTCTTCCGCTTCTGCAACTGCGGCTTTAGCTTCTTCCTTGGCCTTCTCAGCATCCTCTACCTTTTTGTTGGCAGCATCGCATTTTGGCTGCTGATCATTTAAGGCTTTTTGCGCGTTATCTTTATTGGTTTCAGCATCTTTTTGTGCCTGGACGGCATCGTCATAAGTCTTTTGCGCTGATTGTTGCGCCTGCTGCAACTTAGTTAGCTCAGCCTTTGCATCGTCAAGGTCTTTTTGCGCTTGCTCGGCTTTCTTAGCTTTGTCCACCGCCTCCGTCTTCGCGGTATCTCGTTTCGTTTTAGCCTCGGACAATGCGTCATTAGCAGTCTTTTGGTCGTTGACGGCATTATCGTAATCTTTCTTCGCCGTATCTAATTTGTCTTGTGCGTCTTGCAGCGCATCGTCGCTTCTAATAGCGTTTTGCACGGCCTGCAGTTTCTGATTTGCCTTATCTAAGGCAGTTTGCTTTTCCTGTACCACTTGCGCAGCGTCTTTAGCGGTTTTTTCCGCCTGGGTCTTGGTAGCTTCGGCATCTGTAACTGCCTGCTTTGCCTGCTCCGCAGCCCTGGTGGCTTCGTCCAGTTTGCTCTGGGCGGTAGCTGCCTCCTGCTGCGCCGCAGCTAGTGCCGTTGCTGCGTCCTCAACAGCTTTCTTAGCTTCAGCTACCGCCTCAGCTCCGGGGGCAGCCGCCTGCGCCGCAGTATTTGCTTCGTCCGCTGCTTTTTTGTTCGTCTTTGCCTGAGCCAGATTTTGCTCGGCTTTTTCTGCCTGCTGCTGAGCCTGATCTAAGTCGTTTTGAGCTTTCTCCAGATTAGCAACTGCCGCCGCCAGTGCTTGCGCCGCCTGGTCCTGCATCTGCTTATGCGCACCCGTGGCAGCATCCCGCTTCTGCTGCTGGGTAGCTTGTGCCTTCCGCAAGGTATCCTGGGCACCCGCGTAGGCCGCAAGGGGCTTGGCAATCTCTGGCTTGGCCTGCTCAGCATCCAAATTGGTGGCCGCCTCCGCGGCTTGCTGCTGGGCGCGCTGATAATCCTGATAGGCTTTATTGACCGCCGAAACGTCAACTCCGACGCGGCATTGCGAAACAGATCCTGGAATATTCAGCTTGCCCTGTGGTGCTGCTTGATTAATCCCGAATGCCGCCCCCGCCGGAGCCACCAGAGCAATACCGGTGCCTGCTGCAATCGCTACCTTTGCAACCTGTTTGCGTGCCATAACATTCCCCTCTATATCCTGTTAGTTTCGCTCGTATCATCAAGCCTTAAGTTCCCTATAATCTTCTCGTATTTAAAGACAAAAGTCCAGTCCAGGGGCATTTTGAAGGGATTTATCCCGAAGTTCGGACAGCTGCAAAAAATTAAGAAGTAAATAACGGAAGAAACCACCCGGAAAAAGACACTCCCAACAGTAAACAGCCCCAAAATCCTGCCAGCAAACCCCAAAACCAGAGCCAAAAATAGACAGTAACCAAAAAATAATCTGGCTCCTAGACTGGGAACGTCCTAGGAGCCAGATTATTTCTTTTTATTTACTGAAGCCAATCAGCCAGGTAACGACTGGATTCTTAGATTTTTGAGGAGTCGCGTCCTCGTCCCTAAGGACGCGACCCTCTTTGGGACCGTTAGGCATAGAAAACGCAAGTTACCCAACGGAGTATGCGGGCAGCTTCAACTCGTAGAGAGAAGCTGACATGAACGAAGTGAGCCAGAACTGAACGGTGGGTTGAATCTGCTTGCCCTTCATATCGGGGGTCAAAGTCAGAGTGTCTCCGGTTCCAACCTGCTTACCGTTTTGGTCTTTCCAGATCACATCGGTGTAGCGCTCAACCGAATCGGAGTTACCCTGCAAGGTGACCTTGGCGATTAGCTTGTCGCCCTGGCGAACTACCTGATCCTGATCGAATCCGTAGTATTCCAGTTTCATCGGTTCCGAGATCGAGGTACCCACCGGGTTGGTAACCTTCAAGCGGAAGCGCAAGGACTCGGCCTCAGCGCGGTTAGCAATCGGAGCCGACCGCAGCAGACCCCACTTGTCTTCGGTGCGAGCACCGGGAGCGTAGTCCAGATCGTTCGCGGTTCCGTAGAAGCGGTGATCAGCGGGAATCCGGAACTTATCCTTTACGTCCTCCCAAGTCTTACCAGCATCCTTGGAGCGCTGCCACTGGTACTTCATCCCGGTGGAGCCCTGCACGGTGAGCTTAGCCGGTTCGGCGTATCCACCCTGAGCTACCCGAGGAGCGGCGTTCACCTTAATCTGGGGAGCCATCTCGCTGGAAGAGATCATGGGATCGAACAGCTTCACGGTGTAGGCGTAGGAGGAACGAGTCGCACCCTTCACCCCGGTAACGGTGACCTTGTAGTCACGCGAACCATCGGTACCTGCCGGCAGATCCTTGATCTTGGGCATCTTGATTAGCAGGGTGTTGTAGTAGTTCCAGGTTCCCGGGCCTTTGCCATTGAGCGTGTTGTTCAAGACGGTGGTCGGAACTTCGGCACCATTGGGGCCAGTTACTCGCACCCGAGCGCCCGAAAGGTCGGGACGCCGCGACTTGCTTTCGCCCCGGAAAGAGACGCTCCAGCGTTCCACATCTTCTTGGTCATCACGGTTGGTGGTCAGCAACTGGTAAGGGAAGTAACCGGCAGACGGCCAGGTCATGACTTCCGGCTTGTAAGCAGCGTCGTTGGCAATCTGCTTGTTATTGAAATCGGGGGTGCTAACCAGTTGATTTCCGGTTACCGCAATCGCGTTGTAACCATTTACATTTCCGTAGGAAGTGGTCGATAAGGTGGGATCCATCAAGGCAATGCGGTGTCCCAAGCGGTCGTTGGCGCCCACTTTAGTCATAGTGGAAGCACCCAGGCTAGAAGGATCGATAAAGTACCACAAAATCTGTTCAGCAGGAGTCTGTCCCGCGCTATCAGAAAGGTTAGAGATGGCCGCTCCCTGCTGAGCTTTAAAGCTGAAGCATTTGGAACTCTTGTCAATCGTGTGGGAAAGACGGCCATTAGCAGCCATATTGAGGGCAGCCTGCTGCGTGTAATCTTGGAGCGCAGAAGTGGTATCCATCTTCACCGCTTCAGCTCCGTTGAGGCCGCGGAAGTAGTTAAGGGCCCGAGCCACCGAGTTAGCAGTCGTGGGATTAACCACGCCGGCGCGGCAGTTTTTGTAGTCCGCGCCATTGTTGGGGCTTTCGGGGTAATCGGTATCGGCAATATCGCTCAGGTAACGGGTACGAACCTCTTCACGGTTGTTGGTGTTGATTGCGTTGGCTGCAACTGCGGTCGAACCGGCAGAGGAGGTAGCGGTAAAGAAGGTAGCGGCATCGGCCAGGTTTACTCCTGCCGCGACTACACCGGCTACTAGAACACCCACAGCCAAAGTCTTGGCGTGTTCCTTCCACGTTTTCATCGTAGATCCCGTTCCTTGCGTTTTCCTCTTATGGAAACCAAATCCTTTAGTTTCCGTGAACGTCACGTCCCCTCGCTCCGTTCATTAACTATTATCCGCCTAAACGAACAAAAATAAAAGCGATAATGTTGGAAAATGAAAGTTTTACACCTGGTAGGTTGAATTTATGAATACTTACCAACCATAAAGTAGGGTTGACCTGGTCTATTAGAATGTTTTTAGGTTTTTTAAATGTTAGCCGCACCCTCGGACTAAATTGTGAGTTCCATCACTGGCAATTTTGACCATTTGAATGATTTAATCAAACTTTTCATCTAAAAGTGGCTATTACCTGTGTCTATAGGTCAACAGTTGCATTATTCTCATCAAAAGTTAGGAAATTTAAAATTTTTGATGCTCCCCCATTTTCTGCTTGAGTTTTCACTCACCCGGGACTGAGTTTTCACTCATCTAGCGAATCTAACAATCACCGATCGAAATATTTGAGTCTGCTCATATTCAGACAATCTTTATGCAAGATTTTCGGAGAATGACATTGCTTTTCCACAAACGCTTCTCCCAAAATCCCCAGTCGGGACAAAAAATAACACCCTATTTAGCTCACAAACCTGATTTGTTAGCCTTTCAAGTTTGCAAGGTATATATAAGGTATAAAGGTAGACCGTTAATCCAAGGGAAGAGGAAGTCTTGAGCGCTAAAAAACTGGTAATCGTCGAATCTCCAGCTAAGGCTCGCACTATCAGCGGGTACCTGGGCGCTGACTACCAGGTAGAAGCCTCGGTAGGGCACATTCGGGACTTGCCGCAACCATCAGCCCTGCCTGAAAAACTCAAACAGTCCGGATACAAGAAGTTCGCGGTAGACGTGGACGATAACTTCCAGCCCTACTACGTGGTTAATCCCGATAAAAAGAAAACCGTGGCCGGACTGCGCAAAGACCTGGCAAATGCCGAAGAACTCTACCTCGCCACTGATGAGGACCGCGAGGGCGAAGCGATTGCCTGGCATCTGTTAGAAGTACTAAAACCCAAGGTTCCTGTAAAACGGATGGTCTTTCATGAGATTACCCGCGAAGCTATTGACCGCGCCCTAGAAAACACCCGCGATATCGACACCGACCTGGTATCTGCGCAGGAAACTCGCCGAATTTTAGACCGCCTCTACGGGTACGAAGTTTCCCCGATCCTCTGGCGCAAAGTAGCTCGGCACCTGTCAGCCGGACGAGTACAGTCAGTTGCCACTCGCCTGGTGGTGCAGCGCGAGCGGGAACGGATTGCTTTTATTCCCGCCAACTACTTCGATCTAAACGCCACCTTTAGTGCTGATGGCGGGGAATTTAATGCTCGCGCCCTGGAAATGGATGGGGTTCGTTTTGCCGTTGGCCGCGACTTTGATGACCGCGGCCAGTTAAAGCGCAAAGCCACAGTTATGGATCAGCAGTTGTGGGAAAAACTGGTGCAGGCTTTAGAAGAACAGGCCCACTGCCAGGTGACTTCGGTAGAGTCAAAGCCCTATACGCGCCGTCCCGCCCCGCCTTTTACTACCTCTACCCTGCAGCAAGAGGCCGGACGTAAACTACGAATGTCTTCGCGACAGACCATGGCGCTTGCGCAATACCTTTACGAAAACGGCTACATCACCTATATGCGTACCGACTCGACCGCGCTTTCCAGTCAGGCGATTTCGGCGGCGCGGCGCCAGGCAAAGAATCTTTACGGGGCAGATGCTATTCCTGAAAAGCCCCGTTTTTATGCGAAGAAAGCCAAGGGCGCACAAGAAGCCCACGAAGCAATCCGCCCCGCCGGAGATAACTTCCGCACCCCGGACCAGGTACGAGGAGCTCTTACCGGTCAGCAGGCCGCCCTTTACGAATTGATCTGGAAACGTACTCTGGCCTCGCAAATGAATGATGCCCGCGGTACCACCGACACCGTGCGGGTCGGCGCCCAGATTTCGCTAGACGGAGCCCCTCACGAACTGGTGTTTACTGCCTCGGGAACCGTAATTACTTTCCGCGGTTTCCTAGCCGCCTACGAAGAAGGTAAAGATAAATCCCGCTACGCCAGCACCGATAGTTCCACGGCGCTGCCGAAACTAAGCGAAGGCCAAAAACTAGCTTTTACCAGCGCAGATAAAGAGAAAGCAGCGCACGTTACCAGCCCGCCTCCGCGTTATACCGAAGCCTCGCTGGTGAAAACCTTAGAAGAAAAGGGGGTAGGGCGCCCCTCTACCTATGCCTCCACTATCGGAGTGATTATTGAGCGCGGATATGTACGCCGCGCCGGGCAGGCCCTGGTCCCTTCTTGGCAAGCCTTTTCCGTGGTCCGCCTGCTAGAAGAAAATCTCGCGTCCCTGGTGGATTACGATTTTACCGCCACTATGGAGGGGGATCTGGACCAGATCGCCGCCGGGGAGCGCGACGGCAAAGAACTATTGACCCACTTTTATTTTGGAGGCGGCTCTGGCGGAGAGTTTTGGGCCCGCGGCCTCAAAGATACCGTAGAGGACCTCGGCGATATTGATGCCCGCGCTCTGAACTCTATCGAAGTGCTGCCGGGAGTAAACGTGCGGGTCGGACGGTACGGACCTTATCTGGAGGACGCGGAGGGCAAGCGCGCCTCGGTACCCGAGGAGCTAGCGCCCGACGAATTAGACGCCGAAAAAGTGAAAGAGCTTTTCACTATTTCAGCCGATACTGGGCGGGAACTAGGTAACGACCCCGAAAATGGGAACCTGATTTTAGTAAAGAACGGGCGCTATGGCCCCTACTTTACCGAGGTACTGCCCGAGGACGCCCCTAAGGGTACTAAACCTCGCACCGCCTCCCTATTTAAGAGTATGTCGATCGAGAGTGTGGACCTGGATGATGCCTTGAAGCTGCTCTCGCTGCCGCGAGTAGTGGGCCAGGATCCAGAAAACGGAGTCGATATTACCGCGCAAAACGGGCGCTACGGCCCCTATTTAAAGAAGGGCTCAGATTCGCGCTCGCTAGAAACGGAAGATCAGATTTTCTCCCTCACTCTGGAGCAGGCTCTAGAGATTTATGCCCAACCGAAAACCCGGCGCGGTCGCACCGCGAAACCGCCCCTGAAGGAGCTGGGAACCGATCCTAACTCCGGGAAACCGGTAGTAATTAAGGACGGGCGTTTTGGCCCCTATATTACCGATGGCACCACCAATGTGACGGTGCCGCGCGCTAGCACTATCGAGGATATTGACGCTGATCAAGCCTACACTTTACTGGCGGAGAAGCGGGCGAAAGGGCCGGCTAAGAAACGCGGAACCCGTAAAACTACTAAGAAGTCCGCAGCGAAAAAAACTACCAAAAAGCGGGCCACCACTAAGAAAACCACTGCTAAAACCGCCAAGAAACCTGCGGCAAAAAAGTAGGTAGTACCCCTGCCGGTAGCAGTTTAGCTTCCTAGTAAGTGGTGTGGTCGGCTTTACGCATCGTAAACCCGCGACCCGTCTTAGAGTTCCAGCAGTTCACCCCGGTATATTTACCCACTTCACAGGCGTTATCACCGTTGTAGTAAACCGTGCCATAGCTGGCTTGGTGCTGGGGATCAGAGGCGAAATAAGAATCGCACTGTTCCGTTACTCCAGATGCGTCAAGCTGCACTCCCCATAAGCCGTCGCAACCCAATTGCCACTGCCGCTCATTAATCTGGCAGTCCACTCCGCCCGAGTACATTAAGCAAAGAATATTGCCAGTGGGGCTATAGAATCCTTGACCCTCGTACACCGCGTTTGCGGGGATCGCTTGGCCTGCTTGGGTGGGAGCCTCAGTACTGGTCACCGTGGTTTCCATTACCGTAGCGGTCCGGGTGGTGTCGCTTTCGGACTCACTGGCGCTAGCTTGCCCTTTATTGTCTCCGCGAGAAGAAACAATCCAGGTACCCACAATCGCCAAACCGATTAACGCTACCACCAGCAGCACCGTCAAAAGGATAACCCCCCAGCTGCGCTGAGATTTTGCCGGTTGGGAAGCGCTCTCCCCCGCTGGATTCTGGTAGGCAGGGAAAGGTGAATAGGCGGCTGGCGGCGGACTCATCACCGGTTGCCGGGGCGGCTCCGGGTAGGCAGGAGCAGAATACGCCGGAGGCATGGCCGCGGGAGCAGCCATTACCGTCGGATAATCCTCAACCGTTTGCGCCGAGGACTGCGGACTTTCCAGCGGCATAGCACCGAGGCGAGTAGCATCATCGTCACTTTGCCCATCGCTGCCTGCGACTTCCGCAGATTCTGGGCCGTTACTGGGATTTTGAGAGCTATCTCCCGCTGCGTCCGCGCTCGCAGTCGGGTTTTCCTCTAGTTGCTCGGTTTCCGCTGCTTGGTCGGTAGTTTCGATTTTCTCGGTAGCTTCCGGTTCGCTTTCGGGATGGGCGGGGGGCGCAAAGGCTAGGGGCGACGAGTCAGCGGAGTCGGGTTCCTTCTCTGCCTGGCCACCTTTCGCTAACGCTTCGGTGCCAGAAAGACCGTCTCTCCGCGCGGTCACCACCGCTTTTACCTGGTCATCGCCCACATTTTCCAACCAATCGAGCAGATCCGGATAGGCATTTGGGTTCGCCGCGACCTCTGCATACACCTCCGGATGTTGCGCAGATATTTCGAACAATTCAGTTGCGTCTGTCTCCGGCGCTAAGGCGCGCTCGCGCAATTTCTTTAAATCATCACTCTCAGTCATGGCTTACCTTTTGCTTGGAAAAATACCGTTCTTATTCTAGCTGGCTTCTAATAGCGGCGTACAGCGCTTGCCTGATAAGTCAGTAAACCCTGCGAGCGGCAAAAATCAGGTATAACAGCAATTTAAAGAAAATTACCGCCTCTACAACGTGGGTAGGGCGCACGGCTGGTCGCCCCCAAGGCTAAGAGCATGGCAGCCCGGAGAAGAGGGAGGAGGAACCACGAATATTCGCTGCCCGAGCGTAGCGCGCTGAGCTTTAGTAGGTGGTGTGGTCGGCTTTACGCATCGTAAAGCCGCGACCGGTCCGGGAGTTCCAACAGTTCACCCCGGTATGTTTCCCCACTTCACAGGCGAAGTCACCGTTATAGTAGACCGTGCCATAGCTGGCTTGGTAATGGGGATCAGAACCACCGTGATAATTGCACTGCTCCGTTACTCCAGATGCGTCAAGCTGCACTCCCCATGGGCCATCGCAACCCAATTGCCATTGGCGCTCCCCAATTTGGCAGTACACTCCGCCCGAGGACATTGAGCAACCAATATTACCGGTAGGGGTCTCGAATCCATCACCTTCGTACACCGCATTTGCCGGGATCGATTTGCCGGTTCGGGCGGGGACGCGATTGGGTGCTTGGCCAGGAGCCTGGGTAGCAGTCACCGTAGTTTCCAGGACAGTATTAGTCTGGGTGCTTTCACTCTGCGACTGGCTGGCAGTCTCGCCCTCTTTAGCCTCACCTTTAGAGGTAAACAGCCAGGTAGCCCCAATCGCCAAGGCGATCAGCGCCACCACCAAGAGGACGCTCACCCCAATAATTCCCCAATTGCGCTGCGGCGATTCGGGAGACGACGTACTTGGAGGGACGCTTTGAGCCGCCGGGCTAGAATATCCCGGGAAAGGCGAATAGGCAGCTGGCGGCGGACTCATCACCGGCTGTCGAGGCGGCTCCGGATATACCGGCTCCGGGTAGACAGGAGCAGAATAGGTAGGAGACATCGCCGCGGGAGTCGCCATCGTCGGCGGATAATCCTCCCACGTTTGCGATGCCGGATCCCGATTTACCCCGGATGAACTCTCCAGGCGGGTAGCATCC
Organism: uncultured Varibaculum sp.; assembly: GCA_947255165.1. The sequence continues at coordinate 15,598 of CAMYFZ010000004.1, forward strand.
AGATCAGGCGGCAACGCCCGCGCCTGCGGTTCCTTTCGATTATCGCTGTCAGTCATGATTTACCTTTGGGTTGGGGAAATACTGCTTCTATTCTACCTGGCAGGGCGTGTCCGCGGAGCGGATTCCTAACCCAATTTTGACGGGAAATTCCTGCTCTCAAAATTTTCTGGTGATGGCTGCGCGAGCAAATCACCCCAAAGTCTAAACGCGCTCAAGCGGGACGGAAAGAAAACTTTTCAAACCCCAAAGAGTCGATTTCCTCAGCCCAGGTTTTTACTTGGCTATCCCAGCCTTGAGCTTGGGCCTTAAAATCTGGGGACGCACCCAACTCACGTGCCTGCTGCAGGGCAAAGTTTTTCACGCCTCGCGCCGCTAGATCGCGCGCCAACTCCACTACTTTTCCGGGGTGGCCCGGATAAACAGTTAACCGCACCTCGCAGTCGATGTCGCTGGCCAACACGGCATCTAGGCAGGCGAAAGCCTTGTCTGCGCCGGCTACCCCGGTGACCTGGCGGTAATCGGCGGGCAGAGCCTTAATATCCAGCCCCACCCAATCGAGCAGGTCAGCCGCCAACATTTCTTGCAGGCGCGAAGGGTAGGCTCCGGCCGCATGCAGACCCACCTGAAAACCTTGAGCCTTTACCCAGCGGGCAGCGGGGATTACCGCTGCCTGTGCCAGGGCTTCGCCGCCGGAGAAAACTACCCCATCGAGCAGTCCTTTTCGGCGTCCTAGTAACTCCTCTAGCTCGGCAAACGGGACTACGCCGGGGACTTTAAAATCTAAGATTTCATAGTTTTGGCAGTAGGCGCAGCGCCAGGGACACCCCTGGCAAAACACACTGGCCACGATTTTCCCCGGCCAATCCACCGTGGAAAACGGGACTAGACCAGCGATGTTAAGCTGCCTCGCCTGCCCCAGCAGGCTCGGTCCCCCGTTAATTGCCGAAAAATCAGACACCGGCTAACTCTTGCGAGAAAGTAGTGCGCTCGGCGTACTCGCTCTGTTTACCGGTATTGAAAGAGGTGACCGGACGGAAGTATCCCATCACCCGCGTCCACACTTCACAGGGCTGCTCGTGGTTGCCTTCCTCGGCACACTTGGGGCAATCGAAATGTTCACCCGACAAATACCCATGCACTGGGCAGATCGAGAAGGTGGGGGTAATCGTAATATAGGGCAGCTTGAAGTTCGCGAGCGCCCGATGTACCAGGGTCTTGCAGGACTCCGCAGAGTTCATTGCCTCCCCCATGTACAGGTGTAATACGGTGCCACCAGTGTATTTACCTTGTAGTTCCACCTGTTCTTCTAGCGCCTGGAAAGCGTCTTGGGTGTAGCCTACCGGGAGCTGCGAAGAGTTGGTGTAGTAGGGGGCGTCCGCGGTGCCAGCCTGAATAATCCCGGGGAAACGTTTGGCGTCTTCTTTCGCAAAACGGTAAGTGGTGCCTTCGGCGGGGGTGGCCTCCAGGTTGTAGAGGTGACCGGTTTCTTCCTGCAGCTGCACCATCCGTTCCCGGATATGATCTAGCAGGTCGGCACACATCTTATGCCCCACTTCGCCAGTAATATCTTCCGCGTCATCGGTAAAGTTACGTACCATCTCGTTCATTCCGTTTACCCCAATAGTGGAGAAATGGTTGTCGAGAGTGCCCAAATAGCGGCGGGTATAGGGGAAAAGACCAGAATCCATATGCCAGGAAATAATTTCCCGTTTCTTCTCTAGGGACTGGCTGGCCAGGTCAATCAGGTGATCCAACTGGCGGGTTAGCCCGTCCAGATCGCCTTTATAGAGGTAGCCGAGGCGCGCCATATTGATGGTCACTACCCCTAGGGAGCCGGTTTGTTCCGCCGAACCAAACAGTCCGTTGCCGCGTTTTAAGAGTTCCCGCAGGTCTAGCTGCAAGCGGCAGCACATGGAGCGAATCATATGGGGATCCAGATCCGAGTTCAGGAAGTTCTGGAAGTAGGGCAGACCGTATTTGGCGGTCATCGCAAATAGCCGCTCGGTGTTGGGGGAATCCCAATCAAAGTCGGGAGTGATGTTGTAGGTGGGGATGGGGAAGGTGAAAACCCGTCCATCGGCATCCCCGGCGGTCATCACTTCGATGAACGCCCGGTTGATTATTTCCATTTCTTCGGCTAGATCCCCGTAGGTGAAGTCCATCAGTTCATCCCCAATCAGGGGGTGTTCATCTACCAGGTCATCGGGGCAAGTCCAGTCAAAGGTGAGGTTAGTGAAGGGGCACTGGCTGCCCCACCGGCTAGGCACATTCAGGTTGTAAATCAGTTCCTGCATGCACTGATGAACCTGCTCGTAGTCCAGGTTATCTTTGCGGATAAACGGCGCCATATAGGTGTCGAAACTAGAAAAAGCTTGGGCGCCTGCCCACTCGTTTTGCAAAGTTCCCAGGAAGTTCACGATTTGCCCGCACGCGGAGGAAAAATGGCGAGGCGGGTTGGAGGCAATCGCGCCCGGAACTCCGTTAAAACCTTCCTGCAATAGCTGCTTTAGGGACCAGCCCGCGCAGTAACCGGCGAACATATCCAGGTCGTGAATATGGTAGTCACCCTCGCGGTGTGCTTGCCCGATTTCAGGAGTATAGATCTCATTTAACCAATAGTTGGCGATCAGTTTGCCCGAAGAGTTAAGAATCATGCCGCCCAGCGAATACCCCTGGTTCGCGTTGGCGTTTACCCGCCAATCGGCCTTTGATAGATACTCATTTACAGTCTGAGCCGGATCAACCAAGTGTTTCGTCTTCGTTTGGGGTGTCATCTTCGTCCTCTTCTTTTTTCTTCAAATTCCTCTTTTTATGTCTACGGCTGTGTAGCCACCGCTATCGACTATAGGTAAAACTGGTCGCAAAGACTAATAGACACACGAGATATAGTAGGTTTCCTAAATCGTAACCACTAGATATTGTGTTTTCTCCGAATTTTTCTCATATTTGCTGGCGAGGACAAAAATATTCACTTTATTAACAGCAGTCCGCCTGTTTGACCTGCAAAAACTCTTTGGGTCTAAAGCCCTAAACGTTGGGAGAGGAGGATTTTAGGGTACGCATCCCGGCACGGGCGACCTCAAAAACGAAAATCCAGCAGGCTCCGGCGAGGGCGAGGACGGTTCCCCCCGCCAGCAACAGGGCGAGCAGATGGCGGGAACTGGCCAGGAGGCCCAGGTCATCACTGGCGTTACCGGCAGAAAAGTAGGTGCTGCCGGCAGTCAGTTGCCAGTAGCAGTAGCTGACCATCACTATCCCTACCAGTGTGATGATCGCCGCCAAGAAGGTGAAGATACGTCCTCGTCGCAGGGATCGCTGGCTCCGTTCCCCACCCAGCTCGAGGGGGGAAAGCAGCAGCGCAAACACGGAAACTACACAGATGGCGGCAAATACGTCAGAGGGACGATGCCAGCGCGCCACGATCACCGCTAAAGCCACCAGCCAGAGCACCAGCGCCGACAGATAGGTGGCCACCTCCCGCCAGCGATCTGCCGCCACCATCACCAGCGCCACCGCGGCTGCTCCTGCCGTTGTAGTGTGACCGGAGGGGAAAGAGTTGGTCATATAGTAGGTGATTCCGAGGGCGGGCCGAGACAGCACCAGATGTTTTAGCACCTGGGTAGTGACGGTGGCCGCCACCACCATCACCAGCATCCGGGCACCGAGGGCAAAACGCCGTCTTACCAGGGCAACTATCACTGCCGCGGCCAGTAGGGGAATCAAAATGAACAGGTACCATTCCCGCAGTAACGCTTGATCCCAAGGTGCAAAGGCACGATTGAGATCAGATAAAGCGAACATGGCGAGGGTATCGGTAGCTTGCCCGGCGCGGGTGCACACAAATACCAGGTAACAGGCCGCCAAGAGTAGCGCGGCCAAGATAGCAGCCGAAAAACGACGCACGTAACTGGCAGTTAGTCTCCTTCTCACCTCGCTGCTCATGCTTTAACCTTAATTTGTCACCCCTTTGGTTTCCACAACCACCGGGCAGGTACACGCAAGCTGGATTTCAAACCATGGTTGCCGGGGAAAGGAAGAGTCTGGTGAGTATCACTGATCTGCTTAGCGGATTGCGTTCCTTGGGTAGCGACCAGTTGCTTTACGAAACCGTGCTACCCGCCCGTAGCGCCAGTTTTGCACCCTGGCCCCATTGGGTAGGAGAAGATTTGCGGACCGGCCTGGAAGCCAGTGGCATCACTAAGCTTTGGGAACACCAAGCTAGCTGCGCAAATGCTCTTTATGGCGGCAAGGACGTGATTCTTACTTCCGGTACGGGTTCGGGGAAATCCTTGGCGGCCTGGCTGGGGTTTCTTGCTCGGCGCGCGCAATCAAAAGGCACTGATAACTACTTGCAGGTAGCGCGACCTACCGCCCTGTATCTGGCGCCCACTAAGGCTCTGGCTCGCGACCAGGCGGCGGCTTTGGATCGTTGGACTCAGCTGGCCAATTTGGATTTGCAGGTAGCGCCGGTAGACGGCGATAGCCCCGGGGAGGTCAAAAAATGGGCACGGGCAGGTGCCGACATTGTGCTCACCAACCCGGATTTCTTGCATTTCGCGATTTTACGCGGTCACGAGCTTTGGCGGCCGTTTCTGCGCGGTCTTTCGCTAGTGGTTATTGACGAGGCGCACTATTATCGCGGGGTGTTGGGAGCGAATGTGGCGTTGATTTTGCGCCGTCTGCGCCGCCTGGCCAAAAAGTATCAAGCTGAACCGGCCTTCGCCTTACTCTCGGCTACCACCGCTAATCCTGCAGTTCACGGCGCTAATATGTTGGGGCGAGGACGAGACTTGCAGGTTATCGACCGGGACAGTTCCGCCTCGGGAGCCCGCACGGTCCTAGTGTGGCGCCCTCCCCTTATCGAGGCTAGCGACCCGGCTTTTTGGGAGGAAGAAAACCCGGGGGAAACCAGTCAAGACCATAGCGAGGGCGGCAACACCGCGGCCACCTCGCCCCCAATGGCAACTGCAGACCCTAACCTGGAAACCGGAAACCCCGAAGAGGGACCGCGCTATCCCGCTATTTGGGAAGGCGGGCGCCTGTTGGCCCAGCTAGTAAAGAGCGGCGGGCGAGTGCTGGCTTTTGCGCCCTCCCGCCAGGGGGTGGAAACTATCGCCCAGGTAGCCCGGGATCAACTCAGCACCCGCAATCCGGCGTTAATGTCGCGGGTGGCCGCCTACCGCGGCGGCTACCTGCCAGAAGAACGCCGCCAGCTAGAAAAAGACTTGCGAGAGGGCATCTTACAAGGCCTTTCGGCAACGTCTGCCTTAGAACTAGGAATCGATATTTCCGGGCTGGACGCTACCATTACCTGTTCGTGGCCGGGAACTCGCGCCAGTTTCTTTCAACAAGTAGGTCGCTCCGGACGAGCCGGCCAAGACGGAATCGGCATTTTGGTGGTTTCTGATAATCCTTTAGATGATTTCCTAGCTCACCATCCGGAAGAGATTTTCCGCCCGGTAGAAGCAATAGTTTTCGATAGCGAAAACCCGTTTGTGCTGGCTCCCCATTTGCTTTGTGCAGCCGCGGAACTTCCTTTAACCAGTGAAGATATTTCTTTATTTGGCGAGAGCAGCGCCCAGGTGATGTCGGAGCTTCGCCAGCAGAGCCTGCTGGTAGAAAGACCGGCGGGACTTTGTTTTGATATCACCAAACCATTTTCGCCCTGGGAAGCAGTGAAAATTCGCGGAGACCTAGGTCAAGTACAGATTATTGAAGCCGAAAGCGCCCAGGTAGTGGGGACCGTTGATAGCTCCCGCGCCGATAGCGTGCTGCACCCGGATGCTATCTATGTGCATCAAGGCCGCGTTTGGCAGGTTTCGGCACGTGATGAGGACACCGCGCAGGTAGTTCCAGGCCCCAAAATGCTCCGTACCCGCCCAAACACTGACACCAGTATTTCGATTTTGTCGGAGGAAGCCGCCCCGGTTACCCCTTCGCCGGGAATCAGCTGGCATTACGGCCGGATCGAAGTGCAAACCACGGTTACTTCCTTTGATCTATTGCGTCTGCCCGGACATGTTTATCAAGCAACTTTCCAGTTGGATTGCCCCACTCGCACCCTGCAAACTACCGGCACCTGGTTCACACTAGCTGAATCGGTAGTTAACCAGTTGCAGCTCAACGAAGAACAGCTGTTGGGAGGAGGCTTGCATGCCGCCGAACACGCCCTGATTGGTATGCTTCCGCTGGTAGCCACCTGCGATCGTTGGGATCTGGGAGGACTATCTTTAACTCAGCACCTACAAACTGGCCTGCCCACGGTGTTCATTTATGACGGAACCGCCGGTGGCGCTGGTTTTTCGCGGCATGGTTTCCGCGAGTTGCCCGCCTGGCTGGATTTAACCTACCGGCAAGTCGGTGAGTGCCCCTGTAAAACCGGTTGCCCCCGCTGCATTCACTCCCCCAAATGTGGGAACGGGAACGAAATGCTTTCAAAATCTGCCGGACGCGATCTTTTAGAATTTTTGCGGGATAGCTGTAACGCGATGAATAGCTCTGCTTAGGATCCAGATTTTAACCGGGATTCCCGGTCGGACCGGCTCGCGCGCGAGCCTTTAACTGCCAGTTAAAAATAGTTTTGGTATGCACCCAAATCCGCACGTCCCGTCCGCGCAAAACACAGGAATCGATAGACACTTCATTTTGCCGGGCAACCTGGGCTGCTAAATCGCAGGGAGTGCTATTGGTGCCGTAAAAATGGGCTTGTGCGGCGGCTAAAGCCGCAAAGTCAGCTCCGCTTTGTGCGCGTGCCTTCGCGCTAAAGACTCCCCCTAATAGGCTAATCCCCATTGCTAGCGCCACTAGCAGACAAATGAATCCCACCGCCCAAATCGTGGCCGAGCCGGCCTCGGCTACTGCTGGGGCTGGCTTTGTCCGCCGCCACCAGGTTGTCACCGCTCTAGCCCCATCGCTAACTCTGTTTCTTTCAAAGCACTAGCTTTACAGGTAACCGCCGGCAATATTTTTACTGACCCCGCTAAGTTTTTGCTGGCAGTGGCGTTAACCCAGGGCCCGCTATTGTCTATTTTCATCGCCACCCCGGCTGCGCCTTGCCATGCCTCCCCGATACTGGCTCCCCGCGCGGCGGCCCGCGCCGCGTCACAGGCTTGCACTTTAGCTGCTCCAGCCGCGCCTGCCCCCAAAGCTAAGACTGCCACTGCCACTAGGGCCGGCAGGGTCAGAGCAGTCTCGACGGTGGCATACCCGCCTTGACTGGCTTCGCGCATTTGCCACAGTCGGCGCAGCCACTGCCAAAACCGCGCCGACTGCGAATGTTTCCCAGATATTTTTTTCACTTTAAATCGAAAGCGCTTGTTTAATAATTGCAGTTAAGGCGCTTTTTATCCCTCCTCCCTTGATTACCGCCATCAACAGACCAGCAAAGGCGGCGGCCGCTAGAGTGCCGATTGCGTATTCGGCGGTGGTCATCCCGTCCTCTTCCGTTTTCAGCCGCGCAATCGCCTGCCGGGTTTGCCCCCATACCAGGGCGCGTAGTGCCAAATCCTTCATCCCTAACCCTTTCCTGTTCCTCAAGCCCCTTCGGCCTGTGGTGATATCAGCATCGCGGAGGGAAAATAAAATGGGAAAACCTAAATAATGTTCTGTGTAGCCGCCGCGATTATCACCTCTTGGGGACTTGTGGGCGATAATAGGCGCATGAGTGAGCAAGCAATCCAATCCGATAAAGAACTATTCGCCCAGGCAAAAGCAGCGATTCCCGGAGGAGTTAATTCTCCGGTCCGCGCCTATGGATCCGTGGGCGGGACTCCCCACTTTATAAAAGAGGCTTTCGGCGCCTATGTACGCGACGAAGAAGGCACCACTTTTGTGGACTTGGTAGGTTCTTGGGGGCCGGCACTACTGGGACACTCTTGCCCCCCCGTAGTGCGCGCAGTGCAAGAAACCGCTGCTAAAGGCCTATCTTTTGGTGCCCCCACGGCGAATGAAACCAAACTAGCCCAAGCCATAACCGCCCGGATGCCTGCTTGTGAACAGGTGCGCATGGTTTCAACCGGCACCGAAGCCACTATGACCGCCATTCGCCTGGCGCGGGGAGTAACCGGACGCGACCTAATTGTAAAGTTTGCCGGCTGCTATCACGGCCACTCCGATGGCCTGCTGGCTGCGGCTGGTTCGGGGGTAGCCACCCAGGGGCTGCCTGGCTCCGCGGGGGTAACCGCCGCGGTGGCCGCCGAAACTCTGGTGCTGCCCTATAACGACTTTGACGCCCTCACCGAGGCTTTCGAGCGCAAAGGGGAACAGATCGCGGCAGTTATTTGTGAATCCTGTCCCGCCAATATGGGAGTCGTTCCCCCACTCCCCGGCTTTAACCAGCATATTCGTGCGCTCACCAGCAAGTATGGGGCGTTGATGATTACCGACGAAGTGCTGACCGGTTTCCGGGTAGGGCCCTCGGGGTATTGGGGTTTCCAAAATGACTATTGGATCGACCTGCCCGCAAAGCTTCCGGATTTTACCAGCGAGGACGAGCGCGCTGCTTGGCATGCCGCGCAGCTAGAAAAAATGGAGTTCGTGCCGGATATCTTTACTTTTGGCAAGGTAATCGGAGGAGGCATGCCGCTAGCGGCATTGGGTGGCTCCCGAGAAATCATGGAACAGCTTTCTCCCCTGGGCCCGGTTTACCAAGCCGGAACCCTTTCGGGTAACCCCTTAGCAACTGCCGCCGGGCTGAAAACTTTGGAACTGGCCGATCACACGGTCTATGCCCGCACTACTGCGGTTGCCGATGCCCTTATCGGAGCGATTGAGCACGAGGCCGCGGAAGCGGAAGTACCGCTGAAAGTCAACCGCGCAGGCAGTTTATTCTCGGTGTTCTTCGGGGAAGGCCCCGCAGAAAACGGGGTAACCAATTTCGAGGAGGCAAGCGCCCAAGAAACTTTCCGTTATCGGGCATTCTTCCATGCGATGGAGGAACAAAATATCGCCCTGCCGCCCTCCGGATTTGAAGCCTGGTTTGTATCGGGCGCCCACGATGATCGGGCAGTAGGACGGATTTTGGAGGCGCTACCGATCGCGATGCGCGCCGCCGCCGAGACTGAGGCTGATGATAGTTAAGTTAAAATTGTTTTCTATATCGATTTTAATTGACCCCTCATTACCCCAGGATTTAACTAAAATCTCAACGAAACTCGATTAAAACTCTATCGCTAAACTTTAATGTTGTGATACACTACTAGCGTATTTATCGGTTGGGTAGGGAAGTTCCGATTCACTATGGGCATTCTGCGCAAGATCAGCAGTTTTGCTGCCACTGCTTTAGTGGCAGTAGCGCCGCTGTGCATCGGTTTTTGCGCTGCTCCTTTCGCTGCTGCCTCCCCTTCCGACATCCCGGCTACCAGCACTTCCACTACCAACCCAGCTGGCCAGTCGCAAAATCTTACTAAGTGGGCACACGATAATTGCCCCGGTGGGAAGCAATTCGATAACAACACCTATACCAACACCCCGATTTATCTAGGGTATGCCAACGGGAAAACCTACCTGGGGTACACCAATACCACCCAGGACACCGATGCAAACAGGCCTAAACCTAAGAACCAATTCATTGATGCCACGACTCTTACAACCGTAAAAATCATAAATGGAAAGCAACAGGAAGTCCATACTTACAAGAAGAAAATTGGTACTTGTGTGCGGGTAGCTCCGGACAAAACTGGTCAGGTCACTGAAGAGGTCTTCTACGGAACCCTATTTAAGGCAGATGAATCCGCCCTCACTGCCTCCGGTTTTAGCGAAAACACCAAAACCGTTTTCCAGGTAACCGATGTAAAACCCTACGAGGAGGGGACAAAGGTAGAATCACGGCCTTCAAAGTCCGGTGGTAACTATCAAGAAATGCCTCACTCTGCGGTTAACGGCAGCTCCGATAGCGGTTTTATAAACACTCTACGTAGTACAGAAAACTCAATTAAACTGCGCTTCACTCAGCCCGGGTTTTACCGCGTTACCTTAAGAGCCACCACCACCGACCCGGCGGCAAACCCCGCTAAAATCTACCAGAGCGAAATGCCCTACATGTTTATCGTGGGCAAGGAAGCCCCGATTCCAGAAGGGCTTAAAGACGACCTGAATGATAATTCCGGCGACAACCCAAATCCCCCCACTCCCAATCCGGGGGAAACCACTCCTGATACCCCTACACCGGGACCTGGGGATGAGGGTGGAGGAACCCACCCGGGAACTGACCCCACCCCGAATCCCGGGGACACTACTCCTGATACTCCCACGCCAGGTCATAGCGATAATGGGGGGAACACCCACCCCGGAACAAACCCCACCCCCAAGCCAGCGGTAAATCCGAATCCGCGCACCCCGAACCACGGGAATAGGGGGGGAACCTCCTCCCGTCTTGGTGCTACTCCTGCCACCAGGCTGGGAGCTGCACCAATGGCGTCCGCGCAAAATAACAGGTCTTCTTCGCGGACCGGGCTGCAGTCCGCAGCCGGCTCAATACCAGGTAGCCGGGCTACCGCTTCCGAGGGTGCGCCACTTCTCCCGCAACAGCCGGCAGATATTGTTCCTAATCTTTCGGAGCTGGGGTCACTTGACAACCTCGGTGCTGACAATCCGCCAGCAACCAACCCTGATCTAGACTCGCCTTCCCAGCAGGGCGCAGGAGATAGCCAAGGAAACAGTGGCGCTCTAAAGTTCCAAGCGGCTACCGGATCTACCGATCAGGCCACCAAACAGTGGATCCGCTCTTCTTCCCTAGCAGTATTTGCCGGAGGGATTGTGATTGCCGGCCTAACGGGTATCGGACTATTAATTTTCTCGCGACTAAACCCGTAAATGAAAAAATCCTTCCGCAGTCGTTGGCGCGATTACCGTTTAAAACGGGAAAAAGACCAAGATCTAGACCAAGCCATCTATATGTCGATAGCTACTGGTCGTCTAGAACCGGTACTACGAGCGCTAGCCATCTACCCGGTGTATAGCAGCGGACAAATCCTTACCCAAGGTGATTCCCAGTTTTTAGCCGCCTACTCTACCCAGCTGCGAGTGCCCGCATCTTCCGCAGCCTCCCCCGCCCTCCTATCTGAACATCTCGATCGGGCAAGTAAACATGCGAAGCCGCTAGGCGCAATCCTTAATCCGGGAGGACAGTTTGAAATCACTGTGGAAGCTCACAACCTCCCCCGCCTGCGTCTGCTGGTAGCCGGGATCCCCACCGCGGACGCCCTCACCCCGATCGCCTCCGAATCTCTAGAAATAACCCCGGCCGCTAGCGAGCATGCCCAATTATTGCTCGCTTTACCAGATTTACCGGTACCTGCCGGGCAAACCCTGCGCACTTTGACCGCTAATTTTCAAGGTTTCAGACCGGGAAGCTGGCCAGTTATTTTCCTAGTTGACACTGCCGGGCTTCCCCAGGAAATACCGCCCGCTCTACGCGAATCCATAAACCGGGAGCTTCCCCAGGCGATCCTCGTAGATCCGGCCGTACCTGATTGGCGGCGCGACCTGTTTTGGCGCTACCGCGACTTACTGGTCTAAACATAACCGGGTAGCTGGTAAGAGGTCGCGCGGATTTTACTTAGCCGCTAGCCTCCAGCGCTCCTTATTTATTCCCGGCAACATTTATTCCCGGCAACTGCCCTCAAACGGCGATTAAAGTGGCAGCTTCGGTGCTAGACCCGGGTTTTCTTCCCGGCCCGCTACCTCGGCTTGATCTGACTGATTGCCGCCAGGAACTGGTCATTTTCTTCGCGGCTACCGATAGTGACCCGCACCCCCTCGGGAAAACTACGGGTTTGTACCCCCTGGGAAAGCGCTGCCGCGTGGATCTGCGCGCCTACCGGCCCGGCGAACCAGATGAAATTGCCGCTCGCCTGAGGCAGGTTCCAACCATGCTGACGCAATTTGTCCAATACTCGCTCGCGCTCCTGACAAATCTGAGCTACCTGCTGGCGAAGGGCTTCCTCATCCTCCAAGGACGCCAGGGCGCAGGCCTCCGCCACTGCTGATAACCCAAAAGGAGTTGCTACTTTGCGGAGCGCTGCCGCCACCTTTGGACTGGTTAAACCGTAACCGCACCGCAGCCCGGCCAACGCGTAGGCTTTAGAAAAAGTGCGCAACACCAATAGGTTAGGAAAATCCGCGAGTAAAGCGGCGCCATCAACGTGACCAGGCGAAGTATCGAACTCGAAATAGGCTTCATCCAAGACTGCCAACACTGTTTGGGGCAATGCCCTTAAAAATTCGCGCACCTTTAGCGCCGACAGGGAAGGGCCGGTGGGATTATTGGGGCTACAAAGAATAACCGCCGCGGTGTCAGCATCTACTGCCGCTAACATCGCCTCCAGATCGTGGCCCCCTTGGCCATTTAGCGGAATCTGCCGGGAGGAGGCACCGGTAATCCCCACCAATATCGGGTAAGCCTCAAAGGAACGCCAGGCATAGACCACATTATTGCCCGCCTGCGCTACCGCGGTCAGCGCATTGGCAAGCACCTGAATGGACCCGGGACCCACTACCACCTGGTCTTCACTGATCCCAAAGCGGGCGGCGAGTTTTTCAACTAGGGCGCTACCAATCGCACTCGGATAACGGTTAACCTTCGCGAGGGCACGCTCCCCTGCTTGGATAACTGCTCGGGAGGGCGGGAAGGGAAGCTCGTTACTGGAGAGTTTAACTACTTTTCCGGCATCGCCTTTTCCGGCCACATAGGCGGGAAGAGTTGCGAGTGCCTCACGAAATTTAACCTGGCTCATAATCTAAGTTTGCCCCTTTTAGCCTTTCAACGCCCATTTGTTTCAAAATATTTGCCCTGGTGGCTATGTTTACCTACCGGAAGCGATATTAATGAGATCCCTTCCGCTGGTTCGGGAGGGCAATAACTGGTCTCTAGATAGCGTGTCATAATGGGTCTTATGCAGACCCTGTTTGATAACTGTTTTGATTTCGCGCAAACCGATATTGCTTTAGGTCCCCTAGATGGCCGCTACCGCTCCCACGTGGCGGGGCTGACCAATTATCTGTCCGAACCGGCCATTAACCGCGCCCGGCTCCTGGTGGAGGTAGAGTGGCTGATTTTCCTGGCGGAAAATCGGGTATTAAAAGGGGTCGAGCCTTTTAGCGAGGACGAGAAAGGCTATCTGCGCTCTCTGATTGAAAGCTTTGGCGAGTCCGAAGTGGCGGAGCTGAAACAGATCGAAGCAGAAACCAAACACGACGTGAAAGCAGTGGAGTACTTCTTACAAGAACGCCTGCGCCGTGCCGGAGATGTTTTAGGGGAAACTGCCCTGCCCCACTACTTGGCGGCGGTTCATATTTTCTGCACTTCCGAAGATATTAACAACCTTTCTTATGGGATCTGTATCCAGGGCGCCATCCAAAAAGTGTGGCTACCTAAAGCTAAAGGCCTGGTTAAGCAGCTAAACGAGCTTTCCGTCCAGGCCGCTGAGGTGCCGATGCTGGCGCACACTCACGGCCAACCCGCTACCCCGGTAACTTTAGGTAAAGAAATGGCGGTGTTTGCCTATCGCTTGAGCCGGCAGATCCACCGCATTGAAAATACCGAATACTTAGGCAAGATCAATGGGGCTACCGGTACTTGGGCGGCCCATAAAGTCGCGGTACCCGGCGCTAACTGGCCACAGCTCGCGAAATCATTTGTGGAGCATTTGGGCCTAACGTGGAATCCGTTAACCACTCAGATCGAGTCTCACGACTGGCAAAGTGAGCTGTATAGCGACTTGGATCGGGCTAACCGGATTATGCATAACCTGGCTACTGACTGCTGGAGCTACATCTCTATGGGCTACTTCCACCAAAACCTGGCGGCGCAAGGCTCTACTGGTTCTTCCACTATGCCGCACAAGGTCAACCCCATCCGCTTTGAAAACGCGGAGGCTAATCTGGAGATTTCTTGTGCGTTGTTAGATACTTTGGCGCAGACCTTGGTGACTTCCCGACTGCAGCGCGACCTGACAGATTCATCTACTCAGCGCAATATCGGGGTGGCGATTGGGCACTCCCTGCTCGCCCTCTACAACCTTTCCGGCGGACTTAGCGGACTAGATGTAGCCGATCAGGTGATGGCGTGCGACCTCGACCAGAACTGGGAGGTGCTGGGAGAGGCAGTGCAGCAGGTGATGCGGGTAGAAGGCTTAGCGGGCACTCCCGGGATGGATAACCCCTATGAGCGGCTGAAAGAGCTCACCCGCGATAGTAAAGTTGATGAGGCAGCGATGAGAGAGTTTGTACTTTCATTAGGGCTTTCTGAGGACGCGCAGGCACGGCTAGCGGCTCTCACCCCCCAAACATATATTGGTTACGCCCCCGAACTTGCTACCGGAAAGCTGTTAGAAAACTAATACTTACCAGGCGGTAAGTATTGAAAACAGCGCTTTTTCCCGAAATGTTCCGGCATTTTTGCCAGTCGTCCTCGGGCATTTACCAAGGTTAAAGTCTTATGTGATATATATCACCTAGATTAGATATTTTTCAGCTGGCAATTTAGTGACCATGCGGTAAGATTATTAGTGGTACCAAATAAATGGAGCGTTCCCAATAACGGCTCCGCAATAGATGAGGGATTAAATCATGAGACTTAAGAACTTCGCCAAGACCCTGGTATCTGGGGTATGTGCAACGGCGTTAATTCCCGCCGGTCTCTTAGCGGTCGCAGCAGCCGGTAACCTGCAAGACGAGTCCCCAGCCGGTAACCTCGCGGTATCTACCTCGGTGGCGAATACCCCCAAGTTTTTAACCGGGTGCATCGACTCAAGTCAGTTGGGCTACGAAAACGTAACCATCAAGAAACTGCCTGCCGGTAAAGATTGGTTCCTGACCGTCTCCGACTCTGAAAATAGCCCCTTCCCCAGTCGCGATAGCTATAAAAATCGCAACGGTGGCGGGTATATGTACACCTTCGATGCCACCGCTAACGAGAATGATCGGACATTATTTGGCTCCGTAGGCAATAGTGGCTTAGGACTGGCGGGCACCTATCAATTTAAGAGCTCCGTAAAGAATCTCCACCCCTGGGTATTTGTCCAGCTTGAAGACGAGATCTACGGTGCCCTCAAGGTCAACACTGGCTGTGACTATGACTTCAGTACCGTGCTGGAAAACAATAAGTTTGACAAGTATCTGGAGATCAAAAAGTTTTTGGTAAACCCGCAGGCGGTAGAGCAAAGCTCGAATCCATTGTTAACTTTGCATCAGTTCCGGGCACCGGAAGCTGCTGATTTGAAAGTTCTGGACTCCCGCCCGGCACCTCCCACCCCGACTGATCCGGACACTCATCCGGCTCATCCGGATGTCCCCGAGGTTCCTACCGCTCCCACGGTAGAACGCCAGGCGCCCACTCTTGACGCTTCCTCTAAGAAGCCCGCCGCGCGCGCAGCTACCCAGAACTCCGCGCCTGCTAAGGCAGCAACCCCTAAAGCTGCTACTAATCAGCGTTCGGCAGCTGCCCCGGCTGCGCCGCGACCCGCTCCGGTACGCACCGTTATTCAGAATCGGGAAAACACTCGTACCGTAACTGTTCCCGGTCCGGTACGTTACCGGGAAGCACCTACTGCTCCCTCCAATAACGCAAGCAATAATCCTTCTACTACCTCGAACAACTCCGTGAAGCCGGCTCAGGAAGGGTCCGGTAACGCGCAGGAAGCAACTGGCAATGGGACCGCCAGTCAGGTTCAGGGAGTAGAACAACCCAAGGCGGCGCCGTCTGCGCCCGCCGCGGCTAGAGCTGCCAACGCTAACCCCAGTGTGGTTGACCGCATGGGTGGCCTGGGCACCATCGCCGCGATTGCAGTTCTTGGGTTGATCGGCGCAGGTGGCGCCATAGCCCTGACCCGGTCACTGATGAACGGTTAAGTCCACTGGGAACTGGCCTTAGCCGTTTCTAGATCGGTCAGGTACGGGGCAGGAGATTCCCTCAATCTCCTGCCCCGTCTTGAATTTTGTGGGTTTCATAAATGGCTGAATTTCATAAATGGCGGAACTCGTTGCAAACTGCAAGATAGAGATTAGACTTCAGAAGGAACGCATCAAAATATAAGGAGAGACTACTGTGGGGTTTTTTTCAACAAAACGGTCCGATAAGAAAGCTAATGATCGCACCATAGATATTGCAGTCACTGGGATGACTTGCCAAAAGTGCGTAGAACATATCACTGCAGCTTTCGAGGCTTTAAATACCGTTAAGCGGGTGTCAGTATTGCTGCGCACCGACGAACCCAGCCAAGTCACTATCCTCACCGACTACGAAATCTCTGACCAGGTTATCCGCGACACCGTTAAAGAGGCCGGTTACGAAGTAGTAGGCATCGAGCGCGACGAATAATCGCCCTCAAAAACTAGCGCTTTAGGCACCCTTCTTGGCGGCATCCCGCTTGCTGGCCCGCGCTTTAAAGTAGCTAATCACCATGGGCACCACCGAGATGGCCACGATTGCAATCGCGATTACCTCGACATTGTTGGCTACCACCGGAATATCCCCCAGCAGCACTCCGGCCAGCATGAATACTCCGATCCAGAGCGCCGCGCCCACCATATTCCAGATTATGAAAGTACGGTAGTGTTGCTTGCCAATCCCGGCAATAATCGGCACGAAGGTGCGCACGAACGGGACAAAGCGCGCCAGCACCAACGCCACTCCGCCGTACCGGCGAAAAAAATCCTCGGATTTGTGCATATTTTCAGTTGATAAATAGCGGGCATCATCTTTGAATAAGCGCCGCCCAAATTTGCGTCCTAACCAATACCCAACTAGGTTTCCACAGATCGCAGCCAAAAAGAGGACGAGAAAAGTAAGCCATTCGGGTACTCCCGGTATCCGGTTATGTAAAATCCCGAGAGCAAAAATCATGGAGTCACCCGGAAGTACCGGGAATAGCACTCCGGATTCGATAAACACAATTAGGGCGACGGCCGCTACCATCCAACCGCCAAGTTCCGTCAATAAGGTGTTGAGCAAAAGATTAGGGTCGGTAAGGTAATCTAATGCTCCCCCGGCTAATACAGACGCTAACATTCGCCCTCCTGAAAACAGATCATGATCTTCTCTAATCCTAAAGGAGGGAGCTGGGAGACGAACAAGAAGCGTGCAAAGCTGGGCGTAAGCTCACATCTAGGTATGCACCCTAATAACGCATAGAATCAAAACATGAGCATTTCGGGAGATATAGCTAAGGGGCAGCTAAATCAGCATCTCACCGAAATTGTTGACGCTAAAAATACCCGCTTACGACGAATCGATGATTTGGCTCGTGCCGGCCTCTACCTAGCAGCCATTGTTCTGGTAGTGCTAATGGCTATCTACGCCCATGCCACTACCCAGGCAGTCGCCCAAGATCTGACTAAAGTATTCGTAAACACCACGCTGGCTCAAATCCTGCTACTGCCGCTGTCGATGTTGCAAAACCTATTTATTTTGCTTGCCCCCATCGCTCTTTTATCCATGTTGGCGCTGCGCCGCCAATGGATACGAACCTTTCAGGCTGCATTTACTGCCCTAATCGGAGGGATTGTGGCCTTAGGGGCATCAGCCTTGATATCTGCCCTTCCCTACGTATTTTCAAGTGCTTTGAAAGTATGGTCAGTGGAGGGATCGATAGTGGCTATTTCAATTCCCTTTACTGCGGTAGTGGCCATGATGACTATGGCAGGCGAACGCCGGCGAGACCAGTTAGTGCGGGTACTCTGGGCCATCACTTGGGCTATTTTAGTGTTGGCGGTTCTGCAAGGTCGGATGACTTTACCTTCGGCGCTAATTACCGTGTTTTTAGGCACCCTAACCGGTTGCCTGGGCCGATACCTATGGGGAGTACGCAATCACCGTCCTACCGGTCGTGCTTTGATCCGCGCCTTGATCCAAGTGGGGATAACCCCCCGGATGATTTTGCGGCTCGATCCGCCCACCGAAGGTGATCTGCTTAGCGTCGAGGAGGTTAGCTTCACTACCGAAACTGGTTCCCTAACGCCAGTCGGAGAAATGAAACGGCAAAAGCTAGCAGCAGATCCGGTTCTGGAACTAGCTACTTTTGTCGGCAGTGACCTAAAAACCTTCAAAGAAACTGAAAGGTCGGGGATAAGAGTTTATAGCGTAATCTCCCAAGGTAACCGCCGTTACCGCATGATCGCCACCGATGGAGATTCCCGCCTTTCCACCTGGATCACCGGAATCTGGACTAATCTGCGGCTGCGTTCTTTTTCCAAGTCAACCGCCGCTACCGTAAGGCAAAACGGAGAATATACCGCGTTAATGGGAGCCATGACCACCCGGGCGCAACTCAAAACTCGCCCCTACCACGGTCTAACTCACAGCGGAAGCACGATGCTCAATATTTTCGAGGACGATATTTCTCTGCGCCCTCTGGCCGGTCTGACTCCCTCCGATATTTCCGATGAACAGTTGCGCTCTGCCTGGTCACAACTGTTAAAAGCCCATCAAGGCGGGCTTGCTCACCGAAATATTAATGCCGAAAACTTATGTTTAGGCGCAGATGGATCTCTATATTTTCTTAACTGGTCCGACGGGGAAGTCGCCGCCTCTAAAATGTCGATTCTAATTGACCAGGTACAGTTGCTAGTTTTAACCAGTTCTTATTTCGGGAAAAACCGGGCAGTGGCGGCAATGCGCGCAGTGATTCCAGCTTCCCAGATCGAAGCAATGGTTCCGGTGCTGCAAACTTTGGCTCTGCCCTCTTCAACCAGACAAAAAATACGGAAGACCGCGCTTCTAGCCAAGTTGCGCCAAGAACTGCTATCTCGCGACCAGGCGGATCCCGCCGCGGTTCCCCGCGCTCAACTACGCCGCTTCTCCCTGTCCTCCTTGGTGTTCACCGCCCTGGGACTTTCAGCGGTACTGATTGTCTTAGGATCTTTAAACTTTAAAGAAATTTATGCCACGATTTCAGCAGCCAACCTTTGGTGGATTCTCGCCGGAGTTTTCTTTGCAATTGTTATGAGTAGCGGTCAAGCACTCTCCCTACAAGCTGTAACCCCCAACCGTCTAGGCTATGGCGAGCTATTTATCTTGCAGCTGGCAGGCTCCGTTACCTCTCTGGTAGTGCCCGCGGGGGTAGGAGTAGGAGCCCTTAACCTGCGGTACCTAACCAAGAAGAATATGACCGGAGCGCTCGCCCTCGCTACCGTTTCCCTAATGCAGCTCTTCCAATTTGTAATCACGGTGGTGCTACTAGCAGTCATGGTCATGTTTACCGGCACCTCCATGAACGTGCGTCTGCCCTCATCGACGGTATTAGCGACCGTCTTGTTGATAGTGGCGCTGCTGGTAGCCGCGTTTGCGCTCCCCAAAGTGCGTAACTGGATTTGGGGAAAAATTCAACCAACTTTCCAGCAGGTTTGGCCACGTCTAATCTGGATCACTTCCAGCCCCCGCAGAATGATGCTGACCACCTTGGGATGCTTAATGCAAACTGGCCTGCAAGTAGCAGCTTTTTATTGCGCGATTGCCGCCTTTGGCTACCATTTACCGGTAGCCACCATCACCGTTACTTTCTTAGTGTCCAACACTTTAGGTTCGTTAATCCCCAGTCCCGGCGGGCTCGGTCCGGTGGAGGCCGCGCTGACTGCCGGTTTGCAGGTGGCCGGGGTACCAGGCGCCATCGCGCTATCTGGGGCATTACTGTACCGCCTACTCACGTTTTGGATGCGTGCCCCCATCGGTTGGTTAGCAATGCGTTATTTGCAACGGCGTGACGTGCTCTAACTATCCCCAGTAAGCTAATCTCCTTTAGGGTAGAAGCAAAGAGAGGAAATAAGGATATGAGTGACTCCGCCCCCCCGGCACCGATAAAGAAGAAACCAGCTGCCATAGTGGTTCTAGTATTGCTAGCAATCTCCGTACTGGTGTTGGTTTTTTTCATCGCCTACTACCTTGGTTCCGATAAAAGCAGCACTGCCAATCCCGCTGACACCGCGGTATCCTCTCAAAACGCTCAGACCCCGGGTAACGGTGCTACCCAAAGTGACCAGCTGCCCGAAGGGGTGAATTTAGTTAACGATGAACAGGGCAAAAAGGTAATTAGGTCTTTTTATCGCAACGCTAAGTCCGATCCCCGGGCAATCGGAGACCCGAAAGCTCCGGTAACTATGATTCAGTTCTCTGACTTTTCCTGTCCCATGTGTTATCAGTACGAAGCTAATGTTTTTCCGCAGCTGAAGCGGTATATCGATAACGGTACTTTGCGAATAGAGTTCAACAACCTAACAATTTTCGCTCCGCAATATCACTCTGACCTGGCTGCTGCCGGATCAATCGCGGCAGCTAAACAAGGAAAATTCTGGGAGTATTTAGCGGCAGCTACCAAGCTGGCTGCCAGCGAAGGTAGCGGTCATATTACCTGGGATAAACAACTGGTTACCCAGGTGGCCCAAGCTAGCGGCGTTAGCGACTTGTCTCGTTTTAACCAAGATCTTGCGGCACCCGAAACCGCCGCAACTATTGAGAATGAAACCTCTCATTCCCGCGCCGTAGGTCTTAACGGCACCCCGGCGTTTTTCATTAACAATTATGTGATTACCGGGGCGCTACCAGCAGACAGTTTTATCCAAACCATTGAAATTGCAGCTAAAGCTGCTGGTAATCGCTAATGTCGATAAACTTCACGATCGCCTACCTGGGGGGACTGGTTACTTTTCTAGCTCCCTGTGGCGCTTTTTTACTGCCAGCTTTTTTTGCCTGTGCTTTTGAGGATCGCTCGCGACTGCTGCAGCGGATTTTAGTTTTTCTTGGCGGGCTGCTGGTGGCGTTAGTACCTCTGGGGTTCGCGGCCGGAGGACTCGGTGGTTGGCTACTTGCCCACTCCCACCTCGTAACCCTAATTGTCGGTGGAGTAATCACCGTTTTAGGTATCGCTCAAGTCTTGGCCCTACCGCTCCCCAAACTCCCGCTTCCTCGCGCTTTAGGGGGAGCCACTCGTCCTAGTGTTATCGGGATTTTTCTTTTCGGTATTTCCTATGGGTTGGCCGGATCCGGGTGTACTGGTCCGATTCTCGGGGCAGTCTTGTCGGCTGCCACTTTGACGGGGTCTAGCTTGCGAGGCGCACTTTTGATGTTCTGGTATGCCCTGGGAATGTTCACCCCGGTGGCCATACTTTCCCTCATCTGGGGTTCGCTCACTGCCCGCCAACAGCGCCTTTTCCATCCCCGTCCCCTACGGTTCTTAGGTAGGCAAACCACGTGGGGTTCGATGTTATCGGGATTGGTATTTGTAATCGTGGGAGTACTGCTATTAATCACCGGGGGCACCAACGCTAACTCTTTGCTTACCCCCGCCCAACAAGTGTCTTTAGAAACTTCAATCACTCGGGCCGCTGCAGTTCTTCCCGACCTGCTCTTACCTTTGCTGCTAGTGCTTGTTTTGGCATTTGTAGGCACCTTGACCTGGTATTTGCGTAGCCAAAAAAAGCAATCCGCAAAAGATAACCCCCAAGAATAGCCGCTAGCTCGAACTGGTATTACTTAAATTTTTTGCTTTTTTTGACTTTGGCTTTGGTCACATTCATTCTTCGTGCGAAAATGGCAATTAATCTAACGAAGGAGACGTAAATGAGCGCGCATAAGCAAGGGACCCATCTTGATCTTTGGCAGGATTCCTACGCTGCGCGAGCTCATAACCTGAGGGAATCTGAAATTCGGGCTTTATTCTCGGTAGTTTCTCGTCCCGAGGTGGTTTCTCTCGCCGGAGGGATGCCTAATATTCACGATCTTCCGCTGGCAAAACTGGCCAATAGCGCCCAACAACTAGTGTTGGAACACGGCGAGCAGGCGATGCAATACGGAGGGGGACAGGGGTGGGCACCCCTGCGAGAATCCATCACTGAAGTCATGGCGGAAGAAGGTATCAACGCCAACCCCGATAACGTGGTGATAACCACCGGTTCTCAACAAGCATTAGACCTGGTCACACAGCTTTTTATTGAGCCAGGAGATGTAATTCTAGCCGAGTCACCCTCCTATGTTGGGGCGCTAGGAGTATTCAAGGCCTACCAAGCAGATGTACGCCATATTCCCATAGACGACGAAGGTTTGATTCCCGAAGAGTTCCTTCGCACTGTCAAGCAGGCACGCGGGGAAGGAAAACGAATTAAATACCTGTACACCATTCCCAATTTCCATAATCCCGCGGGCGTTTGCATGTCGATTTCCCGCCGGAAAGAACTGGTGGAGCTCTGCCGAAAATATCAAGTGTTGATTTTAGAAGATAATCCTTATGGCCTGCTAGGTTTCGAGGGACAAACTATGATTCCCTTGGTAGAACTTGCTCCTGACCTGGTAGTTTACTTAGGATCGTTTTCAAAGATTTTCGCGCCAGGCTTTCGGATTGGTTGGGCCTATGCGCCCCCGGCAGTCAGGGACAAACTGGTGGTGGCCTCCGAATCTGCAATTTTATCGCCGTCTATGGTTGGGCAAATGGCGATCCATGCTTACCTGCGGGACTATGATTGGCGCGGACAAATAGATTCCTACCGGCAAATGTATCGCGGTCGCCGCGACGCCATGCTCACCGCTTTAAACGATTACTTGCCCGAATGTACCTGGACAGTTCCCGAAGGGGGCTTCTATACCTGGCTCACTTTACCGGAAGGATTAGATTCCAAAGACATGCTGACGCGCGCAGTTAGTGAACTAGTTGCCTATACCCCAGGAACGGCATTTTATGCCTCTGACCAGGGACGTCAAAATATCCGGCTATCCTTTTGTTATCCCACTCCAGATGAGATTCGAGAGGGCGTGCGACGGTTAGCCAAAGTAGTGCATCGGGAAATGGAACTGGTTAAGTTATTCGCCTCCCAACAGAAAGGTGAAAGCAATGACTAAAGACGAAAGCCTAAAAATTGCTATTATCACTGGAGGTCAGCTACATGAGCGGGAAGTTTCTTTGCGCTCCGCAAATCGAGTAGCGACCCAGTTACGTAAATGTGGTCACCAGCTGGAAAGCTTGGAGCTGGACCGGAACTTACTTCATGCTTTACGCGATTTTGCTCCTGACGTAGTGTGGCCAATTATTCATGGGCGTGAGGGTGAGGACGGATCTCTGCAGGATTTATTAGAGCTAAGCGGCTTGGCTTATGTGGGTACCGGACCTAAGGGTTGCCGGATATCCCTGTCAAAACCGGTAGCAAAATCGGTGGTGGAGAAAAACGGGTTACCCACCCCCCGTTCAGTAGCGTTACCCCAAATCTTATTCCGCCAGGTAGGTGCAGATACTTTACTCGGAGAAGTTTCTAGACGTTTGGGATACCCACTAATGGTTAAGCCTTCCCGAGGCGGATCCGCGATGGGAATTACCTACGTGGGCGATGAGAGTGCGCTACGTACTGCCATGGTAAATGCCTTCGCCTACGACGATGAAGTATTGATCGAACGCTTTATTAAGGGACGGGAAATATCGGTGTCGATTATTGTCGAAGCAGGAGTTGCCCGGACCCTTCCGCCGGTAGAAATCCGCACAGATGTGGGCCGATACGATTTTGATGCCCGCTATCTAACCGGGCGCACTGAATTTTTTGCACCTGCGCCGCTAGAACCGGAAGAAGATGAAAAGGTTCGGAGTTTAGCACTAGATTGTCATCGGGTTTTAGAGCTAGAAGATTTTTCTCGTATAGATCTCATTTTGGATGGTGACGGTAAGCCCTGGTTTATAGATGCCAACGTGGTACCAGGAATGACAGACACTTCCTTGTGGCCCCTAGCCGCGCAAGCTGATGTGGGTTTCGGAAAATTAATTGAGGCGGTTACCTACCAGGCAGCTGAACGGGGACAGCGCGGTTAAAAGCGCAGTTACCTCAGCTTTTTCTATTACCCAGGCAGCTATATCGGATTTACAATGCTAGTGCTTAACTTGTTCTAGCAGCTGGGTGAGGCGTTCTAAGTCAGCTTCATCAGCATATTCGATGACAAGTTTGCTGATTTTCTTTCCCGGCTTAACTGATACTCGAGTATCGAGAATATGCGTCCAGCGCTCCTGCGCGGCCGCTTGGCTAGGAGAAAGATTTACCTGGCGAGGTTTACCGCTTCCTTTTGTACGCACTGGTGCACCGCGAACATTTCCCAAAGCTACAATTTCTTCAGTAGAACGCACCGAAAGTCCTTCTGCAATAATTCGATCCGCTAAATATTCTTGATCCTGCGGATCACTGACTGCAAGCAGCGCTCGCGCATGTCCGGCAGAGAGGACCCCGGATGCAACCTTGGGTTGTACACTCGCTGGCAACCGTAGCAGCCGTAATGCGTTAGTAATAGCAGGCCGGGACTTTGCAACTCGTTTTGATAGCTCCTGTTGAGTACAGCCAAAATCTTCCATCAATTGCTGGTAGGCAGCGGCTTCCTCTAAAGGGTTGAGCTGCACGCGATGCAGGTTTTCAATTAGCGCGTCCAGCAACATTTTATTATCAGTGGTCTCACGAACAATCGCCGGAATCTGCTCTACTTTGGCCAGTTGACAAGCCCGCAACCTACGTTCGCCCATTATGAGTTCATAGGCTGATTTATCGGTAGGATCAGTGCGAACCACGATTGGTTGCAATAACCCAACTTCCTTTATAGAGGCGGCGAGTTCTGCGATTTCATCCTCGTCAAAAGTTTGTCGCGGTTGAGAACGATTAGGATGTATTTTACTAACCTTTATAAGCTCCAACTTCGCGCCTGGCACCGGTAGCAGTGATGTTTCACGTGAAACATTCGCGTTCTCTCTATCGCGTTTACTTTTCGGGCGCTCAGCCTTTTTGACAGAAGAAATATTCTGATTTTCTCCTGCTCCCGTATTGCGTGACCCCCGCAATGTTTCACGTGAAACATTTTTTCGGGGTTCCAAAAGATCTTTGGCGGAGCCGCCCTTGGGCGAATGACCATGTCCCCCAAAAAATATGTCCGCTGGACGAGAGGCGGGATCTTCTGCCGCCTCTTCGGTTTTGTTCTCTACCGGATCCGTAGGAATCAGTGCAGAAAGACCTCTGCCTAAGTGACTCTTTCGCGCCATTACGATTTCACCTCACGACTAACTAACTCATATGCAGCATCTAAATAACATTTTGCACCTTTAGAGGCTGGTTGGTAAGTCAAAATCGATTCCTCATGCGAAGGAGCCTCCGCTAAAGCAACATTACGAGGAATAATTGTTTGCATTACGATCTCGCCGTAGTAGGCCCGAACTTCCTCTAACACCCCTTTACTCAACAAAGTGTTGCTGGTAACCATAGTAGGCAATATGGCGGTGAAATGAAGAGTGGGATTAAGGCGAATAACCAGCATATCGATAGTTTTCGTCAATTGGGTTAGCCCTTCCAGCGCCAAATATTCTGCCTGCAAAGGAACTAAAACCTCTTTGGCTGCGACTAGGGCGTTAACGGTCATAATTCCTAAAGACGGGGGAGAATCTATGAAGATATAATCAAACTGTTCTCCGCTACTCAAAAGTTGCCCTACAGATTCCGCTAAGATCTGTTGAAAATTGGTGCGTTCGCTCAGCTCTAATTCGATACCCGCCATATTCATCGAGGCCGGCACCAGCCACAGATTCGGAATTTTAGTGGTTTGGATCAGAGCATCCCGCAGCGGCACCCCCTGGGTCATTACCTCGTACAGAGATTGTTGGTCATCCGCTAAGTGCCGAAAACCTAGCGAAGAAGAGGCATTTCCTTGCTGATCAGCATCAATTACCAGAACTTTAAGTCCCCCTAAAGCCAAAGCTGCCGCCAGGTTAACCACCGTAGTAGTTTTACCCACCCCACCTTTTTGGTTAGCGACAGCAATTACCCGCGTTTGCTGCGGACGCGGCAGTTCCCCTAACTCCAGTTGGGAATGGGAACGCTCCGCGAGGAGAAGTCCTTCGTCCGAATCTGCCTGCTCCACCATTTCGGCATCAGCCAAACGATGCTTACTCATTACGCCTCCAAAATTTGCAAAACTGCTGCCCACTAGGGACGTTTAGTTGCCATAATGATCCGGGTAATCGAATCATCCATGAGGGATGGCACTTCCTCTATATGTGCCAAATCAAGTTTAGCTGCCCGCAACTCCGCTTGCGCAGCGGCCAACTCCAAGGGAGCGCGCTCACCTTTAATCGCCAGCATCCGCCCGCCGGGAGCCACTAGTTTGCCAGAGATGCGTACCAGCTTCTTTAGATTCGCTACTGCGCGAGAGGTAACCGCCGAAAACTGTTGTCCCGCCGGTAAGTCTTGACTCCGGGAACGCATGACTTCCACATTTGCCAATCCCAACTCTTGCTTTACTTCCTCTAGCCAAACTACCCGTCGAGCTAAAGGCTCTATCAAAAAAAATTGAAGATCAGGTCGCATTATAGCCAAGACAATTCCCGGTAAGCCGGCTCCGGAACCTACATCGGCAATAGTGACATTGCGTCCCAAAGGTAAGAATTTTTCTGCGGCCGCGCAATTTAACAAATGGCGCGGCCAAATCCGAGGTAATTCGCGCGGACCAATAAGTCCCCGCAGTTCACCCTGATCTGCCAGCATATCGGCATAGCGTTGCATCAGCTCAAAAGATGAACCAAAAAACTTCTTAACCTCTGGGCCTGGTTGCACAACCTCAAAATTTAGTTCTGCCATGGCTAAACTCTGCTAAGTAAAAGGGTAGTGGTAGCGGGGAGTCTACCAGCTTTACCCTTACTCTTCTTCTGCTTCTTCGGGGCCAGCCGCATCCGGATAAATAACTACTGCGCGGTTAGGTGCCTGACCCTGGGAACCAGAATAAACGCCTTCTTCAGCGGCCACATCATGGCAAACTTTACGCTCGAAAGGATTCATCGGCTCTAGACGAACCGGCTCACCCGTGGTTTTAGCCTTGGTAATGGCTTCCTCCGCAATCGAGCGCAACTCTTGTTTACGTTCCTCACGGTAACCGGCAATATCCAGCATTAACCGCGAATGTTCCCCCGTTTTTTGCGAAACAGCCAGGCGGGTTAAGTCCTGTAAAGACTCTAAAACTTCGCCTTCTTTTCCTACCAACCGTTGCAAGTCATTTAGATCTTGCGCATCAGAAACAATATCGACACTGGCACGATCGTGTTCTACATCGATCTCAAGATCTCCACCTAGATCCGCAATATCAAGTAGCTCTTCTAAATAATCGGCGGCAATATCGCCCTCTTCTTCCAAGGCGGCAACCCGCTCCGGTGATGCTTCTTCACTCATGGCATCTAATCCTCTCTTAGCTATCTGCAATGATCCTATCGGTTCTTACGCCGATTTTTACCGGCATTATTCTTGCGCCGTGCCTGCCGGCGTTTCGCCTTTTCCTGCTCACTTAACCCGCCAGCTTGGCGACGCCGTTTCGCCTGGGCATCACGCTGCGCCCTAGTGAGTCGCTTCGGTTGTGCCTGGGCATTATGAGTACTTGTCTTCATCCCGGTCTGCTGTTCTTCGGCCTTCTTTTGCAGCGCTGCCATCATCCGGGACTGCTTTACCGCTTTCTTCGGTTTTTCTTCTAGCTCTAGGTCTTGAGCCTTCTTATGCAGGCGGTCTTGAGTTTCTTTATGGAGGGCGACGCCTTCGCGAAGCTGCTCACCATTTTCCACCCCCGAGAAGGGATCCTCTTTACCCTGGCGATTAGCTTTTACCTCCAGCCTTAATCCCTTAGCCACGTCCTCACCGCTGAGCCCCAGTGAAGAAAGCTTCTGGTTATATTCCGCCAGCGTTTCCTCTTTAAATTTTTCGTATTTCTCCTGATGACGCTGCATTTGTTTTTCATGGGCGGGAGAGCCGGGAGTAGGTAAATAATGCATGACAAACAGCTGCTGAATAAAGCTGACCACCATAGTTACTACCAGGTAAACCAGCACCCCGATCTGCACAATGAAACCGAACCAAGCGGTCATCAGGGGCATCACGTAGACCATCATCTTCATCATCCGCATTTGCTGCTGATTAGAAGAATCCATATTGCGACGCATATTGAGGAACTGCTGGAAGAACATCAATCCGCCATACAGCAATACGGAAATAATAATTAGAGTTTTAGTCGCGGTGGGGTTAGAGGCCGTGTTAGTAAAAGTATCCGACAGGTATACGCCAAATACCGTGGATTTATCCATTTCCGCAGCCAGGGTGGAATCGAAGCCTCCAATATGTGCCCCCGGATGCTTAGCAATCAACGGCATTTGCCAAAGTACCCGATACAAGGCTGCCAAAATCGGCAATTGAATCAGCAAGGGGAAACAGGAAGCCATGGGGTTGACCCCGTACTCTTTATACAAGGTCATGGTTTCTTGGCTCATCTGTTGCTTAGAAACCTGGTCGTTGCGACCCTTGTATTTTTCTTGAATCGCCTTGATCTGGGGTTGAATCGCACTCATGCCCCGGGTGGACTTAATCTGCTTAATGAACAGGGGAATAATTAACAGTCGCACAAAAATCGTCAGCACTACGATAGATAACACCCAGGTAGCACCAGGTCCTTCCGGCAAACCCAGGGAGGTAAGTCCCTTGTGAATACCTACCAGTACCCAAGCAGTCACCCATTTGAAAGGGTATAAAACCGTGTCATACCAACCGCCTGAAGTGGGCTGATTAGCTGCTGCTAGCAGCTGCGCACTTAGCATCATAAATATGCTCCTTTACTTATTGTCCCCTTGTGGGCATGGTGGCTTTATCTATCTTTGCCCAATGTGCTTGGAGTTCGCTTAAAGTCATCTGGTGATAGGGAGCGCGTTTCCATTGGCCTTTTATTGGCGGATAATCCACCCCACCATTGGAAAGGGGATTACAGCGCACCAACCTCCAAGCGGAAAGTAGGCTCCCTTTCAAGGCACCATGAACTTGCAGTGCCTCCAGCGCGTAGGTACTGCAAGTGGGGTAATACTTGCAGCGGGCAGGAAATAGGGGAGAGATATGACGCCGATAAAAGCGAACCAAAAATAGTAATCCCGCCTGCCCCAGATTTTCGCTCACTTTTTCCCCTTTAGCTGTGCCCTGGCCAAAGCTTGATCAAGAGCTAAGCCTAACTGCAGGTAGGAAGCATTTTTTGCTTTCCCGAGGGCGCGAACCACCGTGAGACTACCCCTACCAAAGTCCGCAAGCCTGCCCGCACTCAGAGATCGCAACTGCCGCTTTATCCGATTACGATCTACCGCCCGAGGCAAGTTTCTTTTGGGTACAACGAAACCGACCAGCGGCGCCGCAGTGCCTAACTGGTCGGGTAGGTGGTGCACCACCATTAGTTGGTTTCCAGCGCTATTCCCACGCCGAAAAACTAGGGAAAAATCGGCTGATTTTTTCAGGCGATTGGCCTGGGGCAACATCTTCTAAGCCGAAAGTTCCTTGCGCCCTTTATTCCGACGATTAGCAATAATGGCGCGGCCGGCGCGAGTACGCATCCTCGCCCGGAATCCATGCTTCTTGGCTCGGCGACGGTTATTCGGCTGAAAAGTCCGCTTTGTCACTGTAGTTCTCCTGAATGTTATGCACTTACCGGATAAGCTCCGGCATCTTAGTTTTATTTAGCCTAGTTTAGACAACACCTGCAAGCCTACGCATAGCGCTTAGCCAGGTCAAATAGTTATTAAGTGGTTATGAACACTATTTTTTACTCACTAGATTCCAGGCTGTGGAACTTTAAAAAACTACAAGCTTGTAAGATGTTAATTTTCGATTTTATAAATACGGTGATTTTTCTTGGTTTTCGCATGCCAGCCCGGATTTAAATCTTAAACTACAACCACGTAAGTTATCCACAGTCTTTTCCCCAGATTGGGGATAACCTGTTTTTACTCTAGAATCGTTGATATCCCCATCGTTGGGGTGACCTATCACATTGATGTTTAGAAATTTGGAGAAATCGATGTCAAGTTCGCTGCAGTCAGCCTGGCAAGACGCGATCCGACAGTTAAAACAAAACCCACAGGTAGGTCAAGCGGATCTGGCTTTCGTAAGAATGTCAAAACCTCTAACTACCTATGAAAACACCATCGTAATCGCGACTCCTACTAACTATTCAAAATCAATTATTGAAACTCGCTTAGCGCCCTTTTTACGAGAATCCCTCTCGAAAACTACTTCTCAGGATGTTATTTTGGCGGTTTCGGTTGATCCTTCTTTGAATAAGGGACAAACAATAAATCCCTCCGAACACCAAGTGGTTGCCCCACCTCCTACGAACATCCCAAGTACCGTGACCCACAACAATTCCGCTCCCCAGGGAAAAAAACCTTTCGACAGCCGCTTAAACTCCAAATATACTTTCGAATCCTTTGTAATCGGCTCTTCCAATCGTTTTGCACATGCTGCCGCGATCGCAGTGGCGGAGGCTCCGGCCAAATCCTATAACCCCCTCTTTGTTTATGGGGGATCAGGTTTGGGTAAAACTCATCTACTCCATGCCATCGGAAACTATGCGCTGAACCTTTATCCGCATATTAAAGTGCGTTACGTCAATTCTGAAGAGTTCACTAACGACTTCATTAACTCGGTATCGGAAGGTAATGCCCACGATTTTCAGCGGCGCTATCGCAACATTGATGTATTAATGATTGACGATATCCAGTTCCTGCAGGGCAAAGAGCAAACTATTGAGGAATTTTTCCACACCTTCAACTCTTTACATAACGACAACAAGCAGGTGGTTATCACTTCCGATGTTCCTCCCAAAAAGCTGGAGGGCTTTGAAGAGCGGCTGCGTTCTCGTTTTGAGTGGGGCCTACTCACTGACGTTCAACCTCCCGACCTGGAAACCCGAATCGCGATTTTACGAAATAAAATCCGTCAGGAAAAAGTGGGGGCACCCCCAGAAGTGTTGTCCTATATCGCTTCGCGTTTTACTATCAATATCCGCGAACTTGAGGGCGCCCTTCTGCGAGTTACCGCTTTTGCTTCCCTCACAAAACAACCCTTGACCTTGCAATTAGCGGAGATGGTGCTTAAAGATATTGTTTCCGATCCCAACGATCAAGAAATCACCCCGGCTTTAATTAAGGCGCAAACGGCAGGATATTTCGAAACCACCGTTAATGATCTGTGCTCACCTTCGCGTTCGCGTTCCCTTACCGAAGCGCGCCAGATTGCTATGTATTTATGCCGAGAACTCACGGAACTATCTTTGCCCCAAATTGGGAAAGAATTCGGCGGCAGAGACCACACTACGGTCATGCATGCTAATAAGAAAATCACCCAATTGATGAAATCTAAACCCCAGATTTTTGATCATGTCAACGAACTAACTAACCAAATCCGACAGGCGGCTCGCCACGCAAAGTGATTTAGCTAATAAAATAGCTTAACTTAACGATAAGTTAAAGGATTATTTGACCTATTCTTTACCTTAATTTTCAAATCTTTGGACCAGCAAAACTACAAAAGTGTAGTTCTCATGACTACAGGTTAACCTAGGTTTCTCCACATCTGTGCATAAACCTGTGCATATCTGGGGATTCATGCCGTAAAACTGTTTATAAATAGGTACATATTTCTTCTGAGTTCAGACTATCCCCAAAAGTTCCCCAAGATTATAACTACCAATTCACAGCGCAAAAACCCGTCTGACAAGCGTATTTAATTAATAATCCCAAAAATTCTAGGTAGTGATGACAGCTAACAATAGAAAAATAAATTTATAAAAAATCATCACCATTACCTGCAGGGGAGTAACCGGAAAAATTTATTATTACCTTAGAAATCTACCTGGCCGGATCGTCCTCCTAAGCTAACCTGTAGTTATGACCGAAAAGCATTCATCGCGTGGCGCCGAAACAGCAGGATCTGACTTTCCTTCTCGTGCTCAACGCCGCAAGCATGAAAAAGAACAGCTACAAGCACGGGCACAGGCAAGTGACCAACGCATGTTCGCTCCAATAAATCCGGATCGCTACCATAGCCGTACTAACCCGGCCGGAAAATCCCCGGGTAGCGGAGGAAAAGCACCTCAACGCGCCGGTCTGCCCCGTTCTATGTCCTCCAAAAATTTACCTTCCCCTAATAAACCCGCGGGAAGCAGAAATAAAAATAACTCCCCTAAAGCTAAGAAAAACGTAGGACCAAAGAAGTCCAAGAAAACTGCAACTAAAAAAGCTATTAAACGAAGCAGCAACGCAAGTAATTCTTCCCAGCGCACTCGTAGAATTGGAGTTTGGGTAAAAAGAGTCCTGGGATTAGTAACTGGTCTGGCTTTGGTGGCAATTATTGCCGGATGTATAACCTTCTTGGTTGCCTACTATCGCCTGGAAGTACCCGAAGCCCAAAAGTTCGCTAATGCCCAAGTAACCACGGTTTATTGGGGTGATAACCATAAGATGATGGGAAAGTTTGCAGAACGCAACCGTACCATCGTAGATACTAAATCTTTTAAAAATTCTTATATTCGTGACGCGGTAGTAGCCAGCGAAGACCGCACTTTTTATGAAAACAGCGGGATTGATGTTAAAGGTATTGCCCGTGCCCTGTGGAATAACGTTCGCGGGCGTCCCACTCAGGGCGCTTCAACTCTTACCCAACAGTATGTAGAAAACTACTACACCGGGAAAAATACGGGTTATACCGGAAAATTTAAAGAGACCATTTTAGCGTTGAAGATAAATCGGCAGGTACCGAAGGAAAAAATTCTTAACGACTATCTAAATACCATCTATTTCGGTAGGGGAGCCTACGGGATTGAAGCGGCAGCTAATGCCTATTTCGGTAAAAGCGCTAAAGACCTGAATCTTTCAGAATCTGCGCTGTTGGCAGGGATTATTCCCGCACCTAATGCTTGGGATCCGCTAGTTAGTCCGGAAAAAGCCCAGCAACGCTGGCAGCGGGTAATAAACCTCATGGCTACCGACAAGATGATTAGTAAGAGCGACAAGGACGCCGCAGTTTTCCCGCAAGTGCAGGAAAAGAAACAGGAAGGTACCTATTTTAAGGGAACTACTGGCTATCTTTTGCAGCATGTGAGACAGGAATTGGTAAAGCAAATTGGCTATACCGAGGATGAGATTGATCGGGCCGGGATCAAGATTTATACCACCATTAATCCTGAGAAACAGAAAATGTTGGAGGAAGCAGTAAATACCCTACCGGAAGAAAAACCCGAAGGATTAAGAGTAGCCGCAACTTCTATAGATACTGCTACTGGGGCGGTGATAGCCGAATATGGGGGACCAGATTATCAAAAGATTCAGCGGAATGCGGCAACTCAGGATATAGCTCAAGCCGGTTCAACTTTTAAACCATTTGCGCTGTTAGCTGCGTTAGAACATGGACACAAATTATCTGACCGTATCAATGGTTCCGGACCGATGAAAGTAGGAGATGCCTGGGTAGGTAACTACGGAGGCGCCTCCTACGGTCAAGTTAATCTTTTGAGAGCTACCAAGTTTTCAATCAACACTGCCTATGTCAGGCTTAACAGTGAGATCGGGATGGATACTACTCGGCAGGTGGCAATTGCTGCGGGGTATTCCAAGGACACTGTGGGTTTGGATAAAAACTCGATTGTGGGGGTATTGGGAACAAGTTCTCCCCATAATCTAGAGATTGCAGAAGCCTATACCACTTTCGCTACCGGTGGGGTACGCCGGACAGCGCATATTATTTCTAAAATTACCGATTCATCAGGAAATATTCTTTACGAAGCTGATACTGCTGGTACTAGGCAGTTCGAGGAAGAAAATATTTCAGAGTTAACCAAAGCCCTCGCGGCGGTAACCGAAAGTGGGGGGACCGGTGATACTGCTGGAAAGCTAGGCAGGCCCGTAGCAGCAAAGACTGGATCTTCAAACGATAACCGCTCCGCCCAGTTCGTAGGTTATGTACCGCAGATGGTCACCGCAGTGTCCATGTATCAGGTGGGGAAAAATGGCGCAGAAGAATCGATTACCCCCTTCGGTGGGGTGAGGGAAGTAACCGGTGGTACTTGGCCAGCAAAGTTATGGTTGGCCTATATGAGGAAGGCGGTAAAAGATTTGCCGCCGGAACCCTTATTTTCCTCCGAAAATAGTCGGTATCAGGTGAAACCGAGCGAAAAAAATACGCCCTATAAAACTGCGGAAGTACCCTCAGCTCCCCCTCCAGAAACCGTAGGTAACCCGCTTACGGTTCCAAGTGCCTCGCAGAGTGCAAGTGCCCCTCCGCCGGTTTCTCCGTCTCCTTCCCAGTCGGTTCCTAGCCCGTAGGGCAGTGGGGTACCGGGAATAACAGTAGAGTCACCATAAAAAGTTAATTTCACCGGTGGTGGCTTAAAACGAGCGTTTCCTAACAATGTTAGATATCGGCTAGAAATAGCGCTTCTAACTAGGTTATCCTGTAGTGCGACCTTAGGGTCGAATGCATAAGCCCTCCTGCCGCGGAAGGACCGTGGCCGTTAGACCAAAGGAGGTGGGTTAAGATGCGTAAATACGAGATGATGGTGATCCTGAATCCCGAAATTGACGAACGTACCGTAGCCCCGGCGTTAGAGAAACTGCTAAACGTAGTTTCCGCTAACGGGGGAAGCGTAGATGCGACCGATATTTGGGGCAAGCGTCGCCTGGCATATCCGATTGAAAAACATTCTGAGGGAATCTACGCGGTCATCGATATGACCACCACCCCGCAGATTGCTGAAGAGTTAACCCGGCAGCTAACGCTAAACGAATCAGTTTTGCGTACCAAGTTGCTGCGGCG
>CAMYFZ010000005.1 GCA_947255165.1 uncultured Varibaculum sp.
GGGTCTGGTTGTTATTGCTGTGCGTCCCCGGCGAACACCAGCAATCCCAGCGATTTTCATGAGTCGAGCAACCTGGTCAGAGAGTGTCCGATTGTTTGTGTGCGGAGGGCTTGATTTATAAGTACTCCGCGAATCGGTCTGGGTATGCCACAGCTAGTTGGTTGATAGCTTGTTTCCAGCCGTTGGTATTCGATCACGAATGCTTCTGGCGCTTGCTGGTCTGCTCTTGGCTAGCCGGTAGCCGCGAGAGGTAATAAACCCT
Source organism: uncultured Varibaculum sp. (assembly GCA_947255165.1). The sequence goes on from CAMYFZ010000005.1 coordinate 263, forward strand.
CCTTCCAAGCTAGCCCCCAGTGTCCGGCAAATCGGCTTGACCCCGAAACGATTCTTATAAGCGTCAATATAGGCGATCATCATCGGGCCGGTCGGTGAGCTGCGCCGGGAAAAAAGCCGAAGCAGTTTTCAAAATCTCATTCGCACGGCGCAGCTCCGCATTCTCGCGTTTGAGCCGTTTGACTTCCTCATGCTCTTCACGGGTGAACCCCTGCCGCTCACCCGTGTTCACAAGATGCTGCTCATACCAGCGGCGCAGTGACTCGTTTGCGATCCCCAGCTTCGGCGCGATCTCACGGACTGCCTGCCACTGAGAACACGAACAATCAGCAGCCAACCGATCAGAAAGCACTCCCACCGCACGATCCTTAAAATCCCGAGAATACCTCTTAGACATATCCCTAACCCTCTCAAAAACGAGTAGGAACAAAACCCAGGACAGTTCATTGTGTATCCACCGCCTTGAGTCAGTTATCGATCGTGTGTGGTCTACTGCCACTGCTTGGCACATCTATTGACGAAACGCAAATTGAAATGGTTTGATCCACAATATGGAAGGTCATTGGGGACAAATTGAAACAGTCGGCATTACTTTTGCGATATTAGACTGCATATCTAGTGTTGGCCCCGCTGGTGCTGACGTGACCACTATCGAGCGAGAAACCGGTATACCCAGGCGTACGGTTTATCGGCATTTGGCGAATGCTCAAGAGCTGGGGCTCGTCGAGGCGCGTGGAAATGGTTCCGGTTTATATAGGTTAGGTAACACTGTAGGGCAGTGGGTCGTAAACCAATCACGTCAGCGTCGGTTTGTAACACTTTCTGATGACTATGTTACGAGACTGGCAAAGTCTACGGGTATGACCGTTCACTGCACTGTTTATGATCATGGAAGTGTATTGACTGTCGCATCTGCTCAGAGGCATTCAAAGGACGGCGTTTTTTCTCTAGCGGTACCGGGCACAAGACGACCAGCCCATGCGACTGCTTCAGGAAAGGTGTTCTTAGCCTTTAATCCTCGCCTAATCAAGTCCTACGTTATTAGGCCGTTGGTTGCACTCACTGGGGCGACGATAACCTCGACGGACGTTCTTCACGAAGAGATCGAGACTATAAAGCGGTGTGGGTTCGCTACCGATGAACACGAGTTCCAGCAGGGAATCTGTTGCGTTTCTGTTCCGGTAAAAGCAGAAGGAGAAGTCATCGGCGCCTTGTCGATGTCATTACCGTGGCCTGTAGAACAGCCTTTCAGACCTGATCCTAAGTTGTTGGAAGAATTACTAATAGCAGCAAGAGAATTTGCACAGCTGATTGGAGGAAATGATGAGTAGCGGGAGGTGGGCCGGTCCGAGGCCCGAAATTGATCAATCGGATATTGAGACCCTGCGTAATGGAATTACCGAACAGTTCCCAAACTTGCAGTTTGAGCTTAGTTCGCTCAATGGACGCCCTCATATCCAAGGGGAAACGGATACATGGGATACTGCGGTAAAGGTAGGACACAGGCTCTCGGATATTTGGTACAAGTTAGGTGACGATAAAGAAGTTATCGTCGATCTGACATCGCGGGATGCGCCGGAAACGGCAACCACTCCGCCAATTGCTAGTTTCGTGAGTGCGGTCCCGGATGAAGCAGACGTTGTGGTCATCGGCGCTGGTATCGTCGGCACGATAGTTGCACAAAAACTGGCTGTATTAGGCAATAGAGTCGTTTTGCTTGAGAGCCAGTTGAGGGCAGGTACCGGCGCTACTCGGTTGAATAACGGAATGGTTCATTCGGGCTTTGACCCTAAGCCCGGAACACTCAAAGGCCGGTTGAATGTAGAAGGCAACCGGTTATGGGACAAGCTTGCCTCGGATTTGGGTATCAAGCTACTTCGTACAGGTTCCACGGTTGTCTCATTAACCGCCGATCAAGATGAACGTATTGAGGAATACTATGACCGCGGCGCAGCAAAAGGCGTGCCGGTTGAGATCATATCGGGTGATGAGCTACGCAAAATTGAGCCCCGTATGTCTAAGAACATCAAACGTGCGTTGATGACACCGACGACAGGATACATAGAGGCCGTTGAAGCAGCTGAAAAGAGTGTTGAAATTCTTAGACATGCCGGCTCAAATGTTTTTTATGGAGTGACAGTCACCGGTTTCGAAAAGGACGAAAATGGTGTGACGGGTGTGGACACCAATGCCGGTTTCATAAAGACCAAGTTGGTCATCAATGTGGCGGGGCTGTTTGCTGACCATGTTGCTGCATTAGCAGGTGTCCGAGATTTCACGTTGCATGCCCGCAGAGGAACTCTAGTGATTGTGCGCGATGATAAGGACACTCCATACAGAATCGGTGCTGGCCCTGTTCCCTCCCCTTATACGAAGGGTGGTGGCGTCACATTACGTCCGTACGGAACACTTAGTCTGGGACCTTCAGCTGTTGAGCAACCAGATCGATTCCATTGTGTGCCAACGCAGGAAGAAATCGATTGGATACTTGAACAATCTGTGCTTATTTATCCCGAGATTGATCTTTCACACGTTGTCGAAGTTGAAGCTAGGCCTCGTGCTTCGAGTTTCGGTGAAGATTTTATTATCGGTCCTGCGGCGGGATTACCGGGATTCTATAACGTGTCAGGTATTCAATCCCCGGGGGTAGCAGCTTCACCTGCTATCGCTAATAAAGTCGTTGACGATCTTTTGCAACTCGGTCGCATAACGACTAATACGACGCATTATCAAGAAGTGTGGAGGTGATTGTCGTGGAACCGTATATTCTCGTTTTGGATGAAGGAACAACTTCTACGCGTGCTGTGCTTTTTAACAAAGAAACGAAAATCGTTGATGAAGAACAGTTGCCGCTTGCTGTCATGACTCCTCAGTTCGGCTTTGTCGAGCAAGACCCGAACGAAATTATTGAAAAATCAATCCGTGTTGTGAAGGCTGTGGTTGAACGTGCGCGCGCAGACAAACGAAACATCCTTTGTCTTGCCGTAACAAATCAACGTACAGCTACGACAGTCATGGATCGGGCTACTGGTAAGCCGCTGTCTCCGCTAATTAGTTGGCAAGATGCGCGGGCCGCAGATGATGCACGAGAACTCCTAGCTGATATAGGCAAAGAGTATACCGCGCGCACAGGATTGATGCCGGCAGCTGCTAATTGTGGCCTCCACATACTACATCTGTTTAAGAACAAAAACTTGAAAGCTCGTTCAGGAACAGGTGAACTTTTGATAGGTACGCCCGATACTTTGGTGATTAAGGCAATAACCGGAAATAATTTCACCTCGTCCTCGAACGCCTCAAGTACGGGCTTGCTTGACCAGCATACTGGCGAATGGTGGCAAGAATTCGTTGAACGTAATGGTGCTTCGGTGCATGATTTGCCCACTGTTTTGTCCGAGGATGGCGATTATGGCTACACAAGGGCGGACGTGATTGGTGCGGAGATCCCCGTGCGTGCTGTAGTGGCAGACCAACAGTCTGCGCTTTTCGGGCACGGAGGACTAAAACCAGGGTCTGTTAAATGCACTCATGGTACTGGATCATTCATTGATTTCAATGTTGGGGACAGGGTAGTAACAGAAACAAAGGGCCTTGATAGTCGCTTTGCGTGGCGAACAACAGGTTCTAATGCCAACATCATCGAGGGCTCAACATGGGTTAGTGGGTCCGCCATAGAGTGGCTAATTGATGATATGAAAGTGCTTCACAATGCAGCTGAGATCGACAAAGTTTGTGCTGAGTCTCAAGGGCTAGAAACGATCGTTGTACCTGCTTTAGCCGGTTTCGCTGCGCCATATTGGGACGGAAAGGCACGTGGTACAGTCTTTGGCCTATCAAGGCACACATCTTCTGCAGATATCGTTCGTGCGACAATCGAGGGTGTAGCCCACACTGTCGTGGATTTGTTGGAATTGATAGGTTCTATGACTGGCACCGACGTCTCTGTTTTGGCAGTTGATGGCGGTCTTTCAAGATCAAACTATCTGCAGCAATTTACTGCGGATTTACTGAACGCAACTGTCGAGCGGACCAGTGATCCATCGCATGTTACTGCGCGTGGAGCAGCATGGATGGCTGGTGTTAGTGCTGGCGTTTGGGAATCGCTCGAAGACGCCACCAAAACGCTACGCGTGGAACAACGCTTTGAGCCGCAAATGTCCGAAACCGAACGTCTGGCGCACCGTAAAGCGTGGAGAGACGCAATTGATCGATCGTTGGGATGGAGTCCCGAGCTACCTCAGGAGAGTAAATAACACTATGTTCACAGAACAACAAATACAGGAATTGCAAAATATGGAGGGTGTGGGAAGCATTAGCTTCGACCATGCTGATCTTTACAAACTTTCGCAAGATTCCTCCTTCCGGGCACAGAAGCTTAATAGGAAGGGCGAATCGTGGGGACAGGCCGAAGTTTTGGTGACACCTCGTACTGAAGCAGAAATTCAGAAGATAGTTCGTTGGTGCAACCGAAACCAGGTCCCCATTACCGTGAGGGGGCCAGGGTCTGGAGTTTCCGGCTCAGGAATTCCGGTTAATGGTGGGGTGTTGTTGGATCTAAGAGACCATAACAAGATCCTTGATTTTAACCCTGAGAATGGACACGTGACGGTCCAGGGATCGATTATCCTATCTGAGCTTGACGAGTACCTACGCGATCGCGGATTCACAATTGGACACTACCCGCAATCTTTCTCGATTGCAGGTGTTGCGGGATCGATCTGCGAACGCGGCTCCGGCACATTCTCGAGCCTGTATGGCAACGTTGAAGATATTGTCGCGGAACTTAGAGTGGTCCTGCCAGATGGTGAGATCTACCAGTCGCATTATTCTCCGCGATCGGCGACCGGACCTGATTTGCGGCAGCTATTTATTGGCTCGGAAGGCACGCTTGGAATAATAACCGAGGTAACTCTCAAAACTTACAAGGTTCCGGAACAGAGAACATTCCATTCGTATGCGTTCCCCTCTATTCATGAAGCTATCAATGTTATTCGTGAGACTTTGTGGTTAGGTATATACCCGGCCGTTGCCCGAATTTATGATCCGGTGGAAGGGACGGCTAAGCATGCCCAGTTCACTTCTGAAAGCAAGGGTGAGTGGCTGATGGTTCTGCTCTTTGAAGGAGCAGATGAAGTAGTGGCTGCACAGGAAGCTAGGGTCGAAGAACTAGCAAGTAAACACGGAGGTCGAAACCTAGGTCCAAAGCCCGCTGTTAACTGGGAAAAGATGAGGTTCGATGTTTCTTGGTTTACGGACGAAATTGATGATGAAGGAGGAATAGCCGAATCTGTTGAGGTTTCAGCCACGTGGGATAAATTGCCCGCAGTTTGGGAATCAATGCGGGAAGCAGCACTCTTAGAGATGGATAGAGTAATGGGGCACATCTCGCACGTATACAGGGACGGCGCGTCGCTTTACGTCATCGCAAGCGGCAAGAAAGCCAATCAAGATGAAGTGTTGGCAGCCTATTCCCGCCACTGGAGAAATCTCACCGAAGCCAGTATTCGAGCGGGCGGCACTATTTGTCATCACCATAGTGCAGGGCTTGAGAGAGCCCCTTGGATGGAGGAAGGAATCGGAGAGAACGGCCTGAACATCTTGAAAGACATCAAGAGAACGATGGATCCCAACGATATTATGAACCCAGGCAAATTGGCACTCGATTAAGCTCGACAAACCCGGGAGGGCCGGATCGATGAGATCCGGCCCTTTTCCTTACACGTGTCAAGATGCACAAGTGAGAACCCGGGTTACCGGACAAAAACCTGTCTACTGACTTGGCATGTCTAATGTAGTGTTTAACCAATATAGTTGGTAGTTGTCGCGGCGCTCATGGCGTGGTTATAGGAATACTCATTAGTACTCCACTTTCAAATAGGTTTAATGATCGATCATTAAAAGGCTCTAAAGCCCTTCACCTATTGCGTGGGTCGTGCGCGCACAAAGATGGCCCGCAGTAAAACTGCGGGCCGCTGCTGATTATTAGCGGATTAAAAATGGTCAGATGCTAGTCGCATCCCATAAGGCAACCTGAGTTGCTCAATTTCCCGTCTTTGTCGGGTTGCACCTGGTGGTGTGCCCATCCGTCGTCGTCATAGCTATATTCGGGGAAGTTTGGGTTGTAGCAGTATTGCCCACCATCGCACACCTCACCACTACCAGAGCCTCCATTGCCGCCTGCGTTCGAGTCGTTGTAGCTAGCACCGCTGTAATCATTGCCACTGTAGCCATTGCCTTCATATGCTGGTTCGTATTCGCCTGAGCTTTGCCTTGTTGAGCCTGCGTCTTGGCTTGTGCCGCGTCATTTACCGCTTTGCCGGCTTCACTCAAGGTTTTGGCTGCTTTACTCGCCTGGTCTGCGCGGGTAAACACGGCCTTAATATTGGTCACGGTTTCTAGTTTGCCTGGCTTGGCCTGCTCTAGTGCTTTAGCGGCCTTAAGTGCGGTATCTAGCTTGTCGGTCGCGTTCTTGTCTACGCCTTCACGGTTAGCTTTACCAGCGGTTTCGATGGCTTCGTTCAGGTTTTTTATTGCCTGGTCAAAACGGGTTGCGGCCTTGCCCGCAACTTCCTCACGCACGCCCTGGAATGAAGCGGTAAGCTTATCAAGCACGCTTTGGGCCTGGCCTTGCGCGGCCTTAACCGTGCTTGCGGCTTGCTTAGCTTTTCACGTCCTAGCGTGGAAGCATCCTGTACCTCAACGCTCGAAAGTGCATCTGCTTCTTCTACCACTGTGGCTAGGGCCTTAGTGTCGGTGTCTTTTGCGCGCTGTCCGGCTAGTTCAATAAGGTCACCCGCTTGCGTCTTGGCCTGGTCTAGCTCGGTTAGGGTCTGCTGATAGCTGGCCTGGGCTGTTTGGTATTCCTCGCGCGCTGAAGTGTACTGGGTTTTGTTCCTACTCGTTTTTGAGAGGATTAGGGATATGTCTAAGAGGTATTTTCAGGATTTTAAGGATCGTGCGGTGGGAGTGCTTTCTGATCGGTTGGCTGCTGATCGTTCGTGTTCACAGTGGAGGGCGGTTAATGAGATCGCTTTGAAGTTGGGGGTTGCGAATGAGCCATTGCGCCGTTGCTATTAGCAGCATCTTGTGAACACGGGTGAGCGGCAAGGGATGAGGCGTGAAGAATACGAGGAAGTCAAACGGCTTAAGCGTGAGGTTGGCGAGGTGCGTAGAGCGAATGAGATTTTGAAAACTGCTTCGGCTTTTTTCCCGGCGCAGCTCACCGGCCGGCCCGATGATGATCGCCTATATTGACGCATAAAAGGATCGTTTCGGGGTCGAGCCGATTTGCCGGACACTGGGGGCTAGCTTGGAAGGAGGGTTTATTACTTCTCGTGGTTACCTGGCGGCTAAAAGCAGGCCGGCAAGTGCTAGAAGTGAAAGATTGTGGGCTGGTCAACCAGATCGACCATGCAAACACAGGCATTGCCACTGGAAGCGTTAGAGCAGGGGGTCATGAACGCTAAAGAGCGCCTGTCTGGATTGGTTCACCACTTAAGTAACGGATCTCAATACACGAGTATTACCTATAACCACAAACTCGCTCACTGGGGATTCAAACCCCCCACCGGGACCGTGGCAGATAGCTACGATAACGCGCTAGCCGAAGCGGTCAACGGTCTATATAAGAGCGAGCTCATCTATTCACAATCATGGGCTTGTTTGACCGAGGTCGAGTTCGTCACCATGAACTGGGTCCACTGGTGGAACAACTACCGCCTACACCAGGCACTCGGATACACAACCCCCAGCGAGATAATCACCAGCTATAATCAAACACGGGTCAACGAACCGACCCTCGTATAAAAAGCGGAACAAAACCCAGTACGCTTCAATAATTCACCGAAACAAATAAATGGGCAAACGTAACACTTGCTAACTAACCCTTAGGGGCAGATGGAGCGAACAGCGGTTTCGCTGATTTCAGTGACGGGGCGAGCCTGCCCGGGCAGCGCCTGCCCTAACCAGCGGTGAATACCGAACCACATATCTTGGCGCACATCCGGGAACGACAAGAACAAGTCATGTTTACCGGGGTAACGTTCCATAGTTACCCGGCGGGAGAGCCGCCAGGCATTCGCGCACATAGTTTGCACGCTTAGCACCGAATCGGTAAACATCATTTCCCGTTTCCGTTTCCCACTAGAAGAAGCGGTAGAAGTCAGGAAATAAGTCGGCACCTCGGTGGCTTCACCTGCTAAAAGCTTCTTTTGGGTTATAGTAATCGCCCGCACCCAACCGAAACGCACTACCGCCTCTGGGGTGCCCTTCCAGCTTGAAACCAGTGGCCAACCCTGAAGAGAGGGATCTCGCAGCCAAGGTTCCAGACGTTTCGGTAGAGTACCATCAACCTTTCGATCCCACCCCAGCAAGGTATCTACATAAGCAGAGTCAGCCGACTGTAGGGGGACCTCTTTCTTTGCTGCTCGTCGCGAAAAGATTTCCGCGAGGGCGCGCGCTCCGAAACGCTGGGACATTCCCCCCGCCATTTCAATCCAGGGAGAATCAAGCAGCAGTCCCGCCACCTGATCCCGGTGCCGATTAGCCCAATACGCGGCGATGAGTCCCCCCGTAGAGTGACCGGCCAACAATAGCGGCAAACCTGGATGCTCCTCCTGGATAACCTCTAGAGCTGCATAAATATCCAGATCATAGGACAAAAGATCATCGGTCCAACCGAAAGTCTGCCACTTGCGCAGCGAACGTCCATATTTACACAGGTCGATCGCATAAAAGGCACCCCCCGCTAGGGAGATATGGCGCGCCAGTTCTCGCTGGAAAAAATAATCATTCCAACCATGAATGAACAGGCAGGTAAAGGTCGGTTCTTCGGGGGTGTTAGAGATCGCCCACCGGTCCTCACCGGGAAGGTGCCGCACCAAAGTGGCGCACAGTTCACCCTCATCATCACGGGGCAGCTCCAGCGTGCGAGCCTCAAAACCTGGCCCTAAAATATCTGGTACCCATCGACCCACTGGCACCGGTACCGTCGGAGGCTGGGTTGGCAAAGACGCGGCAGATGGAATCCCTTTCCCCATTTTTGTCTCCTAGTGACCGTGCTTCCCCTCGTGCGGAGTTGCATTACGTTCAATCTCCGCGTTAACTTCCGCAATGGCTTCCGCCAAAGTGGGCCCTTCCAGGTTCCCAATTCGGAACGCCTCCCACCCGTCCAAGCTGGGGTCCCCTCCGATCTGTTCGAATGCCACCTGCACCTGATCGGTAAACTGTCCGTCACCAGCGTCAATCACGCCCTCCTGTTTTAGGAGAGCTTCACAAATCCGCCCGCGATCATCTGACCATAGTAGGACGGTATCTTGAGCGACCAGTGAAGAAATGGAACGCAGACCCTGGGCATCTTTTTGCAGTAGCTGGGGATCATCAGAACTGGCGGCAGCTTCGCCCTCATTTATGGTTTCTTCTGAAGATTCCTGATCCGCACCCTCGTTTTCGGCAGCTGGGCTTTCCGTCTCGGCTACCGGTTCTTCTTCCGAAACTTCCTGCTGAGGTTCCGCGCTGTCTGCTGCGGCAACTGGCGAAGCTTCCCCTTCAGCCGACTCTAGCTCCTGGTCAGCGGCGGGCTCATCCTCGGAACTACCTGCAGGAGCGGGAGGAGCGGGCGGCGCAGGGGGGACTGGAGACGCTTGCGCGGGAGAAGATTCTTCATCTACATGCCACGAAATCTGGGGAGCCGGAGCCCGATGCCCTCCGATTTGCGGGCGGGAATAACTAATAGAACTGGCGGTAAGCTGCGCAACTTCCAAGAAACGGCGGCCATTAGACATCTGCCGGGAAGAAATTTGGTGAATCTCTATTCCCGAAGCAAACAGCACTCCCAGAGCCGAGTAACATCCCTCGTCGATCTCTCCTACTACCAGGATTAATCGCGGACCCGGCTGAGTGGTGGGCGGCATCGCCTCCCGAAACTCAGCCCAACCGGTTTGGAAAGCTTGCACTCCCCCCGGATATTGACTGGCCAAATCCATCCATCCCTGCCCAGAAACTTGCCCGAGCCGAGAAATCGCCGCCACCAGGCTCACCGGATCCAGCCGGGAAAGCACCTCGACCGAAACTACCTGTCCGGAAGCATCTAACGCAGTTAAAGAATGAGGACCACTTCCAGATTCTCCACCATCCCCCGCCCACGCGACGGGAAAGAGGGGACGGTCGATAACCTCCAGCACCTGCGAACGGATGGATTCGAGCACATCCTTCTCTAAACCATGTCCCACCGGGGTGCCAAACTGTGCCGGTATTAGGCGGCCAGATTCCAGTTCAAAAAGTGCCATCGATTCACCGTTCCCTGCTTTTCTTACGGATGTTTATTCCATTGTGTCACGGATACCCGCCAGGGCGCCGGTTTTAGCGCCGATGGCGCTGTTAAGGATTATTTTTTCGAGGAGGCATCGGGGGTAGCCAGCAATTCCGCTAAATGCACTCCGCCCCGGCCAGCCAAGGTCTCGGCCTGGGTACGACAAGAGAAACCGTCCGCCAGGAAAATGGCATCCGGATGGGCTTTTAAGGCTGGTAGGAGGGCGTGGTCCGCTACCGCCAGCGACATCTGGCGGTGGGCAGCTTCCATCCCGAAATTACCGGCCATCCCGCAGCACCCCTGTAGTTCCACTAGCTTTGCCCCGGTTTTTTCCAGTAAAGCGCGATCGGCATCCCACCCCATCACCGAATAGTGGTGACAGTGGGGTTGGGCCACCACGCTCACCTCGCTCAGGTCCGGTAACGGCAGATCGGGGCAGTTGGCGTTAAGAAATTCCGCGAGGGTAAAGGTGGATTCGCTGACCATCAAAGCCCGCGGATCTGCGGGGAAGAGTTCCAGCAGGTCATCGCGAAGCACCGCGGTACAAGACGGCTCGATTCCCACGATGGGAATTCCATTGGCGGCCGGAGGAGCTAGGCGTTCCAACAATTTTTCTAGGTGGTGGCGTGCCCCTTTAAGCTGCCCGGTAGTAATCCAGGTCAGGCCGCAACAAGTATCAGGCGGCGCTAAGAATACCTGCCATCCCGCATCACTTAGAAGCTTAATCGCGGCCCGCACCCCGCGTTGATCTAGTCCCCGGGAAAAAGAATCTGCCCAGATAACCACGGATTTAGAGGCTGAAAGTGCCGCCTGGCGAGTTTGCTTTCCCGCGTGAGCTGCGATTTCTTTAGCCGCTATCGCTCCCGGTTTTCTGGAATAGTCCTGTCCCCAGGGGGAAATCTCTGATTTTTTCGGCCAGAGCTGGCGGTTCGGATACTGCTTTTCGAGGGAGCGGGTGGCAAAACGAGGAAGCGCGCGCGACGTATCTAAGTGGAGCAGTTTTAATGCGGTCTGGGTAAGCGGGCGAATCTTGGTAGCCAGATTCGCTAAGCACGCGGCTCCCGGCAGCTTCGCCATTAGTCGCAGCCAGCGCGGCAGCCAGCCCAGAGCGTAATGCGAGAGTGGACGGAGCCGACCCCGATAACGCCGGAAGAGGGTTTCACTGCGCCACTTGGCCATATCTACCCCGGCGGGGCAGTCCGCGGAACAAGCCTTGCAGGCCAGACATAAATCGAGAACTTCCCAAATCTCGGGGTCGGATAATCCGTGGATCAGTCCCCCATTGGTAGCTTCTTGCAGGATGCGCGCCCTACCGCGAGTAGCGTCCTGTTCGCGCCCACTCGCCTGGAAAGACGGACACATAAACCCGCCCGCGGCGCTGTTATCGGCGCGGCATTTTCCTACCCCAGTACAACGATGAAAAGCGTCGGTGAGGCTGCCGGCGTCCTCGGAAAAAGCAAAACCCTCCCGGCGGGATTCGAGGGCACGCGCCTGGGCGCGCCGCACGTTTTCCTCAACTCCGTCTGGACCTGCCGGACCCGTCAAGACCCCGGGATTCATCAGATTATCCGGATCAAATAACGCTTTTACCTGTGCAAATAAATCTACAGCTTCCTGGGAATACATTTTGGGCAGTAGCTCAGATCGCGCCCGGCCATCCCCGTGCTCCCCGGAAATGGAACCTCCATATTTTCCAACCAGTTGCGCGGCGGCAAATAAAAAGTCCCGCGATTTCCCTAGCCCGGCGGCGCTCCCGAGCGGCATATTTAGCCGCACATGCACGCATCCATCTCCGAAATGTCCGTAAAGCAGTCCGTCTAACCCGAAGCGATCCAGGAGTTTTTGAAAATCTTGCAGGTAGGCGGCCAAATTTTCGGGCGGTACCGCCGCATCCTCCCAACCAGGCCAGGCCTGATCCCCCTGGGGAGTACGTCCCCCGAGTCCGGCCCCATCTGCGCGGATCCTCCAAATAGCAGCGGCATCATCTCCCGGAGGGTAAATCATGACTGCATCCCCGCTAGCTCCAGAGGCGTCCGCCAGCTCCCGCGCCCGCTGCAAGGTCGCGTCCTCATCTAGGCCTTCCCCGCCCACCTCGCACAGTAGCCAGCCGCTACCTTTAGGGAGATCCGGCACCGCCCCCGGGCCTTTATGCTGGCGTACCACTTCCACCAGCCGGGCATCCATACCTTCCACTGCCAGGGGCTTTAAGGGGAGAATCCGCGGCACGGCTGCGGCGGCGGCAATCATATCGGCAAAACCGAGTGCTACCAGCACGGGAGCCTTTGGAAGGGGGACGAGGCGCACGGTCGCTTGGGTAATAACCCCCAAAGTGCCCTCGGTTCCAGTAAAGAAAGGTGCCAGGGCGGGGCCGTTTTCGGGCAGCAGGTGCTCCAGGGAATAACCGGAAACTTGCCGTCCAAAGCGTCCAAACTCGGTGCGGATAGTAGCTAGATTCGCTGCTACCAGGGATTTTAGGCCGGGTATTTGTTGGATTTGTGCTTGCGACACGGGGGTGTCTTGCGGGTTTTCTGGCGCGTCTTGCGAGGTCTGCCCGGCGATAATCTCGCGTCCTAAGCCATCGATTAGACGCAACTCTAAAACGTTGTCTGAGGTGCGCCCATAGGCAGTAGCGTGGGGCCCGCAGGCATTATTTCCAATCATCCCCCCAATCGTGCAACGAGAGGAGGTGGAAGGATCCGGCCCAAATCGCAGCCCGTGAGGTGCCGCCGCCTGCTGTAGCTGGGCTTGCACCACTCCGGGCTCTACGATTGCATAACGCTGTTCGGGATCAATTTTTATAATTCGATTCAAGTGGCGAGAATAATCGATTACCACGCCCGGACCGATGGCATTTCCCGCGCAGGAAGTACCCGCTCCCCGCGCAGTCACCGGTACCCGACATTCCCGAGCAGCCTGCAATAATACTCGCAGGTCATCTTGATCCTTCGGGCAGGCGATGACTTTAGGAGGAATCCGATAGTTGGAAGAATCAGTGGCGTAGACTGCGCGGTCGGCGCGAGAATCTAGCACTTCCCCCCGGAAATTTTCGCGCAAGAGAGAGCGAAAGGTGCGGTAGTCACCTGCCTGGATACCCATGATTCGCCTTTCTTTACTTCTGCGCCTCATCCTATCTGTTTCCCGCGTAGCTCCTAAAGCGTGTTCCATTCCCATATTCCTGGAGCAGTGTTATTACAGCCAGCAGATCTCTTGAAGAACGTTCAAATAGCTTCCATACACCTGAAGTGTCAGAAATAATTATTTCTGACACTTCAGTACGCCAAGGCTAACACTTAGAGTATCTTCCCTGGTAATAACGCTCTCCTAACTGTCAAGGTCATCTCCGGAGCCCGAACTGAGCCATTTTTCCCACCCTGGCACTACCCACCAAACAACCCGGCGACCTTTGCGTCCTCTGCGTAAAAACCCCATCTCTTCCAGAGCGCTCAAGTCGCCATGCCCGCTAGGACGTGACACCCGGAATCTATCAGCTACCATTTGCGCCGTCCACAGCGTTTCTGGCTCTCCCCGAGACTCCAACAAAATATCGATTTGACGATTATTTAAGTCGGCGCGATCTTTCAACCCTTCTTTAATCTCTGCCGCCTGTCGACGGTCATCCGCTAGATATTTCTCCAGATGCTCCACTGTTCTTCGAAGGATTTTCAGCTGATAAATAAGAAAATAGGTCAGATCTCCACCGTCATATTCCACATTCAAAAATGCGCGCGCATACTGAGCGGGCGCCTCCTTTAGCAACGCCGATACCACTAAGAACCTAGCTGCCGGAAAACCCGCTTTCAGCAGCATCCAATAAAACATAGAACGTGCTGTTCGACCATTGCCATCAGCGAAATAATGATCGTACCCAACCATGAAATGTACAACCATCGCCTTCAATAGAGGGTGCATCCACGGCTCAGGTTCATTTATGAAATCACAAAGTGCTTCCATACGGGCAGGCAACTCCCTTGCCGGCGGCGGAACGTAAATGATCTGTTCCGAGTCCCCAAATACCTTTACCCGATCACTTTGGTCAGACTGTATCTTTCCCACATCGCTTTCTATGTCTAAGGTCCCCTCCGTTACCGTGCGATGCAGTTTTTTAATAAAATCCGGGGTAGCTTTAACTCCCAGCAAGTCCTGCAGGTTCTCCATTGCCAAATAGTTGTTAACTATCATTCGTTCACTTAAATCTCGCGGCTCCCGGTTTTGCTCCAGTAACTGCCTGGCAACCCGCCGCGAGGTAGACGCTCCCTCTAACTGGGCAGAGTAAATGGCTTCGTCCGTTAATCCGTTGTAAATAAACTTGTGGCGTTGGTACGCAGATATGGTCGTATCCAAACTGGATAACTTCTGGCTTAAAAAGTAGCATTCCCTAGAAATCAAAGGTGGCAGGCAATACCAGAAAGGTTCTCCCGACTGCTGCTTCAGGGCGACCGGAATCGCGTTGTTTACCCTTTGTAACCGGACAATCCCCCACCATTGCGAAATAGTTAAACCCGCCGGAGGGGTTTGGTGCCGAAATTTATCCCAAGGATCATAGGACTCAAGAGTACTTTGTCTTAAGACTGAAGCCAGATTGCCCCCGAGGACTTTTGAGGCGTTAACAAACTCCTCAAAATAGTCAGGAGGCATCGCCGGAGTTTTCATTTCTCCACCTTAGCAAATAAAGTGTCAGAATTATTTATTTCTGACACTTTAAGCAGTCAGCACTGACACTTACCACATTTGCCCAGGTAGGTGTCACCGTTCAACTGTCAGCGCAGGTCGCTCACTGGCCAGAGATAAAGCCAAAGTGAGCAGACACAGAAAATATGCGAAAATTCTATAGGCGGGCAATGCATTAAAAATACCCAGGAACTCTAGCGCTACCAGGCAGTAGCTATAGATCGCTGCCCAGAAAATAAATATCGTCCAGTCTTTGGGTTCCTTAAAAGTAAGACGCGTTTTCCTAGCTACCACCTGCCACAGCGAAATTAAGAAAATAAAGCCCCAGAGCAGCAGGAAGGCTAGGGGGGCGAACCACTCATCGGTTAGTTGATTGAGTTTTAAAGACGCGGCGGAGGCAATTCCTACGAAACCCACGCCTGCCAGGCCGATAGCCAAGGTAACCACCGAGATTAAGGGTTTTGACTTTGGTCGGGGCTGGCGCTGCCAAAAACGCTGGTTTAAATAGACAATCATCGGAGTTTCAAATAGGTATCCCAAGAAGTTCACCCAGATTACACTCATGAACATATGGTGGTTGATAGCCAGAGTAATTGGACGTCCTTCCCAAATCCAAAACCCACCGTTTAGCCTGATCGCCGCCACGTCCAGGAGAAGATCCATCGAAACCACTAACCAGCCGGCTAGCAGTCCCGTCAACACCCGCGATAACCCGATTTTTTTCGCAAGTCTTAGCGCCGCAACTGCAACCCCGCCCCACATTAACCCGCCAAAGAAAGGGAACTGGTTGGGAGCCCAACCAATGCTAATAAAATACTGTGAACTGTAGTGATAGATTCCAGTAAGCCTAACCGCCAGCAATTCGAGGGCGAAACCAGCCAGTGCCGCCGAGAAAAACAGGCTCAGCTCATCGAAGTTTTTCTTTCTGACGATGTCGCTAACCAACACCGCCGTAATCAGGTAACAGATAATTTCGAAGCTGCTAATCCAATTCACCGTGCCACCTCCTAAAACGAGTCTAGAGAAAAACTGGTACCGAGTATTCCTCTCACCCATCTTTCCCGCCCCTGACCTGAAAATCGATTAGGGGAACCTGGCAAGCTCCCATACCTGTGGCTACCTAAAAAGATACAAAGGGGGCCGGCGGGATTGACCCGCCGGCCCCCAGGGGTTTTATGAAAATATTCTAGGGCGCGGCTGCCGAGAGTCCCGGCATCGCCCTAAACCTCGCTAGGCAGTAGCGTCTTCTCCGGATCCATCAATGTTTTCCAAAGCTACCACGCGGCCAGCCTCCAAACGAGCCACTGCCACCCGGAAGGGCGAGCAAGACACGTAGTCTAAACCGGTCTTATGGAAGAAGTGGATAGATTCCGGATCGCCACCGTGCTCACCACAAATACCCAGCTTAATTCCCGGATTAGTGGAGCGACCACGGGTGACCCCCTCGTTCACCAGGCGACCAACGCCGTGAGTGTCGATGGTTTCAAACGGGGAAGTACCGAAAACGCCCTCTTCAATGTACTCGGGGAAGAACACGCCCTCGCAGTCATCGCGGGAGAAACCCCAGGTAGTTTGAGTTAGATCGTTGGTACCAAAGCTGAAGAAGTCAGCTTCTTTCGCCAAAGACTCGGCAGTGATCGCCGCGCGCGGCAACTCGATCATGCAGCCAATCGGAATATCCAAGTTAACGCGAGCACTCCCGCAAACCTCGCCGATAACTTTCTCAGCGCGGCCACGAATCAGGCCCAACTCGGTAATCGAACCAACCAGCGGAACCATGATCTCGGGACGGGGATCTAATCCTTCCTTTTTGAGCTCAGCCGCTGCGCTTACCAAGGCACGAATCTGCATCTCGAATAAGCCGGGCATCCAAATGCCCAGGCGTACCCCGCGGAGACCCAGCATCGGGTTAGCCTCATGCATCCTGCGCACTGCCGTCAGCATCCGCTGATCTTCCGGGTTAACCTCACCTTGCGCTTTTTGCAAAGCGACCTTAACTTCCAGTCCGGTCAGATCCGGGAGGAACTCGTGCAGCGGCGGGTCAATCAAACGCACGGTCATGGGCCTGCCGTCCATAACCCGCAACATTTCCGAGAAATCCCGCTCCTGCAACTCGCCCAGCCTATCGAGCGCATTCTGGCGATCCTTAGAACCTTCACCAGACAAAATCGCGTGTTCGACCAGCGGGCGGCGATCACCCAAGAACATATGCTCGGTGCGGCACA
Organism: uncultured Varibaculum sp.; assembly: GCA_947255165.1. Next base: position 17,464 of record CAMYFZ010000005.1, read on the forward strand.
AGCCAATACCGGTAGCTCCAAACTCCACTGCCAACTTGGCGTCCTGTGGATTATCCGCATTGGCGCGAACCTGCAGTCTTGCCCGCTCATCCGCCAGTTCCATCATGCGATCAACGCAGCGCACCAAATCTTTCAGGTCTTCATCATCGTCACAGGCTTCCAGCCCGGCCTCTAAACCAGCTTCGAGATAAGTGGTTACCGGAGAATCCTGAACCGGAACATCGCCCTCGAAAACTTCGCCAGTCGCACCATCGATAGCAATTACGTCACCTTCATGGAAAACCTTGCCATCTACAGTCAAAGTCCCGGCTTCCGCATCAATCTCTAGGGCTTCCGCTCCGCAAACACAGGTCTTGCCCATGCCGCGAGCAACCACTGCCGCGTGGGAAGTCTTGCCGCCCCGCGCGGTTAGCACGCCCTCGGCAGCAACCATTCCTGCCAGGTCATCCGGGTTGGTTTCCCGACGGACCAAAATACAGGTTTTACCAGCAGCCTTAGCCGCCTCCGCCTGCTCATTGTTGAAAGCAATTCCCCCAACGGCAGCCCCCGGAGAAGCGGCCATACCGGTAGTCAACCGTACCCGATCCGAATCCACGTCGAACTGCGGGAACATCAACTGGGTAAGCTGTTCGCCCGTGACCCGCTCCAACATCTGATCCTTGGTGATCAGCCGTTCCTCGTTAAGCTGCGCGGCAATCCGGAAAGCCGCAGCCGCGGTCCGCTTGCCCACCCGGGTCTGCAGCATCCACAGCTTACCTTTTTCGATGGTGTATTCGATATCGCACATATCCTGGTAGTGAGTTTCCAGGCGGCGCATAATCTTGACGAGCTCTTTATATACGGGCTCATTAACCGTCTTCAGGTGAGATAAAGGTTCGGTGTTGCGGATCCCCGCCACCACGTCCTCACCCTGAGCGTTCATCAAAAAGTCACCGTATACGCCGGATTTACCAGTAGAAGGATCCCGGGTGAAGGCCACACCAGTACCGGAATCATCACCCATATTTCCAAACACCATGGTGCAAATATTTACCGCAGTCCCCAGGGAGTTCGGAATCCGTTCCCGGCGGCGATAGATAGCTGCCCGCTCAGTATTCCAAGAACGGAATACCGCCTCGATCGCCATATCCATCTGAGTACGCGGATCCTGCGGGAAATCACTGCCGGTTTGTTCTTTAACAATCTGCTTGAACTGGTCGGTCAGTTCCTGCAGATTTTCGGCAGTCAAATCCATGTCGGACTTGGCGCCAACCCGGTCTTTCATGGCATCCAGGGCATCAGCAAATAGGTCACCGTCAATATCCAAAACGGTCTTGCCAAACATTTGTACCAAGCGCCGGTAGGAGTCCCAAGCGAAACGCTCTGATCCCGACATTTTTGCCAGGCCCACAACTGAACGGTCATTAAGCCCCACGTTAAGGACGGTTTCCATCATCCCCGGCATCGAGAATTTCGCACCCGAGCGCACGGATACCAGCAGTGGTTCCTCTTCATCCCCCAGGGTGCGTCCTATCTGGTCTTCTACCCCGCGCAACGCCTTGGTTATTTCCGGAACCAGGATTTCGGGTACCTCGTTACGTTTGAGGTATGCCCGGCAGGCGTCGGTGGTGATCGTAAAGCCGGGGGGAACGGGCAAACCCAGATTGGTCATTTCCGCTAAGTTGGCACCCTTGCCGCCCAGCAGGTCTTTCATATCCTTGTTACCTTCGGCAAACGTGTAGACATACTTTGCCATAAGCTAATGGCCTCCATTTATATTTTCAACTACGCTCAAGAGCGATTCTTCCGTTCCTAATCTTAACAGGTATGAATAAGAGCCTAGGTCTTGAGTCCCTGATTTGGAATCGCCACGACAAATTGAGATTTTCCGTAGAGACCGCCGACACATTTTTACTGTTACCGCAGGCTGGCCGATTCTCATGCCTCACCAATCGCGCTTTCAACAGCGGGGCAGTCCAGATGTCCCTGACAATCGCTTAGACTATTGACTGTGTCAGAGTATCCCCCTAGGAGGCGTCGCCTACCATCCCGAGCCAGCCGCTCGCGCCGGCGCTCGGACTGGAATTTGCTTATTCGCGCCTCCTCCCTCGCGATTGCACTGACTATTACTTTCATTTTAATCATTTCTGCGATGCCGCGAGCCCCCCAGTCCGCGCAGGCGGAGCAGACAGCACCCACCCTTCGCTGGACGGCGGTTCCGGTTACTAACCCCAAACAGGAAGTTAAAGAACCGCCAATTCCTTTGGAGGTTAAGGGAGATTTAGCGGGAGGAGAAACTTCCACTAATGTCCCGCAATCAGCTTCCGGCACCACCTCGGTAGTACCCGGCACCTGGCAAGGACGGGGCACCGGTAAAGTCTATTTTTATCGGGTAGAGGTCGAAAACGGGCTACCAGTTAACGGCGTAACCGCCGCGAAAAGCATCCACGCCATTTTGAATGATCCGCGCGGGTGGGGCGGAAAACAGGGGGCAATTTCTTTTACCCGCACCGATGGCCAAGCTGATTTTCGGATAGTTATTGCCAGTCCCTCCCTCACCGATAGGCTTTGCGCCCCCTTAACCACCAACAGCGTTTCTAACTGCCGTAACGGCGACAATGTGGTGCTTAACGCTCATCGTTGGATAGGAGGCGCCAAGATGTGGTTCCAAAAAGGTAAAACCATGACTGATTACCGCATTTACGAAGTCTCCCACGAAACCGGGCACTGGCTAGGACACGGACACCTATTTTGTCCGCAGCCCGGGGGACTCGCTCCTGTCATGCAGCAGCAAAGCGCAGATGGCGGGGAAAACCTGGGGTGCATTCCCAATGGTTGGGCTAATCCCTAAATCCTCTGTCGACAGCTAATTTTGAGGTCGCATTCAGAACTACTTCAGGAGACTCAGAGAGAATCAACACATGAGCATTTTAATAACCATCGGTTTTGTCCTCTGCGGAGCCGGGCTGGTGTTCTTAGTTGCCCGGAATGTTGGAGCTTTGAATGCCCGCGACCGGGCTCGCAAAACCCACTTTGAACAAGAAATCGGCAGTGTTGAGAATTTATTGGCGTCCTCGCAGGCCGACCGGGATAAGTTACGTCAGATGCGGGACTCCGGACGTCTAGAGCGCTGGGACGCAATTAGGGACGTAATGCGGGAAGAGGGCGTACCGGAAGAAGTCGCTACGGAATTTATTGACCGTCTCTAGGCGATGCGATCAACCAAAGCATCGGCGAACTTTTCTAGGGCGGTCTTCACTTCGTTATCCTCCAACACGGAAATCGCCGCTTTCGCATCCTCGCACCAGGAAAATGCCAGTTTCCGGGTACGTTCCAGCGCCGAGTGTGCCCGTAACATCTTTACTACCCGCTCGAGAGCCGCGTCCTCGCTAACCAAAGTTCCCCGGCTGAGCTCGGCTAAAATCTTTTGGCCATCTTCATCGAGAACGCCCTGGGCCGCATCCTGGCGCAGCAGCAGAATCGGCATGGTGTCTACGCCCTCGCGCAAATCAGTTCCCGGAGTTTTCCCTGAATCTGCACTGTCTGAAGACAAATCGATTACATCGTCAGCCAGCTGGAAGGCTACTCCGATCTTTTCGCCGAACTGCACGACTGCCTGGGTAACTTCCTCAGGTGCCCCGGACAGTTCCGCCCCGAAGCGTGCCGACTGGGCCACCAACGAACCGGTCTTATCCGCCAGCACCTGGATATAGAACTCCACCGGATCTTGTCCCGTTTCTGGCCCGAAGGTTTCGTTCAGCTGCCCCCGGCACAGACGATCAAAAGTCACCGCGTGCTGTAAAACTGCCTGGGGCCCCAAAGAGGCAACCACTTGCGAAGCGCGCGCGAAAACTAAATCCCCGGCCAATACGGCCCGGTTATTGCCCCACACGCGCTGGACTGCGTTCACTCCGCGCCTAGTGGGAGCCGAGTCCATCACGTCATCATGGTACAAAGTAGCCAGATGGGTAAGCTCCACCACTAGACAGGCGCGCAGCACTTCCTCGGTAAGGGGGTGCTGACCCAGGTGCGAGCAAAGCAGCACCAAACCGGGACGCATCCTTTTTCCACCGGCTTTCGCCAAGTGTCCGACAATATCGTCAAGAACGCCACGGTCATCTGATAACACCTGACGCAGGCGGTCTTCCACCTGAATCAGGCCATCAGATATCCGATCTTCAAGCTGTTCGAGGGGCTGCTGGGACAAGTTACTCACGGGATAACAATAGCGGTATTTTGCAAAATAGTTAGCACTGATCCCGGGAAAAGCCCCAGCAGCACAGTTAAGAGGGCGCAAATCCCGATCGTTACATAGGTGATCTCGGCGTGCGGAGCTACCGTAGTATTTTCCGCCACCGGATCCAGGAACATAATCTTACCCAAGCGGAAATAGTAGAAGGCAGTAATCGCCGAGGCAATCACCGCACAAATAACCAGGGCGGTTGCTCCCCCTTGTAGACCAGCGCTAAAGGCTAGGAATTTACCCACGAACCCGGCAGTTAGCGGGATCCCGGCGAAAGATAGCAAGAACAGCATCATGCAGCCGGCCAGTACCGGATGAGTTTTCCCGAAACCAGCCCAGGCAGGCATCGAATGCTGCTCCGCCGTAGCGATCCCGTCCTCATCACTTACCCGCACCAGGTAGATAATCGCGAACGCTCCAATGGTGGCCACCCCATAGGTCAGCAGGTAGAACAGGACTGCCCCATTAGCGTTGAGCGCACCTTTGGTGAAGGCGATCAAAATGAAACCGGCATGCGCTATCGAAGAGTAGGCCAGCATCCGTTTGATGTTATCTTGCACCAGACCGAAGAAGGTGCCGACCGCCATCGTCAAAATGGCTACTGTCCACAAGAAGGGCTTAAAGTTCGCTTCGAATTGCACGACCACGGTAGAGAAGAAACGCAGCATCGCTAGGAAAGCCGCTGCTTTTACTCCCGCAGCCATAAAGCCAGTAACCGGGGTGGGCGCCCCTTGATACACATCCGGGGTCCAAGCGTGGAAGGGAGCCGCACCGATCTTGAAGAGCAGCCCCACCATCATCAAGGCAGCACCAGCCATCAGGAATACCGGGGACGCAACCCGGTAAGGAATCGCCAAGGCCAGTTGATCCAGCAGTAGCGACCCCGAGTATCCGTAAAGGAAGGACATACCCATCAGCATGAATCCGGAAGCAAACGCCCCGAGCACAAAATACTTAAGGGCGGCCTCTTGGCTGAGCAGGCGGCGGTAACGGGCCATGGCACTCATCGCATACAGGGGCAGAGAAATGATCTCTAGTGCCACAAACAAGGTGAGCATCGAGTTCGCCATGGGGAAGATCATCATTCCCCCCAGGGAGAATAAGCTCAGTGGCAGCACTTCACTACGCTGATAGCCGTGCCTCTCTGTCTGTTCTTCTTGAAAAGACCCGGGAATATCTGAGGGTTGTCCGGCGAATGCCGAAATGCGACTGCCAGTGCGATCAACCATCGGCAGCAGCGCCAGCAGTCCCACAATCAGCATCAGTAGCTGCGAGAACATCGAGAATCCATCCACGATTAGTTCTCCGCGCACTAAGCGCTGACCGCTTTGCAGATCGAAGGCCCCGAAAGAGGGCGCGAACGCCAAGAGGGCAACCGCAACTACTGCGATTGACCAGCCACATTGCACACTCCAACGTTGTTTTGCGGGCACGAATGCCTCTAGCAGAATCCCGATGACTGCCCCAAATAGCACCACCAGTACCGGAGCCAGCAGCGCCCAGTTAAAACCCAGCTCGCTGAAGTCATTAATCACGGTAGCGTTCAATAAGCTCACTTTCCGGTCCCTTCTACTTGTAAGGCCACATCCTGGGTGACATTCACCGCTTGGGCAACCTGTGACATCGGATCAACCAACGGTTGCGGATGCAAACCAATCACCAGCATCAGCACAATCAAAGGAGCGACAACTCCCCAGCGTTCCCGGTTATCCAGATCGCTAATGGATTTACGATGTTCGGGAGCCTTGCCAGTGAAAATCTTTTGGTAGGGCAAGAGTACGTAAACCGCGCCCGCAACTACGCCCACTAGGCAAAGCGCCGCCGCCCATTGATAGACCCGGAAGGTACCGATCAGTACCATCAGTTCCGGTACGAAACCGGATAGACCGGGCAGGGCGATGGCTGCCAAACCAGAGATCAGGAAAGTGCCGGCAATCAACGGGGTAACCCGCTGCATACCACCGTAGGCGTCGATTTCTTGGCTGTGTCCCCTCTCGGTGAGGAATCCGCCAATCAGGAACATACCGGCGATAGATAGCCCGTGCGCCACCATATAGACCATGGCACCAGCCAAAGCCACCGTGTTACCAACATAGATACCTAGCACCATCAGCCCAAAGTGGGCTACCGAAGTGAAGGAGATTAGACGCATTAGGTCCTTTTGCGCCAAAGCTGCCAGCGAACCCCAGATTACCGAGATCACCGCCAGAATAATGAATGTTAAAGCGGCACGACGGGAAGCATTCGGGAAGATAGTTAGGCACAAAGTGATCATGCCGAAGGTACCGATCTTGTCCAGGATTCCCACCAGGAGGGCGGAGGTGCCCGGACGCGCATTTTCGGCGGTATCTGCCAACCATGTATGCACCGGCACCATCGGTGCTTTGACCGCAAAGGCGATGAAGAAACTAATCATTAGCGCCATCTCTACCCCGGGACTAGCTTGCAGTTTTCCTGCCAAGTTTTCTAGGAGGAAGAGGCTGGCGTGCTGCTCGTGAGCTGCCGCGGCGAAAGGAGAATAAACGTAGATTCCCACGATTCCGATTAGCATTACGAGTCCGCCTACCAAGGAATATAGTAGGAACTTCATAGCAGCGGCTTTACGTTTCGCGCCGTTGCCGTAGCGCCCAATCAGGAAGAACATTGGCACCAGCATGGCTTCAAACGCCAGGTAGAAGACAAAGACGTCACGAGCGGCAAAAATCAGCATCATAAATGCCAGGGTGGCTAAGGTCAGACCCACATACCCGGCATCATCATACGGCTTTTCCTCGCCCTCTAGGTCACGTGCAGAAGCAATCAACACGATCAAAGTGAGCAGTGCGGACAGCACTAGCATCGCGAGTCCCAGGCCGTTGACCCCCAGCGCCCAGGAAACTCCCAAGGCGCGAATCCAGCTGTGGGTTTCCGCGAACTGGTAGGCGGCGGCTTGACTGTAGTCAAAGTTAAGCGCCAGATAGATGGTGCCTAACAGAACCAAAGCCGATACTGCTAGTCCGATCTGTCGCGCGGCAATCCGCGTAGGCTTAATCAGCCACAGAGCCAGTGCTGCCAGTGCCGGCAGTACTACCAGCAGCGTTAGCACCGGGAAAGTTGAGTTCAGGATTGTGATTCCCATTTATTTATTCCTCCTGCCCCTAAACCAATTGGCTTCCGACAACTAGAACCAGGGCTAAAAGCACTCCGCCCAAAATGTAGCTGGCGTATGCCCGGATATACCCGTTTTGCACATGACTGACCGCGCGGCCAAAGGCCTGAGCGCACCAGGCGATACCGCGAACGATGCCGTCAATAACCCCTCGGTCAGCGCCCCCCACTCCGACAGTGAGCAACTGCGCCGGTAGCATGGCGACCGACTCATTAATGGTGTCCTGATAAAGATCAACTCGAGCTGCTTCCACCAGGGCGTTAGAAGCGGGAGCAACTTTCGGCACCGGCCTGCGAACGTACATGATGAATGCCAAGGCCAAACCGCAAAGTACCAAGACCAAGGTGATTATTGAAATCAGATTGTGCGAGATAATCGGGTGATGGGATGCCATCATCGCCCCCTGAGTACCAGTAACCGGTTCTAACCAATCGTTGAATTTATCGGTGAATCCCAGCACCATCCCCATAGCCACCGAAAATACTGACAGCACTACGATCGGCCCGTTCATCAGCCAAGAAGCTTCATGCGGATGTACCTCACTGCCACCATCAAGTTCGCTGGTCCACCGTTTTTGTCCATGGAAAATCATGAAAAACAGTCGCGACATATAGAACGAGGTGATTCCGGCGCCAATCATGGCGACCAATCCAAAGATCCAAGCCCCCGTGGTCCCGAAGGCTATCTCGTTAAAGGCAGCGGCGATAATAGGTTCCTTGGAGAAGAAGCCCGAGAACGGGGGAATCCCCAAGATAGCCAGCCAGGCAATCCCGAAGCAGATCCAGGAAATCTTCATTACCCCTCGCAAGGCACCGAAGCGGCGGATATCGACCTGCTCGTTCATGGCGTGCATTACCGAACCGGCACCCAGGAACAACTGGGCTTTAAAAAAGCCGTGTACGAACAGGTGGAAAATGGCTAGTGTCCAACCGATGGGACCCAGACCCGCGCCCAGCATCATGTACCCAATCTGGGACATAGTGGAGGCGGCCAGCACCTTCTTCATATCGTCCTTGGCGCAACCGACAATCGCTCCGAACAGTAAGGTGATCGCCCCGACGATGGCTACGCATAGTTGTGCGGTCGGGGAGGCCACGAAGATATCACCGGAACGCACAATCAAGTAGACACCGGCGGTAACCATGGTAGCCGCGTGGATTAGCGCCGACACCGGAGTAGGACCGGCCATGGCGTCTCCCAGCCAGGCTTGCAGCGGGAACTGAGCGGATTTACCACAGGCCGCCAGCAGCAAGAATAGGCCGATAGCGGTGGCCCATCCAGCGCTCATTTTTCCGCCGGAATGTGAAGCTCCCAGCACTTCCACAAACTTCATGGACGAGAACTGGGCGTACATGGCCATCATCGCGAGCAGCAGTCCCAGGTCGCCAACCCGGTTCATCACGAAGGCTTTCTTGGCGGCTACCGCATTGGGCAGTTCGTGGTTCCAGAAACCAATCAAGAGGTAGGATGCCAGGCCGACGCCTTCCCAACCGAAGAACAAAGCCACATAGGAATCCGAGAGCACCAAGGTGAGCATCGAAGCCACGAAGAAGTTCAGGTAGGCGAAGAAACGTCGCCGGTCCGGATCGTGTTCCATGTAGGCCACCGAGTAAACGTGGATTAGGGATCCGACGAAGGTCACCAGCAGCACGAAAGTCATCGAAAGCGGATCTAGCAGAAGATTCCAGGAAAGCTCCACCACGTCATTTTCGCTACCGGCCTTAAACCAGGTAAACACCGGAGCTAGAATAGATCTTTCTGCTGGTGCCTGCCCGATCATTTGGCAGAAAATAATAAAGCCGATCAGGAAAGAACTCCAGGAGGCAGCAACTGCCAACCAGTGTCCCCATTTATCGGTTACGCGGCCACATACCAACAGCAGCCCCGACACCGCCAGCGGTATCGCTACCATCAGCCAGGCGTAGGAGGCCAGTCCGGTAGCCGCCACATTAGCCATTTGCTCTGTCTCGGCGCTTAACAAGAACGAGTTCATTATTTATACCCCCTAGCGTCCCATCAAACGCACTTCATCGACCGAGGTCGAGCGCCGCGTCCTAAATATCGAGACGATGATCGCCAGGCCCACCACCACTTCTGCAGCGGCTACCACCATAACGAAGAAGGCCATCACTTGCCCTTCAATGTTTTGATGCATATTTGAGAAAGTCACCAGCAGCAAGTTGCAGGAGTTTAGCATCAGCTCCACTCCCATCAGGGCGATTACCGCTGAATGGCGGGTCAATACGATTACTGCCCCAATAAAGAAGAGGATTACTGCCAATACAAGATATGAAGTCAAAGACATTATTCACTGACCTCCGTTTCTGGGGTATCCGGGTTGGCCTCTAGCGAGGATTCGTTAGGGGGAGCTCCCTCAATTTGGGGCGTAATCACCCGGGTCTTGGGGGCGTTCAAGCCGCTAGGAGCATCCTGGCCGTCCATTCCCCAGGCTCCCGATTTACCGACCGCTTGCGAGGCCGCTGTCGAATGTACGCCCTGCGTGGGATTACCACCCAGATCAGCACGAATCTTTTCCACCAGGTGCGGAGCGGCTTCGCCCAGGGAGCGATCAGCGTTGCGGGCGCGCAGCGCCGGGGAAACCGAGGCGGTAATCGCACGCTGATCCTCACCGGAGATATTGGGTGCATCAGCCGCGTTGGTGGTCTGATAGACACCGGCGATTGGTTGTTGCCCGGGGTGAACTCCCCGCTTGGCATAATCTTCCATCCGCGCCTGCGCCGTTTCCGGCTGCTTAAACAGCTTGTGAAGCCGGTCGCCGTGTGTGAGCGAAACCGCCGCGACTACCGCGATAATCAGCAGGCAGCCAATAACTTCCATAGTGTAAATATGCTCGGTGAATAGGCTCATCGCAATCTTAACCGGATTCGAGTCGGTAGAACCTTGAGGAGCAGCGGTAGGCATCTCCGGCACCAGCCCAAACTTGGGCAGATAGGATTTAACCAGCGCTATAGCCACTAAGGCAGCTCCAAAAGCGCCGGCGCAGATTGCGCTCCAACGCAAGAAACGCCGGGTACGCAAATAGTTATCCGAGGCAGCAACCCCCACCATCATGATGATGAACAATATCAAGGTCATGACGGCGCCGGTATATACCACTACCTGCACGACTCCGATAAAGTAGGCTCCTTGCGAGGCATACATCATTGCTAGGCAGAGCATTACCCCCACCATGCAGACCGCAGAGTGTACTGCAGTCCGGCAAAATAGTATGCCCAACGCCAGCGCCACCATAATTACTGCGGTGACCCAGAAAAATACGGTTTGCCCCGTACTAAAATCTGTGGCTGCCGCTGCGGCTTGGGCTAGCAATATCATTGCTGAACCTCCTTAACCCCCGACTGCTTAAGGGTCGGGTCGTCTGGACGGTGTTCGGAGACCCAATCGCGTTGCGCTGGGGTCACTCCGGTCACCTTTCCTCGGTAATAGTCACCATCGGTGGTTCCTTCCACCATAGGATGCGGGGCTGCCAGCATCCCGTCCTCGAGAGGAGCCAGGATCTGATCTTTTTCGTAAATCATGGTTTCGCGATGGTAATCCGCCATCTCGAAATCGTTACTCATAGTCAGCGCCCGGGTAGGACAAGCCTCAATGCACATTCCACAGAAGATGCAGCGCAAATAGTTGATTTGATAGGTCTTGCCATAACGTTCACCCGGAGAATACTGCGCCTCGGGAGTATTGGCGGCGGCCTCTACATAGATAGCGTCCGCGGGACATGCCCAAGCACACAGCTCGCATCCAATGCATTTTTCTAAACCATCGGGATAGTGGTTCAGCTGGTGGCGTCCGTGAAAACGCGGCTGCACATGCGGCGCCTCATAGGGGTATTGCTCGGTTACCGTGGGACGGAAGAAAGAACGAAAAGTAACCCCGAATCCGGCTACGGGAGCAAAAAACTCGCCCAGCGCACCCTTTTCATCCGGCTCAAAGCTCATATCTTCCCGGGTGGGATTGCGTTTACTCATTAGATTCCCCTTCTTTGACTACCAGGTGATCTTCCCTGGCACTCGTACGCACTAGGGCGCGTGGACTGGGAGGCAAGACTTGTCCCGGCAGCGGCGGCACCGGGTATCCCCCTTTGAACGCATCAAAAGGCTCACTGGCTTCCGCTTCTTTTCGTGCTTGTTTCTCCAAGGCCTTTCGATCCGCCTTACCGCCAGTTATCCAAATAATAATCAGGGCGACCACAAAGACTGCAGCAATCGCAATCATTCTTTGCGAAATACTGCCGATTCCATAGACACTGACTACCCGCATGACTACCACGATCACCATCCAGGCGATTGATACCGGCAACAACACTTTCCAGCCCAGCATCATCAACTGGTCATAGCGCACCCGCAGCAAAGTACCGCGTACCCAAATCATGAACCACATGACTGCCCAGACTTTGATTCCGAACCATAGGAACGGCCACAGCCCACTGTTGAGCGCGCCTCCCAGGATTGCGTCCCCACCGGGGAAGCGCCAGCCTCCCAGGAACAGGGTTACGCAGATACCGGATACGTTAAACATATTGATGTATTCCGCCAGGTAGAACCAGGCGAACTTCATCGAAGAGTACTCGGTCATGTGACCGGCCACGATCTCGCCTTCACATTCAGGCAGGTCGAAGGGCAAACGGTTAACTTCACCCATCATCGAGATTACGTAGATTACGAAAGCCGGGAAGAGGGCGACGCACCACCACATGGGACTTTGTGCCGCCACAATCTCGGAGGTTTTCATCGATCCGGAGACTACGAATACGGATACCAGAGACATTCCCATCGCCAGTTCGTAGCTGATTACTTGGGCAGCGGAGCGGGTGGCGCCATAAAGCGGCAGGTGTCCGTTAGATGCCCAGCCACCGAGGATAATGCCATAGACCCCCATGCCGGCAACGGCCAACATATACAGCACTGCCACATTGGAGTCGGTCAACTGCAGAGGGGTTGAGAAGCTGCCAATCTGCAGATCCGGTCCGAAAGGAATGACCGCGTAAATGCAGAATGCACAGGCGGCGGTAATAATCGGCGCCAGCAGATAAATCACCTTATCGACGTGCCGTTTGAAGATATCCTCTTTGGTCAAGAGTTTCACGGCATCAGCCAGTGCCTGGAATAACCCCAAGGGGCCGTGAACATTCGGTCCCGGTCGAGTCTGGATCCGCCCGAGGCCGCGCCGCTCTACCCACAGGGCCATAATCACGCTGATAATCAGCCATGCCACGATGAATACCGCCTTAATCAGGGTTATCCACCAAGTGTCATTGCTGAAATCAGCGGCGCCGGTACTGTTTGCGCTTAGCAGGATTGCGGTATTCACTGCTGCACCTCCGCATTAGGCTCCAACTGGACTAAGGCGCCACTGGTGACGCCCAAAGATTCATGCACGTGAGAGTGGGTTGAACATTCAGGAACCCAAACCACGCGCTGTGGCATATCGGTCAGCACCACGGGGAGCTGGATGCTTCCCTGATCTGTTTTCAGGTTTACCGCGCCACCGGCACTGATACCAAACTCTTTCGCCGTTTCCGGGCTGATGCGGGCGAAAGAGGCACGCCCGGATGCTTGCATATCGGGCGCACCCACTTGCAAGAGTCCCTCATCAATCAGAGTCTTATGGCAGCTAAGCACCACTTGGCCGCTTCCCGGAGTAAGCAGTTCTGCCGGGTTAACCGGTTCAAAAGCTATCCGCTTACCGTCCCAATCAAGTAGCTCATTAGCTTGCGCATAAAGCGCCTTTAGAGAATCAATCCCGAGTTCGCAGCCCATTCCCTGAGCTAGTTTGTTCAGCACTTCCCAATCGGGCATATCTTGAGAAACCAAGGCTTGCCCAAAGGGGCGCAGGCGGCCTTCCCAGTTAATAAAGGTGCCCGGCTTTTCAGAAACCGGGGCTACCGGGAAGACTACGTCGGCTGCCTGGGCAGCGGGTGTCAGGTTGACCTCGAGCGAGATTACGAAGGAGGCCGCATCTAGGGCTTTGCGCGCTAGCTCCTGGTCTGGCAGGTCACGCAGGTCTAGGCCGCCAAGCACCAGGGCAGAAAGTTCCCCGGAGCAGGCTCCCTCCAAAATCTGGTGGGCATCGCGCCCCGGCGTATTCGGGAGTTTCGCCCCCCAAGCAGCCGCTAGATCGCTGCGGGCTTCCGCGTCGCGCGCGTCCCGTCCGAAGGGCAGCAGTCCCGGCAACAAACCGGCTTCTACTCCCCCACGTTCCCCGCTACGGCGGGGAATCCAGGCCAAGCGCGCTCCGGTGCGAGCCGCTAAATCATTAACTACGCTGAGCAGTCCGGGCACGGTTCCGGCGCGTTCACCGACTACGATTACTGCGCCCTCGCCCTGTAGACCCTCAAAAACGGCTCCGAAATCTCCATCGGCATCCGCTTTAACATTGGCTACTACTTCCGGTTCGGTACCCGGCGCCGCTGCCAGCACGGTCGCTGCAGTCTTCAGGGAGGAGGGCGAGGCGAAGGGAGCCACGGTGGCCACCTTTACGTTTCCGCCGCGCACCCCTTTACGTAGCCGCAGGAACACCGCGCCACATTCGTCCTCGGGCTCAAGGCCCACCAAAAGTATTTGACCAGCTTTTTCAAGGTCAGAGTAGGTGACCGGCATTCCGGCACCGGCAAAATAGGCACCTAAGAATGTTTCTTCTTCCCGACCGGCCACGCGCGTGCGCTGGTCGATATCGTTAGTTCCGCAAACCACTCGGGCGAACTTGGACCAGGTGTAGGCGTCCTCAAAAGTTAGCCTGCCTCCGGGCAAGAAGCCAACTTTGCCTTTCCCGGCAGCCGCCAATCCTTTAGCAGCGCGGTCAAACGCATCCGACCAGGAGGTAGGAACCAGTTTGCCGTCCTCACGCACCAACGGAGTTTTAATCCGCGTGGGCTGGAACTGCCACTGATAAGCGAAACGATCTTTATCGGTGATCCACTCTTCGTTGACTTCTAAATCTTTTTGCGCGAGACGCCGGGTAACTACCCCGCGGCGAATATCGGTGCGCAGAGCCGAACCGGAAGCATCCTGCTCGGTGACCCCCCGGTTAGAAACCAAATCGAAAGGACGAGCCCGGAAGCGATAGCGTTTAGAAGTTAGCGCCCCCACCGGGCAAATCTGAATAATGTTCCCGGAGAAGTAAGAGCTAAACAGCCTGCCTGCCTGGTCTTTCTCATCTGCACCGGCGCCTACGGCAGCCGGAGAAGAAAGCGGGGCAGGTTTGCCGTGGGAATCGGAAAGCGCCTGGGCATCGGGACCGAGGCGAAGAGTCGGCTGGGAACCATCAGAATCGGAAATCCCCATGATTTCCTGATCAAATGCACCTACGTTTTCACCCATGAAATGGTGGTCGTCGCGCGGAGAAGAACCGCCGCCACGCCCTTGTAAGGCGATAAAACAGTCACCGGCGATCTGGTTAGCGAACCGTACGCAACGCTGACAAAGCACGCAGCGTTCCCGGTCAATCAGAATCTGGCTAGTTAGCTCTACCGGCTTGGGCCACAGCCGCTTTTCATCGTTAAAGCGAGTCTGAACGGTGCCGTGGCTCATGGCTTGGTTTTGCAGCGGGCATTCCCCGCCTTTGTCACAAATCGGACAATCCAAGGGGTGGTTAATCAGCAGGAACTCGGTGATTCCATGTTGGGCTTTCTCTGCCACCTCCGAAGTCGCGGCAGTTTTGATCTCCATCCCCGCCATCGCGGTCATAGTGCAGGCCGGTTGGGGTTTGGGCATCGGACGCACCACGCCATCGCGCCCCGGCATCGCTACCTCCACCAGGCATTGGCGACAAGCACCTGCCGGATCTAGCAGCGGATGGTCACAGAACCGCGGAATATGAATCCCCAGTTTCTCGGCTGCGCGGATTAACAGCGTGCCCTTGGCAACCTCGATATCCTGGCCGTCAATATTGATTTGGACTTGCTCACTCACAGGGCGCCTCCTTCATTAAAAACCTCCGAGGCAGCGGGCGGGAAGGCCTCCCACCAGGGAGTCGTATATCCGGCCTCGAACTCTTCGCGGAACTTTTCGATTCCGCTGCGCACCGGGGTGGCCGCCGCGTCACCGAGGGCGCAGAAGCTACGTCCGGCGATGTTTCCGGCAATATCGCAAAGCAAATCCACATCGCCCTCTTGACCTTTGCCGGCCTCTAGGCGGTGCAGTATCTGCTTCATCCAATAGGTGCCTTCACGACAGGGGGTGCATTTACCACAAGATTCATGCTGGTAAAAGTCATTCCAACGACTAATCACCCGCACCACGGAAGTGGTTTCATCGAATACCTGTAGGGCGCGAGTAGCCAACATGGAACCGGCCGATGCTACGTCCTCGTAGGTGAAGGGAACATCCAGGTCGGCTTCGGTGAATAGCGGAGTAGAGGACCCGCCGGGGGTATAGAACTTCAGGGCGTGACCGCCTCGAATCCCGCCGGAATACTCCAGCAGTTCCCGCATAGTAATCCCAAACGGTGCTTCATAAAGACCGGGGTGTTTAACGTGACCAGACAGATTAAACATCCCGTATCCTAGGGATTTTTCTTTACCCATCGAGGCATACCATTCCGCGGAATTGCGGAACACCGTGGATACTTGGGCAATGGTTTCAGCGTTATTGATTACGGTGGGACGCGCATAGAGCCCCTTGACCGCCGGGAAAGGCGGTTTCAGACGGGGGTGTCCCCGCTTGCCTTCCAAAGAATCCAAAAGCGCAGTTTCTTCCCCGCAGATATAAGCACCGGCTCCGGCGTGGGCAATCAGTTTCAGATCGCCCAGCAACCCGGCGTCCTCCGCCTCTTTAATCGCCACTAATAGCCGGTTATAGGCGTGAACAACTTCGCCGCGAATATAGATAAAAGCATGATCGCAACCGATAGCTAAGCAGGTGATCGCCACCCCTTCGATAACCGCGTGGGGATTGGCCAAAATCATCGGGATATCTTTACAGGTACCCGGCTCAGACTCATCGCAGTTCACGGTCAGGTAACGCGGACCGCCATCATCGGGGGGCAGGAACGACCATTTCAGAGCGGTACCGAAACCGGCACCGCCGCGTCCGCGCACTCCCGCTTGCTTGACTGCATCGAGAATCTGCGCGGGTTCCATTTGCTTGGCTTTTTCGAGCCCCGCGTAGCCACCAGTCTTCTGGTAGGCCTTTAGGGTCCAACTTTCCGGTTCCCGATACTGTTTAGTAACAATCGGGGTCAGCGGAACCCGGCGGATTTCAGACTTGTTGTTTTCGCTCACTTGTCCGTCTCCTTGTGCTCAGCAGAGGAGTGTTCCTTGCCTACCGGCTCTTTTCCAGCCTGATTGGCATCCGCGCCCGACTCCCCTTCACTGGCCTGGGCAGCTTCAGATTTTTCAAACTGCTTCGGATCGGGGGCTTCCATCCCTTTTTCTGCGGCGACTTTTAGCCCCCACAAACTGGCGGGACCAGCCGCCACGCCCTGGTTGGCAGTCTCGGGATCGGGGAATCCGGCCAAAATCCGGCTGGCCTCCTTAAAGGTAGGTGCCGCATCGGATCCTCGCGTGGGATGTACCGGTTTTCCGGCTTTGATATCGCGTACTAACTGCACGGCAGATTCGGGAGTCTGGTTGTCGAAGAACTCCCAGTTGACCATGACTACCGGCGCATAATCGCAGCCAGCGTTACATTCCAGCGCTTCCAGCGTGATCTTGCCATCGGGGGTGGTTTCATCATTTCCGACCTCTAGTTCTTTTTCTAGGGTTTCCATGATGGTATCTCCACCGAGGACCGCGCACAGGGCGTTAGTACAAACTCCCACGGTATATTCACCGTTGGGGTGGCGTTTGAACTGAGTGTAGAAGGTGGCGACCGCGCTAACTTCGGCGCGCTGACAGTTAAGAATGTCGGCGATTAGTCCGATGCCATTAGCGGTGACATATCCGTCGATGCTTTGTGCCAGGTGCAGCAGCGGAATCATGGCGCTGCGTTCATGCCCCTCGGGGTAGCGGGCAATGATTTCCGCTGCTTCTTCCCGGAATTTTTGCTCGACCTCGGGATCGTAGAAACTCATTAGCGATCAACACCTCCCAGGACGGGATCCACGCTGGCCAGCGCCACAATCAGGTCAGAGATTGTGCCGCCTTGCGCCAGCAGGGATAAGGATTGCAGGTTAGCAAAGCTGGGGTCACGGAAGTGCGCCCGATAGGGGCGAGTACCGCCATCGGAGACTACGTGAACTCCCATAATGCCTTTGGCATGTTCGACCAGTTGCGTTGCTTGGCCGACCGGCGCCCTAAAGCCTTCGGTTACCAGCTTGAAGTGCTGGATTAGGGATTCCATGGAGTCACCCATGATTTCTTTGATGTGTTCAGGGGAGTTCCCTTGACCATCGGTACCTACACTCAGCTGCGCCGGCCACTTGATCTGCGGGTCAGCAATCATTACCGGCTCGCCCTCGGTTTCATCTAGGCGCTCTAGCACCTGGTAGATGATCTTCAGGGATTCATAGCATTCATCAAAGCGAACTACCGTGCGGTTATAGGCATCGGATTGATCGGTGACTGGAACATCAAAATCAAAGTTTTCATATCCGCAGTAGGGCTGCATTTTACGCATATCCAAGGGGTAGCCAGCGGCGCGAACCGAGGGACCGGTCAGCGACATTGCCATAATGGCCGACATGGGCATGACCGCCGTATCGCAAAAACGTGCCTTGAAAATCGGGTTCTGCAAGGTCAGATCCTGTAGCTCGTTAATGTCGCGGCGAGTCTTTGGTAGCAGATCACGAATATATTCGGTGCACCCCGGGGGCAGATCCTGTGCCACGCCGCCCGGACGAATATAAGCATGGTTCATACGCAAACCGGTGATCTGTTCGAAAATCCGCAGGATTTCTTCGCGGCCTCTAAACCCGATGGTCATCATGGTAGTGGCGCCCAACTCGTTGCCTCCGGTAGCAATCGCCACTACATGCGAGGCAATCCGGTTGAGTTCCATCATTAGGATGCGGATCAGGTTTGCCCGCTCCGGGATTTCAGCGGTTTTCTTTAGCACTTTTTCTACTGCCAGGCAGTAGGCAACTTCCTGGAAGAAGGGAGCTACATAGTCCATCCGGGTGCAGTAGGTAACGCCCTGCGTCCAGGTGCGGTATTCCATGTTCTTTTCTATACCGGTATGCAAGTAACCAGTACCAACCCGCAAATCTCGCACGTACTCTCCATCGAGTTCCGCAATCAGGCGCAGCACCCCGTGCGTTGAGGGGTGTACTGGACCGATATTCATTACGATTCGCTCGTTGGCGAGTTTTTCAACTTCGGAAGCCATTTCTTCCCAGTCCCCGCCGTGCAAATCATATTGCGGGGTGTCCTCGGTAATTAGATTGTCGAGGGCGGGACCGGCAGCCCTAAGTAGCGGGCTGTTTTTTTCGTCAGTGTATTTCATTTAGCTGTATGACCTCCGCGAATCGGCGGGCGGGACTGTCGCGCCCTTAAATTGCACCGGAATACCGCCTAGCGGATAGTCTTTCCGCTGAGGGTGTCCTACCCAGTCATCGGGTAGAGCAGTTCTAGTCAGTCCGGGGTGACCGGTAAAGATAATCCCCATCAAATCCCAGGTTTCCCGCTCCCACCAGTCATTTCCCGGATAAGTGGAAACTATCGAAGGAATACGCGGATCTTCTTCCGGGCAGGTGACTTCTAGGCGCAGCTGCCGGTTATGGGTTGCCGAATAAAGCATATACACGGCGTGCAGTTCGCGACCTTTATCATGCGGATAGTGCACCCCGTTTACCCCGATACATAGTTCAAAGCGCAGGTCTTGGTCGTCACGCAGCCAGCGAGCAACCTGGGGTAGATGCTCGCGGGCAATGAAAATGGTTAGTTCATCGTTGTCGACCACCACCCGGTCAATCACCTGTGCCACTTCCAGGTCGACGTTTTGAATCAGTTCTTCCAGGATGTCCACGACTTCGTCAAACCAGGAGCCGTAAGGACGGGCGCTTTCACCGGGCATCTGCCGCTCAATCTGGATTTCCGTAAAGCCGGTGGTGTCGCCATCATCATGTACCCCGAACAGACCGTGGCGGGTACCAAAATCAGAGCCGGCAGTAAAACCGCGAGGAGCGGTTACTTCTACTGCTACTGGCCCGTCCTCAACATCGGAATGGAGGACTACCGTCTTGTCGTCTTCGCTCACGCCAACAGTCCTTTCATCTGGGAGGTAGGAGTCGCTTCCAAAGCAGCTTTCTCGGCTTTACGGGCGATCTCTAACCGTTGTTTTTGAGTGATGGGGGTGCGGTAATGAATCTGATCCCACAGCACCATAATCGCGTGTATCAGGGCTTCTGGCCGCGGGGGGCATCCAGGCAGATAGACATCTACCGGAACCACGTGGTCGCAGCCTTGCACCACCGCATAGTTGTTGAATACCCCGCCCGAGGACGCGCAAGCCCCCATAGAAATAACCCACTTGGGTTCAGGCATAGCGTCGTAGGCGTTACGAATAATCGGCGCCATCTTCCAGGAAACGCGCCCGGACACGATCATCAGATCGGCGTGACGGGGAGAGGCACGGAATACTTCCATACCGAAACGGGAAATATCAAAACGCGGAGTGCCGGTAGCCATCATCTCGATAGCACAGCAGGCCAGACCCATAGTTACCGGCCAAACACTAGCTTTACGGTTTAGCCCCATAAACTTGTCTAGGCTGGTGAGCGCTACTCCTGCCGGCAGCTCATTATCAAAAGACATGCTTTACCTCTCTCTTAATAGTCCAGTCCGCCGCGGCGCCACTCATAGATATAGGGCACCAGCACTAACACGATAAACAGCAGGATGTCGATCAACACCGGAATAGCCATCACGCGACCGAAGTGACCGATCGAGACCGCGAAGGGATAAAGGAACACCATTTCTACGTCAAACACAATGAACGTCATCGCGATTAGGTAGTACTTAATCGGGAAACGTCCGCGCGCGTCCTCGTGAACATTGGGGGCCACCCCGCATTCGTAAGTAGCCAGCTTGGTGCGGCCCTTGCGATTCGGGCTGAGAGCTGCGGACATCGCCAGACCGCCTACGGCCAGCACAATCGCTACCGCGCCCATAATTAACAGTGATGCCGATGGACTCATTTGGCCTCCACATCCTTTTTGTCCGCTCCGCCAGCGATGGCGCAGCAACTGCTGTAGTTTCCGGTTTGTTTCCGGTTTGGTTGTTCTTTCTGACCGATGTACTTCATGACGGTACTACCACCTTAGTCAGAATTTGTAGCACCTTATCGGAGGCTACTCCGCCGCGGCGTTCATAACCATCAGAAAGCATTTTATGGACAAATCGCATCAGCGCCGGTTTATCCAACCCGTATTTGGTGCAGGCATGCATAATTTTGGGATTTTCAATCAGTCGCACGAAAACGCGCCCCAGACTGTAATAGCCACCGTATTGATCTTGCAGGTCGCGGGGATATTCGCGCAAAGCGAGTTCAGCTTGGGCGCTGGAGGTACGCCCCAGAGCCTGCACCAAAGCAGCCGCGGCGCGCCTGCCCGCAAACATTGCCGGGGCAATTCCTTCGCCATTAAAAGGAGATACCATTCCGGCGGCGTCTCCGACCAAAAGTAGCCCATTTTCGTAAGCCGGTTTGCGATTAAATGCCATCGGCAAGGGGGCAGAACGCAGGGAGCCAAGCATATTTTCTTCGCACAATCCCCATTCTTCCGGCAGATTCGCTACCCAGCGGTGGAATATTTCTTTATAGGGAAGCTTGGTGGATTGGGCTCCCGAAGATACTGATCCCAGTCCCACGTTTACAATTCCCTCGCCCATCGGGAACAACCAGCCGTAACCAGGAAGCAGATTTGATTTTCCGGGCTTGCCATCCCACAGCTCTAGATGCGATTCCATCATGGTTTCGTTGCCACGGGGAGAATGGAAATAGGCACGCGCCGCCACTGCCAGCGGGCGATTCTTGAGGGGGGTACGCCCTTGCCGAGAAGCTAAGCGCCCGTTCGCCCCGGTGCAGTCCACTACGTACTGGGCGTAAAAACTAATCTGCGATTTTTGGCGGGTTTCCCGGTCGCGCTGGATGGCGCTAACCCCCCGGGCATAGCCGTCGCCATCGGTGAGCAAGTCCTGTACCACGGTGTTTTCCTGTAGCCGGGCACCCGCCGCCACTGCCTGCTGAATTAAACGCTGGTCTAGTTTTTTACGTTGGCAGGTAAGTCCATAGGAAGGAAGAGCACCTTGATTTGGCCACGGCAGCGTGATCCGGTGTCCCCCGCCGATAACGCTCAAGCCGTGGTTTATTTGCCAACCTTCTGCCAAGGGGTTGATTCCCATCGCCAGGATTTCTTTAACTGCCCCCGGGGTTAACCCGTCTCCACAGATTTTGTCGCGGGGGAAAGTTGCTTTTTCGATTACCAGGACGTCTATGCCAGATTTAGCGAGGTGATAGGCGGCAGCAGCGCCCGCAGGGCCGGCACCCACAACCAGCACTTGGCAGTGATTGTCTGCAAGCTGATCCGCCATGCCTGGACGCCCCTCCCTTACTGGTCGTTAGTTCTTGCCACAGTCGCTACCTCGGCAAGTAAAACGAGGTTTTTTAGGCACCTTCCTCGCGCCTGTTTCAGGCTAACTTGCTTTTATACTTGTCTAAAGTCACAGCGGTTTATGCTGGCAGGCACAGAATCTCGGGACTTTAGTCCACCTAAATCGCTTAGCGATTAAGAAAGGTTTTTCTTACTTAATTCCAAATGGCTTTAAGAAAATCACTGAAACTTTCCGGCCCCAGCTACCTACTCTGGTCACCGGAAGCGCCTAAACATCCTCTTTAAAGGCCCGGTGAATCGCCACTGTTCCCAAGGTGAGATTGCGATAGGAAACCTCGCCCCAACCATTTTCTTGGATTAGGTGACCCAAAGTCTCTTGGTCGGGCCAATCCAAAATGGAATCAAACAGGTAGGTGTAAGCATCCGAATCTGAAGAGACCAGGCGACCGGCGGTGGGCAAAACATTGCGCATATAAAGTTCATAAAGCCGGGCGATCTGCGGGGAGGGCGGGGTAGAGAACTCCATAATCGCCAACTTGCCCCCCGGCTTGGTTACCCGCGCGAGTTCCCGCAGTGCCTTAGCGGGATCGTGCATGTTTCTAAACCCAAACGAACAGGTGACAGTATCGAAAGCCTCATCAGCAAAGGGTAAATCGTGGGCGTCACCGACAACGAAGTTCAATTCCCGGTGACGCTTCTGCCCTTCCGCAACCATGCCTGCCGAGAAATCACAGCAAGTAACCTCGGCTCCTGCCCGGTAAAAACCGAGCGAGGAAGTACCGGTGCCAGCGGCAATATCCAGGATTTTTTGCCCGGGACGGGGAGAGACCACCTGCTGCAGGCAACGCCTCCAAATCCGGTGCTGTCCGAAAGTCATTACGTCATTAGTCAGGTCATAACGGGCTGCCACCTGGTCAAACATCCCAGAAACTTCTTCTGGTTGCTTATCTAAACCAGCAGCTGCCGGCGGATTATTTTCGCTCAAAATAGCTCCTTCAAACTAGGGCACCTGTCAGGTTACTCAGAAACTCCGCCCCAATCCAACCAGGTTAAACCCGCGCCGCCTCGCCTTGGCCCTTTGCAGGGCCCTACTGATCCGGGAGCGCCGCCGAAAATCGATCACCGGCCATCCGCGCTGGAAGGCGCGTACCCGCAACCAAATATCGGGATTGATTGCCGAAGGCTTGCCCACCAGGGTAAGTAGGGGCATATCGTTATCAGAATCCGAATAGGCGAAGCAGGAAGCGAGGTCATAGCCACGCTCTCCCGCCAGCGCCACCACGCGGTTCCGTTTACCTTGAGCGTGCATAAGTTCAGAGGCTAATCGAGCCTCGTAAACTCCATCCTTCACCGCGATTTCCGTGCCAATACCCCCGGTTAGTCCTAAGCGCTTGGCCAACATCTGGGGAAGTTCCGAGGGCGCGGCGGAAATCAACCAAATATCGTGACCGGCTGCCTGATGTCGTTTGATTAGACCCTGCGCCTGGGGAAACAGTTTCTTCTCTAGGAGGT
Source organism: uncultured Varibaculum sp. (assembly GCA_947255165.1). Next base: position 40,851 of record CAMYFZ010000005.1, read on the forward strand.
CACACACCTGTTGGGAAATTGCCATGATTTCCTGACGAGAATGCCCCGCCATCACCTGCAAGGCCCGGTTTTTTACCTGCTCAACCCGTTTTTGGTCTTCTCCTAGCACCACATATAAGAATGCTTGGCGGGCGGCAAAGAACAGGTCGCGAATCCCAAAAAATCGGTGCCGAAAAAGTTCCCGGGTCAAGATCCAGGAACTAGCTCCCCGAATAACGGTTTCGTCAAGATCAAAGAAGGCCGCTACCTTCGGTTTTCCGCTCACGCCTCTACCCTACCTAGCTAAGGCCCGGGCTTGCACCTGGCCGAGACAAAACCGGGTTTGTTAATGTGGAGAATATGCAGAAACTGACCACTATTCATTTGATGCGCCACGGAGAAGTAGATAATCCCGACGGGGTTCTCTACGGTCGCCTCCCCGGCTATCACCTAACCGAGCTGGGTAAGCAAATGGCGCAGATGAGTGCGGACTACCTACTGGAAAAGGGCGCCCATTTAGAGGCTATAGTTTCCTCTCCCCTAGAGCGCGCAGTAGAGTCGGCAACTCCTGCCTCCGAGCTATTCGATTTGCCCATTCACACCGACAAACGCCTCTTAGAGTCGATGAATATGTTCGAGGGCGAAGTGGTCAACGGTAACCGCGCCGCCCTTTTCCACCCGCGCAACTGGCCGCGTTACCGCAACGTTTTTCGTCCTTCCTGGTGCGAGCCCTATGCGGTGCAAGCCAGCCGAGTTACCGAGGCGGTGCGTTCGGCTTTGCATCTGCCGATTCAAGATCCTTCCCGCCTGGGACGCTCCACTGACGGCTCGTCGATTCGCGAAATTTTGTTAGTTTCCCACCAGTTGCCGATCTGGTCTTTCCGGCTATTTGTGGAAGGTCGCCCGCTGGCGCATATTCCTACTCGGCGGCAGTGCGCCCTAGCTTCGCTGACTTCCCTAACTTTCTTGGGTAACACCCTGATTAGTTTGGATTATTGCGAACCGGCCGCCCCGCTCCTAGCGCAGGCTTCCGATATGGTGCCGGGCACTTCCGCCGCCGCCTTAAATCAAGGGCACTAATAGCCCTGCTAGCTGAAACGCTAAAGATTTTTACCTGAGAACGCTCCCATCAGGGCGCTTAGCTTGACTCACACAAGCTAAAGCGCTTTAGCTTTGAGAAGCAGGGTTTTCCGGAGGGTTCGCGTCCGGATTTGCTTCGCCCTCGCCGGCGTCCCCTCCGGAGTTGTTTTGGTCTTCTCTCGCGGCATCTTCCCCGCTAGCATTTTCCTGGTTCTTAGCGGCGCGCCGCTTGGCTTCTTCCTCTGCCTCCCGCGCCAGCCGCTCCCGTCGCATCTTTGCCTCTAACGAGAACAAGAAATCGGGATTATCGTCGGGAGCCTGCGGTATCTCCGCTTCCTTCCGCTGGGGACTGGGGCTGCTTCCTCGTAAAATCTCTAGCGGATTGCGAGGAATCTCTACCCGACCATCAGGACTTTCGGCTTTGCTCGCCCAGGAAATCACGATCCAGGCTAAGGGGCCAAAAACCGGCAACACGATAATGATCAAGAGCCAAAAGGCACGGGGCAGACGCCCGGGTAAATCCGATTTATCCGTGCGCAAGCAATCTACTAGCGCATATACCGCTAACAGAATCTGTATCAGAGCAATACCTACCGCGACCATGTTTCCAGCCTAGCAACTATCGACTTTTCGGCCTGTCTATAAACCCTGCAAAGCCCACTCTACGGCGATGGCGAGGCCGTATCCCAAGGTGATTTGCCCCACCTGCTTCAAGGTTTTTATTAGCTCTTTTCCGCGCGCTCCCTGCAATACTTTCATCATCGGAAAGCTCGCCCAAAATGCCACAGCCAGCCCAAACACCAGAGCTTCCCAACGAACACTAAAGGAAAGTACCCCCAGTACTAAGGCGGCATATAGATAGCAGGCAAACAGGTAACGCGAGCCCTTATCCCCTAACTTCACCGCTAGCGTATTTTTGCCACTCTGCTCATCGCCGGGAATATCGCGCAAATTGTTGATCAGCAGCAAGGCACACGACAGCAATCCGATACCGCTGGCGGCGGTCCAGGTGCGCCAAGGCAACATATGGGCCTGTACCCAAATCGTTCCCTGTACTGCCAACAGGCCGAAGAAGGCAAACACCATCACTTCGGATACTCCCGGCAGATAGCCGTAAGGATGCTTGCCTCCGGTATAAAACCAGGCTGCCAAGGCGGCCAGTACTCCCAAGCCGATCAGACCGTAGCTACCTGCCCAGATGCATAGGGCGATTCCGCAGATTCCCGCAAACGCATAACAGCTGAGCGCGGCCACTAGCACTGTGCGGGGAGCCGCCAAACCTGCGCCGGTCAGGCGCTGGGGACCTACCCGTTTTCCTTGGGCATCGGTGCCCCGAATCCCGTCGGAATAATCATTAGAAAAATTCACTCCTACCTGGAAGAATAAGGCGACCAACAGTGCCAATGCTGACTTTCCTGCTGATGCTTGTCCCAGTCCAATCGCCCCGCCAATCCCCATAATCACCGGCGCCAGGGACGCGGGTAAAGTTTTAGGGCGGGCAGCTTCGATCCACTGCGAACCAGTTGCCATTACGACACCAGCCCCCTTTTTGCTAAGTGTTGCTTTGCTTCTTATTAATGCGTTTACTAACTGCTCGGCGGCGCCTATTTTGGCGATAACTTAACGAATCCAGGCTTCTCCGGCTGCTATCCGGCGCGCAGCCAACTCTCGGCAGGCCGCTCTATCAAAGTTACCTTGCAGGTCAGTTGGGATTTTATCTACCAGGACGAGGGCGCGGGGGGCGTGCGCCCGATCCAGTTGCCCGGTCACCAGGGAACGTACCAACATCGCCAAATCCGTCGATGGCTCAGATTCATCCTCGGTGGGAACAGTAGATTTGTGGTACTGGTCGCCACCGTCCAAACGGTTGCGCCGCACCGGAATCTCCGTAGCCGCGATTTCCATCTCTTCTAGATCTCCGTCCAGGTCTTCTGGCAATCCCACCGCAGGTAAAGGCGGAGTATCCGGGGCGGGGAAGACGATTTCCCCCTCCGCGTTGGGGTTAGCGGTTCCCCGCGCCACCTCATAAATTCCCGCCGGCAGTTCCCCGGTTTCTGCGGCCGCAACCACATCTACATCAGCTCCCCGAATTTTGGCGGCCATCGCGGCCATCGCGGCCTCCAAAGGAGTTAGCTGGGCAGAGGTATCCTCTTCCTCCGTGGGAGGAAGCCCGGCCATTTTGCGTACTTTCTGAGAATCAACTTTCAGGGCGGGAAGCTGCGAAACCGCGGATTGAACTTCGGGTTTTACTTCCAAATTATGCTGGGGATTGAGCAGTTCCTCGGCAACATCGGAGGCCGGTTTAATTACCGCGGTCACCAGGGATCCCCACTTGGGATCGGGTACTCCCACCACTACTACTTGTTCCACCTGCGGCAAATCCCGGATAACTCGCTCTACCAGGGAGGCTTGGATATGGACTCCCGCGGTAGCTATCACGTCCCGGGCTTTCCCATCTACTATCAGACGCGGCCCGCGCATATGACCAGCATCTTTAGCTCGCATCCAGCGCCTGCGTCCGCGAGAGATAAACTCTACCGTTCCGGGTTTGCCCAGATAACCGACCATCATACAGATTCCAGAGAGCCAAATCCGATCCCCGATAGTGGCTACATGAACGCCGGCAACCGGTTTCCCATCCAAAACGCACAGTCCGCACGATTCGGGAATCCCGTAGCCTTGAATGATCTCCATTCCTGCTTCTTTAGCTGCCCGTCCCAGATGATCGTGAGCGGTTAGCCCGGTTACTATCAGTACCGAAACCGCCTGCAAAGCAGTCCGCTGCGAAGGAGGAATCTCTAGTAACTGCGCAAGCTGCTCCTTAGAAATCTGCATATAGATAGGGGCCTGATCTTTTTCGCTGCGGTCTTTCGCGCGTTCCACGGCCCGCACGATATCGACAGCGTTGGCGGGCCGAGTTTTGGCGGCAATTATCGGAGGAATATTGACCGCGATTGCCCGGGCCAGAGTCATAATCCCATCAATCCCGGTGACAGGAGCAGTAAGGATCCAGCGTCCCGGCCGTCCCACCGCCGAATTGACTGCTTCTGCCATAGTTTTGATGCTGAGCAGCGAGTAACAAATAACTGCGCCGCCCCCCGGAGCTGACAAGGCCAGGACAGCTGATTCCGGGAGCTTCCGGCGTCGGGTTTCGTAGTCATCGAGACCAGTGGGGTGGCCAGCACTCTTAGGAAAGGGAAAAAGCACCTGTCGTTTGTTCAGAGGGGAACGACGAAGATTTGGTGGTAAATCTTGTAAATCTCCCATTTGTTTAGCTAGCGCAGAAAGCAATGTAGAGACATCTGCCGAGGAGTCAGCTATCGGCAAATAATAAAAAGGAGAAAAAATTTCCATCGCGACTTCCTGAAAGTAAAGTAATCTCGAAAGCTATTCTAGCTTGTCACGCGCCTAGAGTTCTTAAAATTTCGTAACCTACCAGACGGCTAAAGCTGCAGTCTGTAGGAAAATATGATCTGTGACACATAAAAAAGATTAGGTTTCTTCCATCTTTTTGTTATACTTAGGGAGGCCGGTCGCTCCGGCTACTTTAGGGGAACGTGTGTCAAGATAACCCCTAAACGATAAACCTGGAGTCGGTTCCACATAAGCGCAGGAGGGAGCGCGTGGAACCGGCTCTAGGCATTTAAAAGCTATTTTCTGGTTTTAACTGCGATTTTAGTTGTTTAGTCTTAGTTTTAATATACCCCTGGATGCCCTCCCCCGGACATGAAACAATGTGATTGTCCTGTTTCTGGCGTTTTGAGTTCGCTGGGGACGTTTTTAGCTTAACTGTGATGAGAGGATGATGGTGATGTCTACCGTGGGACGCCGATTTTTTGGGGGGATAGTGGCTGTTTTAGCTGGGCTGGCGCTGGCGTTCCAGTTCCCTACCTCCGCCTATGCCGCTGATGTGGATATCGACGCTACTAACTTCCCAGACGCTACTTTTCGTTCTTACGTAGCTTACGAGTTTGACACTAATGAAGATGGCGCCTTACAACAGGATGAGCTAGATGCCGTCGAAGAAATCGCAGTGCAGCCGTGGAGTTCATCGTTTTCTTTACCCGAAGTCAAGAGCTTGCAAGGCGTGGAGTACTTCGCCAACCTGAAATCTCTTTCTGTAGGGAGAGGTCGGTTGTCGCATGTAGATTTGTCGAAGAATCTCAAACTACGGTATCTTGATTTAGCTTTTAATCAGTTGTCGTCTCTTGATTTGTCCGCGAACACTGCACTGGAAGAGCTTTGGTTAACAGATAGTGGGTTGTCGTCTCTTGATTTGCCCGCGAGCACTGCGCTGCGGATTCTTCAGTTAGAAAAAAATCAGTTGACGTCTATCGATTTGTCGGGCAACCCCGCCCTGCGGACTCTTAATTTAGACGATAATCAGTTGACGGCTATTGACTTGTCAGCCAACACCGAACTGCAGGATCTTGATTTATACAATAATCAGTTGACGGCTATTGACTTGTCAGCCAACACCTTGCTTGATATGCCCAGTTTAGGCGATAAAACGTATGGTGGGCAGAAACGGACGGTGATTCTTCCTGGGGGGTCTCGACTGGTGCCTGTGAATCAGTTGTCGGCTGGTTTTGATGCGGGTAAGGTGATCGACCTAAAAGGCGCTGCTATCGTTAATGGCCGGTTGAAGGTTAATGAGGGCGTCGATACAGTGACCTATTCTTACCAGAGTAGCTTCGCTGGGGTTCACGCGAATGACCCAGATAAGTTACCCACTGAGTTCACCCAGATGTTAGTTACCCTGAAAATTAACGAGCGTTATACCGTGAGTTTTGATATGGGCGGTCATGGTGACTATATTGCTGACCAAAGTGTTGACAAGGGCAAGCTGGCGACCGCTCCGACAGCTCCCTCTGCTGAAGGCTGGGAGTTCAAAGGTTGGTTTACGGATGATACCTTCGCTACCCCGTTTGATTTCACGGCACCTATCAATGCTGATGTGATCGTGTACGCGAAGTGGGAGAAAAAGAGTAATACCGTGAGTTTTGATATGGGCGGTCATGGTGACCAGATTGCTGACCAAAGTGTTGACAAGGGCAAGCTGGCGACCGCTCCGACAGCTCCCTCTGCTGAAGGCTGGGAGTTCAAAGGTTGGTTTACGGATGATACCTTCGCTACCCCGTTTGATTTCACGGCACCTATCAATGCTGATGTAACCGTGTACGCGAAATGGGAAGAGGCTGCCGGCGAACCTACCGGTGAACCCACTACTGATCCCACGGGCAACCCCACCGGCGAACCCACCACTGACCCCACGGGCAACCCCACCGGCGAACCCACCACTGACCCCACGGGCAACCCCACCG